>DATARY010000063.1:0-37715 GCA_036263935.1 Mycobacterium sp.
GCCCGTCAGCTTTACGGCGAGGAGTACGTCTCACCGTCCCCGCGCCAGTACACCCGCAAGGTGAAGAGCGCCCAGGAAGCGCACGAGGCGATCCGGCCCGCCGGTGAGACGTTCGCCACCCCGGACGCGGTGCGCCGCGAACTCGACGGCGACGAGTTCCGGCTCTACGAGTTGATCTGGCAGCGCACCGTCGCGTCCCAGATGGCAGACGCCCGAGGGACGACGCTGAGCCTGCGCATCGCCGGCAGTGCGGGCGATCAGCAGGTCGTGTTCAGCGCCAGCGGACGCACGTTGACCTTTGCCGGTTTCCTCAAGGCCTACGTGGAGACTGTGGACGAACTCGCCGGCGGTGAAGCGGACGACGCCGAGAGCCGGCTACCGCAGCTGACCGAAGGACAGCGGCTCAGCGCGATCGAATTGACGCCGGACGGGCACTCGACCAACCCGCCGGCCCGCTACACCGAAGCCTCGCTGGTCAAAGCGCTCGAAGAGCTCGGCATCGGCCGGCCGTCGACCTACTCGTCGATCATCAAGACCATTCAGGACCGCGGCTACGTGCACAAGCGCGGCAGCGCACTGGTGCCGTCGTGGGTGGCGTTTGCGGTCACCGGGCTGCTCGAACAGCACTTCGGCCGGCTGGTCGACTACGGCTTCACCGCCGCGATGGAAGACGAGCTCGACGAGATCGCCGCCGGCCACGAACAGCGCACCGTGTGGCTCAACAACTTCTACTTCGGTGGCGAGCATGGCGTGCCGGAGTCGATCGCCCGCTCGGGCGGGCTCAAGAAGCTCGTCGGGGTGAACCTCGAGGGCATCGACGCCCGAGAAGTCAACTCCATCAAGCTGTTCGACGACGAACAGGGCCGGCCGATCTATGTCCGGGTCGGCAAGAACGGACCTTACCTGGAGCGCATGGTCGCCGGTGATGACGGCGAGCCCAAGCCGCAGCGGGCCAACCTGAACGATTCGCTCACGCCCGATGAATTGACACTGGAGCTGGCCGAAAAGCTGTTCGCCACACCGCAAGAAGGCCGCTCGCTGGGTACCGACCCGCAGACCGGGCATGAAATCGTGGCCAAGGACGGGCGCTACGGGCCGTACGTCACTGAAGTGCTGCCCGAGCCCCCTGAAGAGCCTGACGATGGCGCGGCCGGCACTCCGGCCAAGAAGGGTAAGAAGCCGACTGGCCCCAAGCCGCGAACCGGCTCGCTGCTGCGGTCGATGAGCCTGGATACGGTGACGCTCGACGACGCGCTGCGGCTGCTATCGCTGCCGAGGGTCGTGGGTGTAGACCCGAACACCGGCGAGGAGATCACGGCTCAGAACGGCCGCTATGGCCCATACCTGAAGCGCGGCAGCGACTCTCGCTCATTGACCACCGAAGAGCAGATGTTCGACATCACGCTCGACGATGCGGTCCGGCTCTACTCAGAGCCGAAACGCCGTGCCGGGCAACGTGCTTCGACACCGCCGCTGCGGGAGCTCGGCGACGACCCGGCGACGGGCAAGCCGATGGTCATCAAGGACGGCCGGTTCGGGCCGTACGTGACCGACGGCGAGACGAACGCGAGCCTGCGCAAGGGTGACGACGTGCTGTCGATCACCGACGAGAGGGCCGCCGAGTTGTTGGCCGATCGTCGCGCGCGGGGCCCGGTCAAGCGCACCGCGAAGAAGAGCACCCGGAAGCCTGGCGCCAAGAAGGCGGCCAGGAAGGCTTAGCCGTTTGCGGCCGGGTGAATCGCACGGATCGCGTCGCCGATCACGGCTAGCCTGTGAGGTCGCTAGCGACATCGCCGACCTCCGCCTCGTCGGGCGACACCAGATTCAGCGGACGGGCTAGCTGCGTGGGCGCGGCCCTGCCGCGCAGCTCCACGATCTCGCCCACATCCCAGCACAGCGCCTCAGCGTCGAGCGCGCCGCTGACCGCGATGGCCGACGCCAGCACGTGGCCCACCTCGAGCTTGGCGAGCTCGGTCAGTCGGGCGGCCTCGTTGACCGGGTCGCCGATCACGGTGTACTCGAAGCGGGCCTGGGCGCCGATGTGCCCCGCGATCGCGCGGCCTGCCGACACCCCGATGCCGAAATCGGTCTCGCCCAACACCTGAATCAGGTCATCATGCAGCTCGCGGGAGGCGGCAAGAGCCGCGCCCGACGCGTCGGGATGCTCGATAGGCGCACCAAAGATGGCTAGCGCCGCGTCGCCCTGAAACTTGTTGACGAACCCGCCGTGGCGGTTGACCGTGTCGACGACGACGCGGAAGAACTCGTTGAGCATGTTGACCACGTCGGCCGCCGGCCTGGTCGCGGCAAGCTGCGTGGAGCCGACCATGTCGACGAAAAGCACTGCGACATCGCGTTCCTGGCCGCCCAGCTCGGTGCCGCGCTCCAGGGCACGACGAGCCACGTCCTCACCGACGTAGCGGCCGAACAGGTCGCGCAGCCGTTGCCGCTCGGCGAGATCGCGCACCATGTCGTTGAATCCGGCCTGCAGCAAACCCAATTCGCTGGCGTCGTAGATCTGCATGTGGGCGTTGTAGTTGCCGCGTTGCACTTCGCCAAGGGCCCAGCGCAATTGGCGCAGCGGGTCGGCGATCGACATCGCTACCAGCACGGTGCCGGCGAGCCCGATCACCAGCGCGGCGATCGCGAGCAGCAGAATGGGCGTGGTCAGCCGGTCTGCCGGGGCGGTGAGGATCTCGACCTTGCTGGCGACCAGCGCCAGCACGATGGTGAGCACTGGCACGCCGGTGGACAGCACCCAGGTGAGGACCTGACGCAGGATGACGCCGGGCGCGTGGAAGTTCTCGGGCACGCCGCCGCGCAGCGCGGCGACCGCGACGGGGCGCAGCACCCGTTCGGACTGCAGGTAGCCGATGATCGCGGTGGCCGTGGCACCCAGGGCGGTGGCGACCGCGACGACCGGCGCCGACTTGCTCGCGACCGGCCAGCTCGCCACGATGAACACCACGGAGCCCAAGCACCAGTTGGTGACGCTGATCACCGAACGGTAGAACGGCATCTTCAATGCGCGGGTGCGGGCCATTTCGGTGTTGGCCAGGTTCCGGTCGCCCAGCAGCGTGTCCCTGCGCTGCCAGCGCATCACAGGGATCAGCAGCCGCAGGCTCAGATATGAGGCGACGGTGAACGAGACGAACAGGTAACCAAGGAAGACCGCCAGGTTGAAGGCCGGCAGGTCCTGGAGCTGGATACGGTCCTCGGGCGGTAGCCCGAACCGGAGGAAGCCCAGCACGATCAGCGCGCCGATGATGTCGGCCTGCAGCATGCCGAGCGTGAACACCGGCCACGGGGTGCGCGCCACCCATCGGGCGAATGCGCTGATTCGCCCGATCGGAATGGCGTCGGTGGTCATCCGACAACCGTATCGGGCCGGGGGGACCGAAAAGGGTGCTGTGGGACGGACGTGTCGGTTCGCAGCACTACTGTTATCCGCGATGACCGGTGTTTTTTCGCGTCTTGTTGGTCAAGACGCGGTCGAGGCCGATTTGGTGGCTGCGGCGGGGGCCGCGCGCGGTGATTCGACTCACAGCGCGGCCACGACGGGGACCATGACACACGCCTGGCTGATCACCGGGCCGCCGGGGTCGGGCCGTTCGATCGCCGCGCTGTGCTTCGCCGCGGCTTTGCAGTGCACATCCGACGGCGTGCCGGGCTGCGGGGAGTGCCGCGCATGCACGACGACAATGGCGGGCACCCACGCCGATGTGCGGCGGATCATCCCGGAGGGGCTGTCGATCGGGGTGGACGAGATGCGCGCCATCGTGCAGATCGCGTCGCGTCGGCCCGCCACGGGGCGATGGCAGATCGTCGTGATCGAAGACGCCGACCGGCTGACCGAAGGCGCGGCGAACGCGCTGCTCAAGGTGGTCGAGGAGCCCCCACCGTCGACCGTGTTCCTGTTGTGTGCGCCGTCGGTGGACCCCGAGGACATCGCGATCACGCTGCGTTCGCGGTGCAGGCACGTGGCGCTGGTGACGCCTCCGGTGGACGCGATCGCGCGGGTGCTGGTGGACACCGACGGCCTGGCAGACGACCAGGCGCACTGGGCGGCGTCGGTGGCCGGCGGGCACGTCGGACGTGCGCGGCGGCTGGCAACCGATGAGGAGGCGCGCGAGCGACGGCAGCGGGCGCTGGGGCTGGCGCGCGAAGCGGCGACGCCGTCGCGCGCGTACGCCGCGGCCGAGGAGTTGGTGGCGACGGCCGAGGCCGAGGCGCGGGCGCTGACCGAGGGCCGCAACGAGGCCGAGACGGAGGAGTTGCGCACTGCGCTGGGCGCCGGCGGGACAGGCAAGGGCACGGCGGGCACCCTGCGCGGCACGACGGGCGCCATCAAAGACCTTGAGCGACGGCAGAAATCGCGCCAGACCCGGGCTTCGAGGGACGCGTTGGACCGGGCGCTGATCGATCTGGCGACCTACTTCCGCGACGCGCTTCTGGTGTCGTCGGGGGCGGGCGAGATCCAGGCCAACCATCCTGACATGAGGGACCGCATCGTTGCGATGGCCACACACGCATCGCCGGAGAAGCTGCTGCGCTGCATCGAGGCCGTGCTGGAGTGCCGCGCGGCGCTGGCCACCAACGTCAAGCCCAAGTTCGCGGTCGATGCGTTGGTCGCCACCGTGGGCCAGGCACTGCGCTCGGACCTGTAAACTCACCTGCGCCCGATGCCGAATGCTCCTCGCGCGAGCTCTCGTCGGAAGGGCACGCCACCTTAGCTCAGTCGGCAGAGCGATTCACTCGTAATGAATAGGTCGGGGGTTCGATTCCCCCAGGTGGCTCGGCTGCTGGCCCGAACTACCGGGGTGCCAGAAATCCGACCGGTCCGGACGCGATGCACACCGCCAGCGCGGCGGTATTGGCGCGCGCGTTGATCTCATTGCCCGCACCCGGCAGCCGTACGTACACCCGGTTGAGCCCGGGGTGCACCGGCACCTTGGTCTCGGTTCCCTCCGACAGCGACAGCGTCAAGGATCCGTCGCTGTTGGCCAGGTAGTTGATCTCTGCGGTCCAGTCCGCGGGCAGCAGCGGCCCGTCCAGGACCATGCGCACCGGGAATTCCGGCTGGACGAAGTGGCCGCACTGCGGGGACGGGCCCACAACGATCGTCCTCACCCAGGTGACCTTCGCGTCGACCAGTCGTCCGGTCATGTCGAGCATCCGCAGTTGCCTTGTGGTGCTGGCGAATTCCGGACGGTCGCCCAGGAGTGCGAACATGTGGCTGGCGAGGTTCTCCGGCCACGCGACGCGCTGCAACACCAGCGGATCGACCTCCTGGTCGAGCATCGGCGCGTCGGCTGCCTCGTGGGCGGCGGCCAAGCCCGCCCGCGCGTTCTGCAAATACGGCTGGGCGGGGTTGTCCCGCCAGATCGTCAGGAAGGTCGCCGTCGAGTACAGGCTGCTCACCACGAAAAGCATTGTGAGACTGACTGTTACAGCCGTACGAACCCGAGATGCGTCCAGCCAGTGCGACCCCTCGCGGTTGGGCGCGCACAGACCGACAGCGGCCAGCAGCGCCAGCACCACGACGAGGTCCGGCAGGTATCGCAGCGTCTGGGCGAGCTCGAGCGCGGTGTACCGTGACGACCGCATCAGATAGATCGGGATCTGGCATGCCACCGCATACCCGGCTGCCACCAGCCACACCAAGCCGATGCGTTGCTTGCGGATCACCGACAGTGCGACAACGGTCGCCAGCGCCAACCAGCCAAGGACCATCACCACAACCGGTGGTGTCGCCCAGGGGGACGCAGGCGCCCACCGCTGCCAATCCCACGGCCCGCCAACCAGACCCGGGACAATGCCATGAGTCACCGAGCGGCTCAACAGATCCCACGTCATCGCGACGTCGAAGCTCCACCGCTTCTGGTCCACCACGACGAGATAGACGACAATCCAGGCCGCCGTCAAGGCCAGTGACGGCACCCACAGCCGGATTCCGCGCCGCCATACGGTGCGTAATGCGGAGCCCTCGCCGGTCACATACGAATACAGGGCCGCGATGGTGAACGCGACCAACGGTATGACCGCCGACTTCTCGAAGAACAACAACCCGCCGAGGTAGACGAGCAGTGCAGTGACGGCATAGCGCCGATTGCCGGTGCGCACCAGCTGTATGGCGTCCGCGCACACCCACGCCAGCGCGGTCAGCATCGGCAGCGAGTTCAGCGCGGCCGCCCACCATGCGAACCCCGGCACCGCCAGCGGGGTGAACAATGCGAACGCCAACGGGACCAGCAGCACCGGGCGCCAGCCGAGCATGACGTGCAGCGCCCGCAGCAGCGCCAGCGATGCCAGTGCCTGCAGCACCACGAGGCTGACGGCTGGTCCGATCCAGTTCAACGGCGCAAGCCGGGTGATGCCGCCGGCGACGAGGAACGCTGCGGGCATGACATGGCCGTCGTGGTCGTCGAACAGATAGCCGGGCGAGAGCAGGTTCTGCGTGCCCGCGCGTCCGGTGAGGATCAGGTCGTCCCAATAGAAGTAGCCGCGAAACGCCAACACCGCCCGGATGACAAACTGCACCGCGATCAGCACTGCGGCGGTGCGGGCGACCCATTTCATCGTTGGCGACTGTACGGTCCGGGGCGGCGGATGGGCCTCATCGGTATGGTGTGCCGGTGCGAACACTGGTGACGGGGGCAGCCGGCTTCATCGGATCAACGCTGGTAGACCGCCTGCTGGCGGACGGGCACAGCGTGATTGGGCTCGACGATCTCAGCTCTGGCCGCAGCGAGAACATGGTTGAGGCCGAGCGCAGCACCGACTTTGAGTTCGCCAAAGCCGACGTCGTCGACGCCGACCTGATCGGCCTGCTCACCGAAACCCAACCCGAGGTGGTGTACCACCTGGCCGCCCAGATCGACGTCCGTCACTCCGTGGCGGACCCGCAGAACGATACGACCATCAACGTGGTGGGCACGGTGCGCCTGGCCGAGGCCGCGCGGCGGGCCGGCGCCCGCAAGGTGGTGCACACGTCGTCCGGTGGATCGATCTACGGCGCGCCCACTACCTTCCCGACAAGCGAAGAGGTCCCGATCGATCCCGCATCGCCGTATGCCGCGGGCAAGGTATGCGGCGAGGTGTACCTCAACATGTTCCGCAACCTCTACGGTCTGGACTGCTCGCACATCGCACCCGGCAACGTCTACGGCCCCCGCCAGGACCCGCATGGAGAAGCAGGCGTTGTGGCGATCTTCTCGCGCGCGTTGCTGTCGGGCCGTCCGACCAAGATCTTCGGCGACGGCACCGACACCCGTGACTACGTGTTCGTTGACGACGTGGTCGATGCGTTCGTCAAGGCCGGCGGTGAGGCCGGGGGAGGTCAGCGGTTCAATATCGGCACCGGCGTGGAAACGTCGGTGCGGCAACTGCATTCGGTGATCGCGGAGGCCGCCGACGCGCCGGATGAACCCGAGTTCTACCCGGCGAGGCTTGGCGACCTGAGGCGGTCCAGTCTGGATTTCGGCCTTGCGAAACAGGTGCTCGGGTGGGGGCCGCGGGTGAATCTTGCCGAGGGCGTCGCCCGTACGGTCGACTACTTCCGGAGTAACTGACAGGTCGCCGAGTCGGCAAGAAAGATTGTAAGTACTTACTGTCTGTTGTAGGCTCGCTGGCATGACCTACGACGTGATCATCCGCAATGGGCTGTGGTTCGACGGGACCGGACGCGCCCCGCAGGTCCGCACGCTGGGCATTCGCGACGGCATCGTGGCGGCGGTGTCCGCCCAGCTGCTGGACGAGACCGGCTGCCCCGACGTGATCGACGCGGCAGGCAAGTGGATCGTCCCCGGGTTCATCGACGTGCACACGCACTACGACGCCGAGGTGCTGCTCGACCCTGGACTGCGGGAATCGGTGCGGCACGGCGTCACCACGGTGTTGCTGGGCAACTGCTCGCTGTCGACCGTGTACGCGGACAACGAGGACGCCGCCGATCTGTTCAGCCGTGTCGAGGCGGTGCCGCGAAAGTACGTCCTCGGCGCGTTGGAGGCCAAGAAGACTTGGTCGACGCCGGCCGAATATGTTCGTGTACTCGACCATCTGCCGCTTGGGCCCAACGTGAGCTCGATGCTCGGCCATTCGGACCTGCGCACAGCGGTGTTGGGTCTGGCCCGCGCCACCGATGAGGACGTCAGGCCGTCGAACGCCGAACTGGATCGGATGGCCGCCATGCTCGATCAGGCGCTCGACGCCGGCCTGCTCGGCATGTCGGGCATGGACGCCGCCATCGACAAGCTCGACGGTGACCGCTTCCGCTCGCGGGCACTGCCGTCCACGTTCGCGACGTGGCGGGAACGCCGGAAGCTGATCGCCGTGCTGCGCAGGCGCCGCCGAATTCTGCAGAGCGCACCCGACGTCAAGAGCCCGATCTCCGCGATCCTGTTCTTCCTGTCCAGCAGTCGGCTGTTCGGACGGCGTCCCGGGGTGCGGATGAGCCTGCTGGTGTCGGCCGATGCCAAGTCGGCGCCGGGTGCGGTCCACGTCTTCGGGCCCGGGACGCGGCTGCTCAACAAGTTTCTGGGCTCACTCGTGCGGTTTCAGCATCTGCCGGTGCCGTTCGAATTGTATTCCGACGGAATCGATCTGCCCGTATTCGAGGAGTTCGGCGCGGGCACCGCGGCCCTGCACCTGCGCGATCAGTTGGAGCGCAACGAACTACTCGCCGACACCGAATACCGACGTCGGTTCCGGCGTCAGTTCGATCGCATCAAGCTGGGACCATCGTTGTGGCACCGCGACTTTCACGACGCGACGATCGTCGAATGCCCCGACAAGACGCTGGTCGGCAAGAGCTTCGGGCAGATCGCCGACGAGCGCGGGCTGCACCCGCTGGATGCATTCTTAGACGTGCTGGTCGAGAACGGCGAGCGCAATGTCCGCTGGACGACCATCGTGGCCAACCATCGACCCAAACAACTCAACAAGCTTGCCGCCGAGCCGTCCATCCATATGGGCTTCTCCGATGCCGGTGCCCATTTGCGCAACATGGCGTTCTACAACTTCGCATTGCGACTGCTGCGCCGCACGCTCGACGCCGACAGGGCGGGCCAACCGTTCCTCAGCATCGAACGAGCGGTTCATCGGCTAACCGCCGAGGTCGCCGACTGGTTCGGCCTCAACGCGGGCACGTTGCGCGAGGGCGAGCGCGCCGACTTCGTGGTGATCGATCCGGCGGCCCTGGACGCGTCTGTTGATCGCTACCACGAGGAGAAGGTCCCGTTCTACGGAGGGCTGTCCCGGATGGTCAACCGCAACGACGAGGCCGTCGTCGCAACGGGGGTCAATGGCACCGTGGTCTACCGCAACGGGCGATTCTGCGATGGCTACGGTCAGACGGTGAAGTCCGGCCGCTTCCTGCGAGCGGGTTCTGGGCATTTGCAGGCCACGAAAACCCCTGCCTGACATGGCAAGAACGCAGCAGCAACGCCGTGAGGAAACGGTTGCACGTCTGCTCGACGCCAGCATCGACACGATCACCGAGGTCGGGTATGCGCGGGCCTCGGCGGCGGTGATCGCGAAGCGCGCGCAGGTGTCCGACGGCGCGCTGTTCCGCCACTTCGCGACCATGGGTGACTTCATGGCGGCCACGGCACGCGAAGTGATGCGGCGCCAGATCGACCTGTTCACAAAGCGGGTGGCGGAGATACGGGCCGACCAGCCGGCTACGGAGGCGGCGCTAACGGTCCTGCGGGATGTCACCGCCAACTCAACCAACACCGTGATGTACGAGCTCTTGATCGCCGCGCGCACCGACGAAAAGCTCAGGGTCACTTTGCAAGATGTGCTTACCGAGTACGCCGCCAACATTCACGAGACCGCCAGGGCACTGCCTGGAGCCGATCGGTTCGCTGAGGACACATTCACCGCGCTGGTGGCGATCGTAACGAACACCTTCGACGGGGCGGCGATCGTGCGCGCCGTCCTGCCGCAACCCGAGATCGAGGACAAGCGAATTCAGCTGCTTGCCGCGCTGCTCAACGGAATCGGCTAGCCGTCTTCGGGAACCCGGGCGTTTTGCAGCGCCACAGCCCGCGCCAGCCGAGCGTATTTCAGCTCGAGGTCCTTGAACCGCATGTAGGCGGAGAGCGTGGTGAATACGAACGCGATGATCAGTACGTACTCCATCAGGTCGGTACCACGGGCGACGCCCAGCCAGTTCGCCACCACGGTGGTGTCGTTGGGCCGGATGATCGCGTAGATCGCGGCGATCACGAACAGCACGTAGCCGACCTTCACCCAGGCGCGCGACCGTGCGTTGCGCCGAGACCGCAACAGATACACGAGCAGGGTCACAATCGACGCGATCAGCAGAACTTGGATCCAGTTCATCGGTGCATCCTTCCGCGCAGCCAGCCGTCGACGATGATGTTGACGCCGTTGACCAGCGGCTGTCCCTTTGTCATGGAGTACTCGGTGTAGAGGATCTCGACGGGCTCTTCGGCGACACGCCAGCGGTTTTCGGCGACGACAGAGATGAACTCGCTGGCGTGGCTCATGCCGGTCATGGTGAGGTTCAGCCTGTCCGCGACGGTTTTGTTGAACACCCGCAGCCCGTTGTGCGAGTCGGTCAGGCGAAGTTTGCGGCTGGCCGGGCTGAGCTTGGCTAGCAGGGGAAACAACAGCCGCCGCAGCGCAGGCATCCGCTCGGGGGCCCGGTCGGCGAACCGGGTGCCGATGACGATGTCGAGATCCTCGGCGGTGAGCCGGTCGATCATCCGCACGACGTCCTTCACCTGGTGCTGGCCGTCGGCGTCGAAGGTGGCGAACACCGCCGCCCCCGGCTGCGCGCGTGCGTACTCGACGCCGGTCTGGATCGCCGCCCCCTGGCCCAGGTTCACCGGATGGGGCACCACATGCGCCCCTGCCCGCAGCGCGAGATCCCCTGTGTCGTCGCGGCTGCCGTCATCCACACAGACGACGTGATCGAAAACTGAGCGAACGTCCCCGACGACGTCGCCGATCACCGTCGCCTCGTTGAAGGCCGGGATGACGATCCAAACGTCGTGGTAGCGCGTGTCCGGGGTATTGATGCCCACAAAATTACACGGTCAGTCAGGCGACGACGTGGCCAGCGCGGCCAGGTGTACGGCGATTCCCACCGTGGGCCCGCACAGCAGGGCGATCACCGTGCGGGTCTCGAGGTTCAGCGGCAGCAGCAACAACAGCGCGGACGCGACCGTTGCCGACACCCAGCCCACCGCATATGCCCGGTGCAGTGCGGCCGCGACCGCCGCGGCGCCGGTCAACGTCAGCAGCGCCATCGCGATGCCGGCTGCCGTGAGCCATGCCAGCAGTGCGCCGTCCGCATCGTATTGGGCACCGAACGCCTCCCGCACCAGCCACGGGCCGAGCAGCCACGCCCCGAGCACCCCGAGCAGGCCCAGGACGGTCACCAACACCGCAGGCGCAACGAGCGCGCGCAACCGATGCGTGCGCTGGTCGACGAAGTGGGCGATCAAGTTGCCCTGCATCGCCGTGAGCGGCACCAGCAGCGGCGCGCGCGTCAGCGTCACGGCCAGAATCACCACGCCGCCAGCGGCGCCGAGGTCACCGGATGACGCTTTGAGCAGCACGGGAAAGCCCATCACCAGGATCGCGCTCGCGCCCGCCGCCGCGATCGAGTGCGCAGCGCCGCGCAGAAACGTCATCGTGTCGCCAGGTGTCAGCAAGCGCGCGGCAGCCCGCGCGGCCGGGGAAGCGATCAGCATGATCAGCCACGCCACGGATCCGGCGACGGTCGCCCACAGGTAGCCGACCAGCCCCCAACCCACGACGAAGGTCGCCGCCGCGACAACAACCCGCATTACCGCGTCGGTCGCCATCAACGACCCGTACTCGGACCACCGGTTCACTCCCGCCAACATGCCCATCAACGTGGCCACCAGGCAGAAGCCGGCCAGGCCCACGCTCAGCAGCCCCACGCTCAGGAGTCGCGACTCGACGAACACGTGGCTTGACCACAGCGGCGAGCTACACGCGATCACGGCTGCGGCGGCAATCCCGAGCATTGCCGCCACCCGCATCGGATGTGTGCAAGGACCGTCAACGTCCCCGGTGTAGGTCGCCGACCGAACCTCGCGGGTGGCTTCCTGCAACAGGCCGAACGCCGCACCCGTGACAAGGCCGAACGCCCCCCAGAACACGGCGAACACCGAGAAGCCCGCCGGTTCGAGGTCGCGGGCGGCCAGGTACAGCACCGCATAGCCGCACAGGGCGGACAGCACGGTCGCCGTGCCGACCCGGGCGACGCTGCCGCGGGTGACCGGACCTGTCGGGGTTGCCGCGTCGGTCACGCCGGGACGTCCAGCGCGGGCACCTCGGTCGAGTACAGCCACGCGTCCCACAACGGACGCAGCGACTCGCGAGCATAGTTGGCGGCCAAACCCGTGAAGTCGTCGGTGACCGCGGTGGCATGCCGGTGACGCATCGTCCAATCCCGCAACAGCGCAAAGAAATTCTCGTCGCCGATGCGGTGCCGCAATGCGTGTAGGGTGAGCGCGCCGCGCTTGTACACCCGGTCATCGAACATGTCGCGCGGTCCCGGATCGGCCAGCAGAAGATCCTGCGGTGAATCGGTCAGTCGCCGGTGGTAGTGGCGGGCCCACTCGTGGGCGCTGCGCTCGCCTGAGTGTTCCGACCACAGCCACTCGGCATAACAGGCAAAGCCCTCGTGCAGCCAGATGTGGCGCCAGTGCTTGGCGGTGACCGAATTGCCGAACCACTGATGCGCCAGTTCGTGCGCGATCAGCCGCTCCGCGCTGCGCTGCCCGTCGCAGTGATTGGAGCCGAAGATCGAAATACCTTGCGCTTCCAGCGGTATCTCCAACTCATCGTCGGTCACCACCACCGTGTAGCCGCTTGACAGCGGGTAGGGTCCAAACAGCTTCACGAACAACTTCATCATCTGCGGCTGACGGCCGAAGTCGTACTCGAAGTTGCCACGCAGGTGGTCCGGCAGCACCGCGTGCATCTGGTCGCCGTTCTTGGCGATGCGATGCCTGCCGTACATGCCGATCTGCAGCGTGACCAGATAGGTCGACGTCGGTTCGGGCTGTTCGTAGGTCCAGGTGGTCATGCCCGCGCGTGCCCGGCGGTTCAGCAGCTCGCCGTTGGCGAGTGCGTAATAGGCGCTCTCCGTGCTGATTTGAACGTTGAAGCTGGCCTTTGCGCTGGGATGGTCGTCGCAGGGGAACCACGATGCGGCCCCATTCGGTTGGCCGGCGACCAGGACTCCGTTCGACAGCTCTTCAAAACCGACCGCACCCCAATAGGATTGGATCGGCCGCGGGGTGCCTCCGTAGCGCACGACGATGGTCATCGCCGCGCCGGCGGGCAGCGCATCGTGCAATGCGATGTGCAGCTTGCCGCCCTCGGCCTTGAAGTGTGCGGGCCGCCGGCCGTTGACCGACACCTTATTTACCGTCAGCACATCCGAAAGGTCCAAGGTGAAGGTGCGCAGTGCCGCCAGCGTCGCCGCGGTGATCGTGGCCGATCCGGACAGCCGGTTGATCGACACCTTGTATTCCAGGTCCAGCTCGTATCGCGAAATTCGGTAGCCGAAATTGCCGTTGGAGGGCAGGTACGGGTCGATGACCGGAGGCTGGGATTTCCTCAGCTCGTCCCCCTGACCTACGAGCGGGAGGTGCCCCCAGCGCTGGTGTCCGCCAGACGACGCTTTCTTCGCCGTCTTCTTAGATGCCCTCACGCGGCGCTTTCTGCAGTCTTCTTGGCCGGTTCGGGTCGGTCGCCGCGCTTCTTGCGGAACGCGTTCCAGGGTGCGATCGGGTTGCCCTGCCAGCGGGTCGACGGTGGCACTTCGTCGCCCCGCATGACCAACGAGGCGGGGCCAACGGTCGCGGCGGCACCGATCCGCGCCGCGGGCAAAGCGACGCAGTGCGTCCCCAGAGTCGAACCCTCTTCCAGCACAACGGTGTCCATCCGCATGATCCGGTCGTGGAACAGATGGGTCTGCACGACGCAGCCGCGGTTGACGGTGGCGCCCTGCTCGAGGGTGACCAGGTCCGCCTCGGGTAGCCAGTACGTCTCGCACCACACACCACGGGCAATCGATGCGCCCAGTGCGCGCAGCCACAGGTTCATCACCGGGGTGCCGGCGGCGGCGCGTGCGAACCACGGCGCGGCGACCGTCTCGACGAAGGTGTCCGATACCTCGTTTCGCCAGACGAACGACGACCATAGCGGATGCTCGATCGCCCGGATGCGGCCGACGACAAGCCATTTCGCGATGACCGCAATACCGCCCGCGATGGTTCCCGCGGCGAGCAGCACCACGCCGCCGGCCAGCGCGGCGACCAGCCAGCCGAATTCTGTCGCCAGCCACTGCAACGCGAACAGCACCGCGACGCCCAGTGCGAACGTCACCGTCAACGGGATGATCCGGCAGGTTTCCACCATGGCGCGCAGCATCTTGAGCCGCAGCGGCGGGTGGAACGTGCGAAGCGCGTCGGCCGCGGTCGGCTTGCGGCGCAACCGAACCGGAGGGCTGCCCAGCCACGACGAACCCGCCTTGGCCTTATGCGGCGCCGCCGAGAGCACCGCAACCAGACCGTCGTCGGGCACGCGGCGCCCGGGCTGGGTGATGCCCGAGTTCCCGAGGAAGGCGCGCTTGCCGATCGCCGCCTTCGCTACGTGGATCCACCCGCCGCCCAGTTCGTACGACGCGACCATGGTGTCATCCGCCAGGAACGCGCCGTCCTCGACAACTGTGAACTTCGGCACCAGCAGCGCCGTCGAAATCTCCGTTCCGCGGCCCACTTTCGCGCCCAGGATGCGCAGCCACCACGGTGTGAGCAGGCTGGCGTAGATCGGGAACAGGTAGTTGCGGGCGGCGTCCATCAGGCGCTCTGTCGCCCACAGCTGCCACCCCACGCGGCTTCGCACCGGGTGGTAGCCCTCGGGCAGCCACATCGACAGCACCCGCACCCCAATCACGGTCAACGCCGCATATGTCACCACCGCGGCCAGGGTCGCCGCCGGCGTCCACAGCGCGGCCGGCGCGATCGCCTCGCTCAACGAATCGGCACCGCGGATGCCCCAGCCGATCACGGCCAGGCCGGCGCCGAGCGCGAGCAGAGGCACACCGCCCAGCAGGATCGACGTCACCCCGTACATCGCGACCCAAAACGGTGCCCGACCCGGGCGGTGATCCGGCCAGGGGTGGCGTGCCTTGCCGGATTTCACTGCGGGTGAGCCCTTCCAGTACTGCCCGTTCTTCACCTTGCCGACCACCCCCGAGCCGGGGGCGACGTCGGCGTTCTTACCGATCACCGCCCCGGGCAGCAGCGTGGTGCGGGCACCGATGGTGGCGTCGTTGCCGACGGTGATCCGACCCACATGGAAGTGGTCACCGTCGATCCAATGCCCGGACAGGTCGACCTCGGGCTCGACGGAACAGCGATGCCCCAGGGTCAGCATCCCGGTCACCGGGGGCGTGGAGTGCAGGTCCACGCCCCTGCCGACCCTGTTGCCCAACGCGCGGGCGTAGTACACCAACCACGGCGCCCCCGCCTGGTTCTCGGCACCGCTGGCCTCCGCGAGCCGCTCGGCGACCCACACCCTTAGGTGCACAGGGCCGCCGCGCCGATAGGTGCCCGGCTCAAGGCCGCCGATCAGAATCTGTGCGCCGAACGCGGCGATGGCCATGCGGCCCAGCGGGCTGACGAACAGCACAAACCCGGCGACGACCCACCACCAGCCGATCGGAACGGTCCACGGCATCGGGTGCAGGGCCGCCACGACGTCGTTGATCAACGCCAGCCAGACCACCCACTGCATGCCGCTCAGCGTGGCCAGCGGCAGCGACAACGCGACCTGGGCGGCCTGGGTCAGCCATGGCGTCGGCGTGACCACGCGCGGTTCGATGTGCGGCGGCGGCTCGAGTTCGTCGAGGTAGCCAGCCAGCGACCCGAGCCGTGGATGGTCGTACAGGTCGGCGACCGTCACCTGCGGATACCTCCGCCGCATCGCGGCCACCAGCTGCGCCGCCGACAGCGATCCACCGCCCAGCGCATGGAAGTCGGCTTCCGGCCCGTCGACCGGCGCGGTGAGGACCTCGCGCCACAGCCCGGCCAGCCAGCCCATCGTCCCGCTCAACTCCGGGGCTTCTTCTTCGGTTTCCCCCGGGGGAGGCCACGGCAGCGCGTCGCGGTCGACCTTGCCGGAGGTGCGGGTCGGTAACTCGTCGAGGAGTGCCAGCCGCGGGACCAGCGCGGCGGGCAGCGATTCGGCCAGGGTGCTGCGCGCCCGCGCGAGATCGAACGACGGATCCGCGCTGGCGACATAGCCGACGAGCAGCGGCGTCCCGCTGGCCGTGCGCCGCACCGCTGCCGCGCCACCACTGACGCCTGGCAGATTCACCAGCGCGGCGTCGATCTCGCCCAGCTCGATCCGGCGGCCGCCGACCTTCACCTGGTCGTCGGCCCTGCCGACAAAGAACAGGCCGTCAGGCTCGAGGCGCACCAGGTCGCCGCTGCGGTAGGTCCGCTCCCACGCCAGCGTCGGCATTGGCGCGTACTTCTCGGCGTCCTTTTCCGGGTCCAGGTAGCGGGCCAGTCCCACGCCGCCGATGACCAGCTCGCCGACCTCGCCGATGTCGACGGGGATGCCGTCCTTGTTCACCACGGCCAGGTCCCAGCCGGCCAGCGGCAGCCCGATGGTGACAGGCCCGGTTTCCTTCACGCGGGCGGCGCAGGCCACCACCGTCGCCTCGGTCGGGCCGTACGTGTTCCACACCTCCCGGCCGTCGACCGCGAGCCGCTCGGCCAACTCGGGCGGGCACGCCTCGCCGCCGAAGATCAGGAGCCGCACCGCCTCCAGTGCTTCGGCCGGCCACAGCGCGGCCAGGGTCGGAACGGTAGAGACCACAGTGATGTCGCGGGACACCAGCCACGGGCCCAAGTCCATGCCGCTGCGTACCAGCGACCGCGGAGCGGGAACCAGGCAGGCCCCATGCCGCCAGGCCAGCCACATCTCCTCACACGACGCGTCGAACGCAACCGACAGGCCGGCCAGCACCCGGTCGCCGGGTCCAATCGGGTTGTCCCGCAAGAACATCTGCGCTTCCGCGTCGACGAATGCGGCGGCGCTGCGGTGGGTGACCGCGACGCCCTTCGGGGTGCCGGTCGATCCGGACGTGAAGATGATCCACGCATCGTCACGGCCCAGCGGCGCTGCGGCGCGCCATCCCCGCGACGAGCCGGCCGCGCGCACCAGCCCTTGCTCGGTGATCACCGCCACCACGTTCGCCTCGCTGAACACCAACTCGGCCCGCTCTCCGGGGTCGTCGGCGTCGACCGGCACGTATGCGGCCCCGGTGGCCAGCGTCGCAAGGATGGCGACGTAGAGCGCGTAGCTGCCCGACGGCATCCGGATGCCGATGCGGTCGCCGCGCCCGATGCCGCGGGCGGCGAGCCATTCGACGCTTTCCTCGATGTCACTGATCAGCTCGGCGTAGGTGAGCTGCACCTCGCCGTCGTCGAGTGCGGGCGCATCGGGATAGCGGTCCGCCGTGTCGTAGAGGATGTCGATGAGCGTGCGCGGTGCGGGCGCAGACGAAGACAGCAGGTACTGCGCGGGGATTTCCGAGTGAGGATCCGCTGTCACGCCTACAACGTACTAAGGGGTTCGGCTCGGCTCATCCGCCTGATCGGGCATGTCGCACGCGGCGCATGATCACAATTGCGACAACGACGACCACCGCTCCGATCACATACCACTTGTAGCGCTCCAAC
The DNA here is from genome assembly GCA_036263935.1 of Mycobacterium sp. GTDB lineage: Bacteria > Actinomycetota > Actinomycetes > Mycobacteriales > Mycobacteriaceae > Mycobacterium. The sequence continues at coordinate 17,769 of DATARY010000063.1, forward strand.
GTGTCGTAGATCTCGACGATGTTCTCGCCGGCGAGATATCCCAACGCGCCCCACGTGCCCACCCACAACACCGCGCCCAGCGCGTTGTAGCCCAGGAATTTCAGCCAGGGCATGCCGACGATGCCGGCCAGCAGACCGTTGAGCTGGCGCAGGCCGTCTACGAAGCGGGCGACGGTGACGATCTTGCCGCCGTGCCGGTTGAAGAAGGCCTCCGTTCGATCGAGCCGCTGCGGGGTCAGGAAGATGTAGCGGCCGAAGCGCTCGACGAGCGGGCGGCCGCCGAAGTGGCCGACCGCGAAGCCGACGTTGTCGCCGATGACAGCGGCGACCACCCCGACGAGGAATACCACAGCGATGTTCATCTGCCCTGCGCCGGCGAAGATCGCCGCGGAGATCAGCATGATCTCGCCGGGCACTGGGACACCGAAGTCTTCGAGAAACAGCATCCCGCCGACCCCCAGGTAGCCCCAGTGCTCGAGAACGGGCTGCATGCTCCCGAAAACACCAGGCAATTGGATGTCGGCCATGGGTGTAACCGTAGATTCTTTCGCCCCCAATTCCGATCATGGGCGCGTAGCTGGCAGAATTGGGAGCGGAGGGGAGTATTCCTTCGCCGCAGTGTCGTCATCACGTCGACCCTCAATCGGACGACCGGTACTGCGGACCGCCCGCAGATCGTCGTGGCGGTGGGAGAGACCTCCGGCGTTGACCAACTGCCGGAGGCTTCTGTATGCAGGTAACCCAACTCGAGTGGATCATCACCCTGGGTGTGACGATCGCCGTCCTGCTGTTCGACGTGGTGTACATCGGACGGCGACCACATGAACCAACGCCGGGTGAGTGCGCGATCTATTTAGCGATCTATGTAACCTTCGCGGTTCTTTTTGGCGGGTTTGTGTGGCTAGCGCACGGCAGCCAGTTCGGGCTGGAGTTCTTCGCCGGTTGGCTGACCGAATACAGCCTGTCGGTCGACAACCTGTTCATCTTGCTGATCATCATGGCCAGCTTCAAAGTGCCGAAGATCTACCAGCAGCAGGCGCTGCTGGTCGGCATCATTCTGGCGCTGGTCTTGCGTGGCATCTTCATCGCGGTTGGTGCCGTGGCGATCAACCGGTTCTCCTGGGTGTTCTACATCTTCGGGCTGTTCTTGCTCTACACCGCGGTCAACCTGGCCCGCAATACCGACTACGACGACGACGCCGAGAACTTCGTGGTCCGCTTCGCGCGCACACATTTGAACGCCAGCGACACGTGGGACGGTCTCAAGCTCTGGATCAAGGCCAACGGCAAGCGGCTGATGACACCGATGTTCATGGTCATCGTCGCCCTTGGCACAACCGACTTGATCTTTGCGCTGGACTCCATTCCGGCGATTTACGGGCTGACCCAGGAGCCGTATCTGGTGTTCGCGGCCAACGTGTTCGCGTTAATGGGGCTGCGGCAGCTGTACTTCCTGCTCGGTGACCTGTTGAAGAGGCTGGTCTACCTGTCCCAGGGGCTGGCGTTCATCCTGGCCTTCATCGGAGCGAAGCTGTTCCTGCATGCGATGCAGGAGAACGAGCTGCCGTTCATCAACAATGGTGAGCACGTCAACGTGCCCGAGATCCCGACGCTGCTGTCCCTCGGGGTGATTGTCGTGACGCTGATCATCACGACTGTGGCCAGCCTGTACAAAACCCGCGTGCGGAACTCCGAGAATGAGGCGTTGGATTCTGCCTGATTAGAACCGGTCAGGCCGGGGCTTCGTAATGCAGGTTGTGCAACCTACGCTCATCATGTGCCGCCGTTCGGCGCGATGGGGAGACCCGGGCATAGTTCGACGTAGTCGATGTCACCCGACACCCAGTCGTGCCACTGTTGCTGACTGATGTTCTCAGTGAGCTTGGCGCACAACAGGGTTGCCCAGGCATCAAGGGCCGGTGGAGGGAACAACCGTCTGTTGGCGCTCGGCGGTCCAGTGGAGAGCAGCTGCTGGCCGTCTGGGCTGAAGGACACGCCAAGGGTGTAGACGTTGTGGGCGTTCATCGGCGAGCCGACGGGCGCCGCGCTCGTTGCGTCCCATAGCCGCATCGTGTGATCGTCGCTGCGGGACAGGATGCGTCCTCCGCCGGGTCCGAACATCACATCGGTGACCGCGTCGGTGTGTCCCGTCATTGGGCCACCAACAGGCTTGCCGGAGCCGACATCCCACAGCAGAAGCGTCATATCCTTGCTGCCCGAGACGATCAGGTGTCCCTTCGGGCTGAACGCCACCGCAAGCACCGCATCGGTGTGACCCGTCAACGGGTTACCGATAGCATCGCCGGTGTCCGCGTTCCAAACCCGCACGGTGGTGTCGGCACCGCCGGATCCGATGCTCTTCCCGTCCCAGCTATACACCACGGCGGTGACGGCGCCGTGGTGCGCGTCGATGACATCGCCCACGGGAGTGCGGTTTTCGGTGTTCCACCTCTGCAGGGTGCCGTCCGCTGCCCCGGAGACGATGCTCGTTCCGTCGGGACTCATGGCAACACTGGTTACGGCGGCACCACGGCCGTTGGTCAATGTGCCTATCAGGGCGCGGTTGTCGGCATCCCACAACCGCAGGCTGCCATCGCGGTTGCCGGATACGACCCGGTGACGGTCGGTGCTGACCGTCACACTGGTCACCACCGACGGGGCGCCCGCGACCCCGGTGCCGGTGGGTTGCGGCCCCACGTCGGCGTCCCATACTCGAAGCGTGGCGTCTGCGCCGCCGGTGAGCAGGAGTTGGCCGTCCGGGCTGAACGCCACCGCGTTGATGGCCCCGACGTGACCGGTCATGGGCTGGGCCACCGGCAGTTCGGTGCTGGCGTCCCAGATCCGCAGCGTTCCGTCGAAACTGCCGGAGGCGACGCGGCTGCTGTCGGGGTTGAACACCACACTGGTCACCGCGTTCATATGACCGATCATCGGCCCCCCGATGGGCTGGCCGGTGGCGGCGTTCCACATCCGCAGCGTGTGGTCGTTTCCACCGGACACGACGCGCTGCCCGTCGTCGCTGAACGCGACGGTGGTGACGGCGCCGATGTGGCCCTTCACCGGCGGTGCGACGGGTTGGCCTGTGTCGGCGTTCCAGATCTGCAGGGTGCCGTCGGCATCGCCGGCTGCGACGCGGTGCCCGTCGTCGCTGAACGCGACGGTGGTGATCGCGCTGGCCTGCCCGCTCATCGGCGCCGTGATGGGCGCCGCCGTTGTCGCATTCCACACGCGCACCGTGCCGTTCGTGCCGCCGGAGGCGACGAGCTGACCGTTGTTGCTGAGATCGACGCTCGTGATCGCGGTGTTCTGCACCATCGGTTGTTCGAGCGGTTGCCCGGTGGCCGCGTTCCACACCCGCACACTGTCGTCGGCACTGACGAAGGCCACATCGGAGCCGTCTGCGCTCAGCGCCGCATCGGTCACGGCGGTGTTCTGCATCATCGGCGGGCCGACGGGCTGACCGGTGTTGGTGTCCCACACCCGCACCGTGTGGTCAGCGCTGCCGGAGACGATGCGCTTGCCGTCGCTGCTGAAGGTCACGTCCATGATCGGGGCGTCCGCCTGGATGATCGTGTTGGTGTCGATTCGCATTACCGCCGCCGTGAACAGTCCGCCGATGTTGTCGGGCATGATCCGTTGCGCGGCCAGGATTTGCGAAAGCGCTCGAATGTCGCCGCCGCCTAGGATTCCCTCAAGCATGTTTTGACCCTCGTAGCTCAGCCTCAGCCCAAGCGCCTCACGCGTGCGCTCCTGGGCCGTGTGGGTTGCCTTGGTCGCCATCACGAACCCGTACACCGCGGCGGCCGCGACCAACAGCGCGACCGCAAGCACGATGCGCAGCACCAGGGACCGTTTATGCAACACGGTCGCATACGCCTGGGCCTTCTCCCTGGCCGTGGTCTCGGCGGCCGCCAGCGCCTCGGCGGCCTCTTGGCGATCCTTTGCGGCCTGCAATTCGGCTGCCCGACGCCGGTTTTCGGCTTCCGTCCGGTCGAGTTCCCGTCGTCGGGAGGCAACAACGAAATCGGTGACGTGTGCTAGCCGATCGCGGAATCCCGGCTTGGCGGTGAGGGTTTCGGCCTCCGCGAGCCGTGTCCCTTCGAGCAGCCATGCGTCGTCGTGGTCGTTTTCCTCCCAGGCACTGGCGGAGCGTTCGAGGTAATCGGCCTCCTTGAGGTCCTCGCGCTCGTCGGCCAGCCACGTGGCCAGCTCATCCCACTGTCGCAGCAGGCTTTCCAAGGCCACCTCCACGACAACCTCGCCATCGCGGGTGTCTGTGACCAGAAGTCTCCTGGCAACGAATCCCTCAAGCAGCGGCCGACTTTCGCGCGGCAGATCGTTCCAACGCGCGACGCGCCGCACGGGCTGGTCACTGTCGGGATTGATAGTGGCCAGCCACGGGACAAAAGCGCGCCGCAGCAACCGCAACTCCGCGTCGCGCCGCTCGCCGTCCCGGGAAAGCAGACCGTCGATTTCGGACTGCACAACGCTTCTCATCCCGCCCATCGCGCGGTAGTCCGGCAGCGTCAATGTCCCGTCGTCCGCGTAGTCCTCGTGCAGGCGCGCCAGCGTCAGCGCCAGCAACGGCAAGGTGTCCCCACCCTCGGTGCAGTCCTCCAGCAGGTGATTCACCAGGGCAGGCTCGACCATCAGCGGATGCCCACCCGCAGTGGAGCGGGTCGCGGGCCCCGTGATGACCTCCTTGAACTGCGTGCGCGGCATTGGTTTGAGGTCGTCGAACAGGACGCTGCCGACGTCGGCGAGTTCCACCGCGGTCTGTAAGGGTTCGTACAAGTCGCTGCGGATGGTGATCGCGACGATCAACCCGCTCCCAGCCAACCGCGCGATCAGCTCCAGGAAGAGCGTTGCCTCACGGCCGGCGTCGGCGCTGAACAACTCCTCGGCCTGGTCGACCGGCAGCAACAACGTCGGCGCCGACTGCTCGCTTGGCGTGCTCAGCGTCCGCTCGGCGGCAGCGTGTCGCGCCTCTGAGAGCCACTCGCGGACGCGGTCAGCCTCGCCCGCGAGGCAGGCCTTTTTGATCTCGCCCAGGTTCGGGGTACCCAGGCCGAGTCGCGAGCGCGTTGCGTGAATCGCCCTGGCCAGCCCGGTATCGCCGGTCAGCACGTTGCGCTGTGGGCGCACGATGTCGAGCAAGAGAAAATCACGGTCGTCGCGGCGCAGTCGTGGCAGCAACCCGGCGCGCAGGAACGACGACTTACCGGTCCCGGACGGACCAAGCACGACGAACAGCGTCTCGATTCCGGACCGCCGCATCCCCCGCAGTGCGTCGAGTCCGCGCACGATCTGGGCGTCACGACCGAAAAACACTGCGGCGTCGACCTCTTCGAGCGGTTCCCAGCCTCGATACGGGCCCCGCTCCGGATCGTGCGGTGGCGGCCACACGAACGACTCGGCGCCGATACCCGCCCCGACGATGCCGTCGCGCAATCGGTACAGGCCTTCGGTCAGAAACGGCACGACACCGCCGTCGCCGATGTCGACCTCGGTGACGGCACCGTCGCCGAACAAGTCGATCTGCTGCCATTCGGTCGTGGGGTCGTCCCCCTCCTCCAATTCGCCGATCCGGGCGCTGAAGATCCTCTTGTTCAAGTACTCGGCGAAGCGATACTCCGTCCTGCACTCGGGCGAGGCCCCCCAATTCGGGGAGATCAGGCAGATCACCGCCTCGCAGCGAGTGCTCGCCTGCCGCAGTGCTTCCTTCCAGCGCATGCCGGATCGGATCCCGGTATCCGGATCGAGATCGAGAAAGATCTCGTTTGCCAGCCGAGGGTCCTGTTCGATCAGCCACTGCCGCAAGGCAATAGCCTGCCGGTTATCCCGGCTGGAATGGCTCAGAAAGATCCGCGACATGCGTTTACGCCCCAGCTAACACATCAGCAACCGGCCTAGCGTATTGCGACACCCGTTCACAATGTGTGTGAAAACGCGAAAAGCGGTCTCTACCGACCGGGTGCTGGACGAGGATCGGTCGAGTGCGCGTCCTGCGGGCGGTGTTGCTGACTTTTGTTGTCGCCACAACGGCGTACCTGGCAGTGCTGGCGGTGCACCCGGCCGCTCGCGAGGACGCGCCCGCGGTGCTGCAGTGGTTCGGTCGACCGGGATCCGGCGCGACGATCGGCATTGTCGCCCTGGCGATCATCGTGCTCGGTGTGGTCAGTTACCGGTCCGGCCCTACGGTCGGCACGGGCAGCGTGTCGTTGAGCATCGTGCTGGGGCTGACCGCGATGAATTGCCTGCTGGGTATGGCGTCGTACTGGGATTGTCACGACCCGGCGCACCCAATGTTCATTACGGCGGTGATGTGGACCGCGCAGCTGATCAGGGGCGGCACCTCGGAGATCAACCTGGCGAGTCGGATCTGCCCGGCGCCAATCCCGGTGGCGCTTGACCTCGCGCGGTTGTCTGCGCTTGGCGTGATTTTCGTCGGGGTCGCGAGCGTCGCGGTGGCGCTGTTTCGGACACAAGTGGATCGTGTTCGCGCACGCGCGGCGCGCTCGGTGACGGTCGTCGTCGGTGTGGATGACGATTCGCGCTCGATGGTCAAGGCCGTGGCTGAAACGTTGGAGCCGAACAGTCAACTGATCCTCGTCACCCACGATCCCGCCGGGCCCAACGCACAGGAATCTCGCAGGAACGGGGCGAGAGTAGTGGCCGCCGACCTCGATGCGCCGCAGCAGATCGAGTCCGTCCAGCTGTGGCACAAGTTGCACCGCCTGTACCTGCTTGACGCCGATGCATCGACGAACCTGACGAGGCTGAACATCATCGGGCAGGCCAGGTCGGCGCGCGGGGTCGACAGGCGGGTGCCGCTCATCGTGCGCATCGACGATCCCTGGTATGCCACCGCCTGGCGCGCACAGCAATTCGGCGGCAGCGACGCGCGGTGGGCTGCGGACGCGGTGGGCAAGTACGAGGTGACCGCGCGGCGGCTGCTCGACGAGATCACCGCAAGCGGCCGCATCGCCCGCATTCTCGTGTGCGGGTCGTCCCCGCTGACGTTGGCCCTGTGCGCCGACCTCGAACAGCGCCGGCGTGAGCGAGCATTCGGTGGCGAGGACGCGACCGACACGCTACCGCGCATCACGTTGGTCGCCGAGTCCGCTGAGGAGTACCGGACCGATCATCTGCACCGGCAACAGCGGCTCGGCATGCCGTCTGGGGGTGACCACATCGACGCGGTCGGCGAAGCACCGTCGATGTCAGTGCTGATGCGGTTGGTCGGCGAGAGCAGTGAGTCCGCTTCGTGCGTGGTGATCTTCGTCGACGCCGACCCGAACTTCGGCTCGCCGGTCGACCCGACGATCGCGACGCGGTTGGCCATGCGGTTTCCCGACATGCCCGTGTTCGCGTGGAATCCAAAGGCGGCGGGCGCCGGTGGTGAGCAACCCGGCCTCGAAGGGATGCGGACCTACCGGCTGACGATGGACCTTCCTGCCGGGCAGGTCCACGACGCGTGGGAGCGGGCAGCGATGCTCATCCACGAGCGATATCGACGAGCCGTGGGGGGCGCGTCGCCGTCGCGTCGGCCGTGGAGCGAACTGGATGAGTTCTATCGCGGCTCGAACCGTCGCCAGGTTCGCAACGCGCTGTGGCTCGTCGAGCAGATCGGCGGCCACACGTGGGGTGATCAGGACGCCGCCGCCACCGACGCGCCGTCGATACCGCCGACGGGCCCGTTGGAGCAGCTGGTGGCGATGGGCTTTGACCGGGAGGCGGCGCTGGCGATGGCCCGCGCCGAACACGAGGACTGGTGCCGGTACTACAGGAAAGCCGGCTGGAAATACGGATGCACTCGCGACGACGAGCACAAGACCCATCCCAACCTCACCGACTGGGCGACGGTGGAGGGCAACCCCGAGCTTCTACGCTCGGCGTTGACGAGTCTCGTCGAGACGTTCTTGCAACTGCGCGAACTGGGCTACCGGTCGGTGCCCACGTGGCGGCGGTATCGCCGAGTAGGGGTGGTCACCGCCGAGCGGCGCGACGCGGCGTGGACGTGGACGTCGGGGACCGGGTATGAAATGCGGGCGGGACCGGGTGATTGGGTGGTGGAAGACGATGGTGCCCGATGGTCGGTCCGTGACGACATCTTCCGCGCCACCTACGAGTACGTCGACGGGCGGTCCTGGCGCAGAGCCGGTTTCGTCTCCGCGCGGCCGGCCCGCCCGAACGAGACGGTGGACACCCTCGAGGGCACGGCGGCAGCCGAGTCGGGCGGCTGGATAGTGCGCGGTGAGCGCGGCGAACAGTGGCCGGTATCGGCCGACGAGTTCCGCCGTCGTTACGAGGGACCCGTCGAATCTAATTAGCGGTCGCGAAATTTCAGGTCTGCAATTGCCGAACGCCGTTCAATTTCTTTCGATTTCATCAACAGGCCACGAACTGCGGCGTACCGTTTGTTCGTCACGAATTCCCAGACGAATGGGGGATCAATCCGATGCGCAAATTTGCAACTGTTCTTGTGATGGCCGCGGCGATGGCCGGGTCGGTGTTAACCGCCCAGACCGCATCCGCGGCGCAGACCAACCCGGATCCGCACGTGTACATACAACCGGCGGTGCCGAAGACGCCCGGGGTGCAAATGCTCGACTGCGTCGGAGGGACCGGAGGCAGGGGTTGCGGCCCAGGCTGGTTCTGGCGCGACGGCTGGCGCGGATGGGCCTGCTACCCGTGCTGACATTGGCCCGATTGGAGTCTTCGCTATGAACATTCGCAAAGTAATGGTGCGCACCTTGACCGCTGCCGCGGTGACGATCGGTGCGGCCATTGGCGGTTTGGGTTCCGCTGCAGCGGCATCCGGTGACTACAGCACCCTGCCCGTCGATCCGAACCTGGTCACCGATTCCCAGGCGTACTCCGCGGCCCCGCTCGTCTTCAATCCGAACGGCCAGCCCGGCGTCACCGCCGTGTACAACCACCGGAATGGCGGGATGCAGATCACCAGCACCATCCTCGTCCTGCCCGACGCGCAGGCTGCGAGCGCTGCGGTCGGTGGATTTGACGCGGCGGCCAAGGTCGCCAACGGGAAGACCCAAACCGTCGCTGTGGGTACAGGCGGACAGACGGTCTCCGGCATGTCGCCGAACGGGTCGAAATCGGTGACGGTGCTGACCTTCACCGAGGGGAACACCGCCGCGATGATCGAATTCGATGGGCCGCCAAACGATCCGGCACCGGCTGACCTGGTCACCGAGTTCGGCAAGAAGCAGGACACGGCAATAGGGGATTGGCAGTCCACGTAGCAGCACCGGGCGGTTCACTGCGGTCACACCAGCCTCTCGGTGTGGCGAATGGGTCCCTGCCTGGGTAGATGTGGGTGCGGCACGTCCTTGTGGCGCAGGGCATCTCGATCACTTACCAGTTGTCGTAGCCGCCTTCGGGTCCCAGCATTCGCCCCAGCCGGGTGCGGTTGATCCGGGCAAGCTCGTTGCGGACGATCTTGCGCTCGGTGTCGATGTCGTTGAGCATGCGGTCGGTCATCGTCGCCAGCACATCGTCGGCCGTGTATCCGTTGACGAACATCACGAAGCCGAAGCCGAAATGTTCCAGGTAGCGCTTCGACGCCGCGCCGAGCCGATCCATCACCTCGGGGCGGTCGCACCAGATGGCGCACTGCTCGGCATGTGACTTTTCGCTTCCCGGTCGACGGCCGATGTCCGGGTAGGCCTGCAGGATCGTGTCGACGGAGTCCTCGGCGAGGCCGAACAGCAGCGCGTCGGCGGCCCGGAACAGCTCGTCGTGGTTGTCATAGGCACGGCCGCGGGCCAGATCGGCGGCCAGCGGCACGCTGTAGCAGCACTCGTAGACGGCGTGCACGGCCCGCCGCATCGGCATCGCGTTGAAACGATCGAGGCCGATCCCCTGGTGCATCAACACACCAGAATGATCGGAAATGCAAGCCACGGGCGCGTTACGGCATGTTACGACCGCGCTAAATCGTGTAGGGCGACGGCGCTCAGTGGCCGGATGTTTTGAACCGCTCAACCGAGCGCAGCACTTCTGCCTCCGCATCCTTCCGGCCGGTCCAGTCGGCAGCGTTGACGAACTTGCCCGGCTCGAGGTCCTTGTAGTGCACGAAGAAGTGCTTGATCGCTTCCAGCTCGAACGACGGCACGTCGCCAATCTCCTTGACGTGGTCCCAGCGAGGGTCGACGGGCACGCACAGCACCTTGTCGTCACCGCCGGCCTCGTCCGTCATCTGGAACATACCCACCGGGCGGGCCTCCACGATGCACCCAGGGAACACGGGCTCGGGCAGCAGCACCAGCGCGTCGAGCGGATCCCCGTCCTCTCCAAGGGTGTCCTCGATGAAGCCGTAGTCCGTGGGGTAGCCCATCGCGGTGAACAAGTAGCGGTCGAGCTTCACCCGGCCGGTGTCGTGGTCGACCTCATACTTATTGCGCGAACCCTTGGGGATCTCGATGACTACGTCGAACTGCACCGCTGCGGCTCCTTGCCCTGTGCTCCGGTCTTGAGGGACGGGGCTCACCCTAGTGGAGCGATACGCTGCTGTAAGGCGGCGGTCGATAGATCAGGAGAGTCATGCGGCCAATTCGGTGGCGGCGATCCACCCATGTGGTGATCGGGGTGGTGGTCCTATCGGCGGTTGCCGCCGTGGTCGCGGTGGCGGCCGTGCTCAGCTCCGGAAACTCCAGCGACGCCCAGGCCGTGAAGCCCGCCCCGCCAGCGGTGACCGCCAAACCCGGTGTGGTGCCCGTCGCTGACTCCGCCCCGAAGCCGACGCCTGACCGGCTGGCGGCGCTGCTGGCACCGCTGGCCGCCGATCCCAACCTGGGCAACGTGACCGGCCGGATCACCGACGCGGCCTCCGGTTCTCAGCTGTGGGCACAGGGCGCCGACGTGCCGATGCAACCGGCGTCGACGAACAAGGTGCTCACCACCGCAGCGGCGCTGCTGACGCTGGACCGCGACGCCAGGCTCACGACGCGGGTGCTGGCGGCCGACCAGACAACCTCGCCCGGACTGATCGTGCTCCAGGGTGGCGGTGACCCAACCCTGTCGGCGGCCCCCAAGGGGGGAGCCACGTGGTACCGGGACGCCGCACGGATCAGCGACCTGGCCGACCAGGTGCGCGGCAGCGGCGTCAACGTGACGAGGGTGCAGGTAGACGTCGGCGCCTACAGCGGACCGACCACGGCGCCCGGCTGGGACCCCGCCGACATCGACGGCGGCGACGTCGCACCGATGGAGGCGGTGATGCTCGACTGCGGCCGCACCCAGCCGGTGAGCGTCGACTCGGGGCGCTCCACCACCCCGGCGCAGGACGCCGGTCGAGCGCTGGCCGTTGCGCTGCGGGTCGACCCCGCCACCGTCACGGTGTTGCCGACCGGACTGCGCGGGGGCCAGCAGATCGCCTCGGTGCAGTCGCCGCCGCTGTTGGAGCGGCTGGGGGAGATGATGAACAACTCCGACAACGTGATGGCCGAGTCGATCGCCCGGGAGGTCGCGGCGAAACTGAACCGACCGCAGAGCTTCGACGGCGCCGTCGGGGCAGTGCTGAGCCAGCTGGACAAGGCGAAGATCGACACCGGCCGCGCACACCTGCTGGACTCCAGCGGGCTGTCGGTCGATGACCGGCTGACGGCCGAGACCCTGGACGGCGTTGTGAACGCGGCCGCCGGAAACGACCAGCCCGACCTGCGGCCGCTCCTCGATCTGCTGCCGATCGCGGGCGGCAGCGGCACCCTGTCCAACCGCTACGGGGACACCGACGCGGGCCGAGCCTCGCTGGGCTACCTGCGCGCCAAGACCGGCTCGTTGACCGGAACCAACTCGCTGGCCGGCATCGTCACCGACGCCAGCGGTCGAGTGCTGACGTTCGCGTTCATCTCCAATAACGCGGGACCGACGGGTCGCACAGCGATCGACGCCCTGTCCGCCGCGCTGCGGTCGTGTGGGTGCAGCACATGAGCCCGGCGACCAAGTCCAGGCTGACAGTCGGTCGCGCCGTCGACTGGAAGTTCGCCGCCGATGTCGGCGCCAAGCTGGCCCGCCCCGGCCCAGCGGCCACTGACTACACCCTCCGCCAAGTCATCGAACAACTCGCCGAAGCCTCCCGCAGCGCCGAGATGCCGGTGCGCGAGGTCACCGGGCTCAGCGAAGGTGTGGCAATTCCCGAGGCCCGGATTGTCGACCGCGGCGAATGGGTCCGTGCTGCAACCCAATCCATGCAGGTGATGACCGGTGGATCGGAAAAGAACGGGGCCAAGCCGAATTTCATCAGCGGGCGGATCACCGGCGCGCAGACCGGCGCCGTTCTGGCGTATGTGTCGTCGGGCATCCTGGGGCAGTACGACCCGTTCGGCCCGGGCGGTGGCGAGCTGCTTCTCGTGTACCCGAACGTGATCGCTGTTGAGCGCCAATTGCGCGTGCAGCCAAGCGATTTTCGGCTGTGGGTGTGTCTGCACGAGGTGACCCATCGCGTGCAGTTCAAGGCCAATCCCTGGTTAGCCGACCATATGTCGCGGTCGCTTGCGGTGCTCACCAACGACGCGGGGGAGGACGTCGCGAAGATGATCGGACGGCTGGCCGAGTTCGTCCGCAGCCGCCGCGATGTTGCCAATGGAGCTGAGCCGGAACCGAATTCAAGCGGCGTGATCGGGCTGTTGCGGGCCATTCAATCCGAGCCGCAACGCAAGGCACTTGACCAGCTTTTGGTGCTGGGCACGCTGCTGGAGGGCCACGCCGACCACGTGATGGACGCGGTCGGTCCCGCGGTGGTGCCGTCGGTGGCCACCATTCGGCGCCGATTCGACGAGCGGCGGAGGCGTAGGCAGCCGCCTGTGCAGCGGGTAGTGCGGGCGCTGCTCGGATTCGACGCCAAGCTCAGCCAGTACACCCGCGGCAAGGCCTTCGTCGACCATGTGGTGTCCCGGGTCGGCATGACCCGGTTCAACGCCATCTGGTCGGGTCCCGAAACCCTGCCACTGCCAACGGAAATCGGCGAGCCACAGCGATGGATCGACAGGGTGCTGTAGCGGCGCTGCAGCGGGCCGTCGCGACGTTCGTCAGCGAGCACGCCGCCAGCGAGCAGCGGTGGTGTGTCGCGTTGTCCGGCGGCCCAGATTCGTTGGCGCTGACCGCGGTCGCGGCCTCGTTGAAACCGACCACCGCACTGATCGTCGACCACCGGCTGCAGCCCGGCTCGGAGGTCGTGGCAGCCGCGGCCCGTGACCACGCGAAAGCGTTGGGATGCGTTGACGCCCAGGTTCTCTGCGTCGAGGTGGGCACGGCCGGCGGTCCCGAGGCGGCGGCCCGCGCCGCCCGCTACCGCGCTCTCGACGGTGCCCGCGGCGACGCGCCGGTGCTGCTGGCGCACACGCTGGACGACCAGGCCGAGACCGTGTTGCTGGGGCTCGGCCGCGGGTCGGGCGCCCGCTCGATCGCGGGCATGAAGCCCTGTGACCCGCCGTGGTACCGGCCGTTGCTTGGCGTCCGTCGCTCCGACACCCACGCGGCGTGCGCCGAGCTCGGCTTGACGGCGTGGCGGGACCCGCACAACGCCGACCGCCGGTTCACCCGCGCCCGGTTGCGCAACGAGGTGCTGCCGCTGCTGGAGGAGGTACTCGGCGGCGGGGTCGCCGAAGCGCTGGCCCGCACCGCGACCGCGTTGCGCGAGGACACCGCTGCGCTCGATGAGCTGGCGCAGCGGGCGCTGGCCGACGTCCGCGCGGGCAAGAATGGAATTGCCGGCGGTCTCGACGTCGCATGGTTGGCGGCGCTGCCGGACGCTATCCGGCGCAGGGTTATTCGCGGGTGGCTGCTTGCCGGCGGGGCAAGCGATCTCACCGACAAGCAGATCCGCGGCGTGGCCAGCCTGGTCACTGCGTGGCGCGGGCAGGGCGGCGTGGCTGTCGGTTCGCCGTTGCGCAGCCGGCGGTTGATTGCCGGGCGCCGAAACGGCACGCTGACGCTGCACACCGAGCCGGTGTAAGGGCGCCGCGTTGGTCGTGGACGGGGTCCCATGGCACGCTGTGGTCGTGCCAGCGCAATCTGCCGAGCTGTACCCGGGCGACATCAAGTCGGTGCTGCTCTCGTCGGGCGAAATCCAGGAGAAGGTCGCAGAGCTCGGCGCACAGATCGGCGGGGACTACGCCGAGCAGATCACTTCTCACGGACAAGACCTGCTGCTCATCACGGTCCTCAAGGGCGCGGTCTTCTTCGTCACCGACCTGGCCCGCGCGATTCCGCTGCCGACACAGCTGGAGTTCATGGCCGTGAGTTCGTACGGGTCGTCGACGTCGTCATCTGGGGTGGTGCGCATCCTCAAGGACCTCGACCGTGACATCAACGATCGCGACGTGCTGATCGTCGAGGACATCGTCGACTCCGGGCTGACCTTGTCCTGGCTGCTGCGCAACCTCGCGACCCGGCATCCGCGGTCGCTTCGCGTCTGCACGCTGATGCGCAAGCCCGACGCGGTGGGCGCCGACGTCGACATCGCCTACGTGGGTTTCGACATCCCCAACGAGTTCGTCGTCGGCTACGGCCTCGACTACGCCGAGCGTTACCGCGACCTGCCCTATATCGGCACGCTGGACCCCAAGGTTTACGGGCTGCTATAGCCAGGCGCAGAATGCGGGAATGGCTGATACCCGGACCGCCCTGCGGATCTGTCCTCTTTGCGAGGCCACCTGCGGCCTGACGCTCACGATCTCCGACGGCCGGGTGACCGGCGCCCGCGGCGACCGCGATGACGTCTTCAGCGCGGGGTTCATCTGCCCGAAGGGGGCGAGCTTCGGCGAGCTCGACAACGATCCCGACCGGTTGACGGGGCCACTCATCCGGCGTGACGGCGTGCTGATGGAGGCCACCTGGGATGAGGCGTACGCCGTCGTCGCGGACCGCCTCGGGGAGGTGATCCGCGAGCACGGCGGGGCATCGGTCGGGGTGTACCTGGGCAACCCCAACGCACATACGGTTGCCGGCAGTCTGTACTCACCACTGATCGTCCGCGGGCTCGGCACCCGTCACGTGTACACGGCGAGCACGCTCGACCAGATGCCCAAGCACGTCGCTCTGGGCCTGATGTTCGGCAGCCCGGTCGCATTCACTGTGCCGGACCTCGACCGAACTGACTACTTGGTCATCATCGGCGCGAATCCCCTTGTGTCGAACGGCAGTTTGGCCACCGCAGCCGACTTCCCCGGCAAGTTGCGGGCGCTGCGCAAGCGGGGCGGCAGGCTCGTCGTCATCGATCCCGCCCGCACGCGAACGGCCGAATGCGCCGATCGGCACATCGCTCCGCGACCGGGCACCGACGCTGCATTGCTATTCGCCGTCGTGCACGTGATGTTCGAAGAAGGCCTTGTCACACCGGATCTCGGTGGAATCGGGGAGCACGTCGCCGGTGTCGAGGAGGTTCGCGCGCTGGCCGGGGAATTCTCACCGGACGCCGTCGCTTCCCACTGCGGGGTATCCGCCGACCAGATTCGCGTCTTGGCTCGCGAGATCGCGGCGGCTCCGACCGCGGCCGTCTACGGCCGAATCGGCACTTCCACAGTCGAATTCGGCACGATCGGCAGCTGGTTGGTCGACGTGATCAACGTCCTCACCGGAAACCTCGACCGCCCGGGCGGGGCGATGTTTCCTCTTGGCGCGGCCGTTGCGGCGCCGCGGCCGCCGAAACCCGGGCGAGGGTTCAAGACCGGACGCTGGCACAGCCGCGTCTCGGGATACCCCGAGGCGCTGTCCGAGTTGCCCGCCGCCGCGCTCGCCGAGGAAATCGACACCCCCGGCGAAGGTCAGATCAAGGCGATGATCACCATCGCCGGAAACCCCGTGCTCTCGGCCCCCGACGGCGATCGGCTCGACCGCGCGCTCGACAGCGTCGGCTTTATGCTCAGCATCGATCCGTACCTCAACGAGACCAGCCGTCACGCCGATGTCATCCTGCCGCCGCCACCGCCGGCGCGCAGCGCGCATTTCGACTTCGCGTTGAACAATCTCGCGGTGCGCAACAACGTGCGCTACTCGCCGCCCGCGCTGCCGCTGGGCGGGCGGCCCGACGAGCCGGAGATCCTGTCCCGCATCGCCCTGATCCTGTACGGCATGGGTACCGACGGCGATCCCGCGCTCGTCGACGAACAGGTCATTGCGAGGACGCTGACCAAGGAGACTGCGGACCCGGACTCACCGGTGGCCGGCCGAGGGGTTGACGAACTCACCGCAATGCTTCGTCCCGGTCCCGGATACGAACGACGCCTCGACATGATGCTTCGGCTCGGGCCCTACGGCGATGCGTTCGGCGCCAACCCCGACGGGCTGACGCTGGAGCGACTCGAGGCGGCGCCGCACGGCATCGACCTTGGGCCGTTACAACCGCGGCTGCCAGAGGTGCTGCGAACCCCAAGCGGGCGAATCGAACTGGCGCCGGAGCCGCTGATCGCTGATGTGGCGCGGTTGCGAGATTCCCTCGGCAGAGGCGCCGACGGGTTCATGCTCATCGGCCGGCGCCATCTGCGCTCCAACAACAGCTGGATGCACAACGTGCCCGCGCTGTCCGGCGGCACCAACCGATGCACGCTACAGATCCACCCGGACGACGCCGCCGACCTCGGTCTCACCGACACGGCCGTCGTCAAGGGCCCGGGCGGCGAGCTACTGGCTCCGATCGAGGTGACCGACGGGATGCGGCGCGGGGTGGTCTCGCTGCCCCACGGGTGGGGCCATGATCGCGGCGGCACGGGACAGGAGCTCGCGGCCAGCCAGCCCGGCGTCAACGTCAATCAACTCAACGACGGCAACCATCTGGACCCGCTGTCGGGCACCGCTGTGCTCAACGGCATCCCGGTCGACATCGCCCCTGCCGGTTAGTTGAGCTCCCAGACCACCGTCACCGAAAAGCCGACGGTCCGCTGGCCCGGCTCGAGCGGCACGGCCGCCATCTCGGCCCCGCGAGTGCCTGGCAGCGGGGTGGGGGGCGTCTTGCCGCTCAACTCGGAGATCGAGATAACCTTGCCGAGGTGCAGTCCGGCCAACTGCGCGTATTGCTCGGCGCGGGCCTTGGCGTCGTTGAACGCCCGGGTGCGGGCATCCTTGACCAGCTGCGAATCGTCCCCGATGGTGTAGTTGACCGAGTTGATGCGGGTGGCGTCGCCGCCGGTGCTCACGACGAGGGCCAGCGTCTGCGAGGCCGATTCCAGCTTGCGGATCTTCACGTCGATCGAATTGCTCGCGCGGTAGCCAACTATGGCGGTGCTGTCGCCGCCCGCGTACTGCGGCTGCAGGCTTACCTGCGTAGTGCTGATGTCCTTGCGGTCGATACCCGACTGCACCAGCGCATTGATCACCGCCGTCTGGCGCTCGCTGGTCTGGTTCATCGCAGCGGTGACATCGGGCGCGACGGCTTCGATCGAGGTGTTGATCGTCAGCGTGTCCGGCGTGCCCTGAACCTGGCCCGTACCGACGACCGTCACCTGCCGGCTGTTGGCGCCTGGGGCACCTGGGGCAGATGTGGGGCCGGACGACGAGTCGCAGGCCGAAAGGCCGACGGCGGCAAGTCCGGCGGCGGCGAGTCCGGCGGCGAGGACGAGGATTCGGATGGGATGCTTCGCTCTCGCTGCGATCGCCATGCCTGGCACCCTACCGTCAGGGAGTCGCCAGAATCTTGCAGTGACGGTCCGGATCGGACAGCTCATCGAATGCCGCACCGACGCCGTCGAGGCCGACCTCGCCTGTGATCATCGGTGCCACACCGATCTCGCCCTCGGCGATGGCCCGCAGCGAGTCCGTGAACTCCGCGGGGTCGTACGTCATCGAGAAGCGCAGGCTGAGCTGTTTGGCGGAGGCGAAGACGGGATGCACGGTATCGGCCTGCATGCACACGCCGGCGACGACGATCCGGCTGCCGATCGGTGCCCGCCTCATCACGTCATCGATGATGCCGGGCACACCGACCGCCTCGAAAATCACTGCCGGCTTTGTGGAGTCGAACGGCGAGCCGTCGGCCGGGTCGACGGTTTCGTGTGCGCCCATCGTCTCGGCCAACTGGCGGCGGGTTGGCGAGTAATCGGCCGCCACAATGGTTTCCACGCCCCTGCGGTGCAGGGCCGCAATGATCGCGAGACCGATCGGGCCGCATCCAAGTACGAGCGTGGTCTCGCCGCTCTCAATCTTCGACATGTTCACCGCATGCAGGCCGACAGCCATGGGTTCGGTAAGCGCGGCGTGCCGCGGGTCAAGCCCGTTGGGAACTTCCAGAAGCAAAGGTGCTGACAACAGCATCTGCTCGGCATAGCCGCCAATCGTGGTGTTGCTGTAGACGATCGGTTCGATACCGGTCGCCGATATCAGCACCGGAATCGACGTAACAACCGTTCCGGGAGGCGGGGCGTCGGTGTCGGGACCGGCGTCGAGCACCTCTGCGCTGAACTCATGACCCATGAACACATCAGCGCCTAGGTCGACCGGCAGGGCGCCCTCCACCGGCATACCTCGCATCTGATCCACCAGCGACAGCATCTCCTCGCCGTACTTCGCGAAATGGAGGTCAGAGCCGCAGATCCCGCACGCCTTCACCCCGACGAGCACCTGCCCCGCGCCGGGAACCGGCTCGGGCACGTCGTCGCGCAGAACCATCCGGCCGTCACGGAGCACCGATGCTCGCATCAGTTGTCCTTCCCTTCTGCTTCCAACTTGAGTTCGTCGGTGTGCTCGGAGATCGCCTTGACGATGGCTTCGCCCGCGCGGCCGAGCAGTTGGTCTCGCATGCCCTTGGCCCAGTCGTGCGACGCCCGCGGGGCCTCAAGCTGACCCTTGAAGTGCGGCATAACTTCTCGTGCGAACAGCTCGTAGGAGTGGTAGGTCGCGGCGGGTGGCGCCCAGTCGTGGCCGAGCAACAGCAGGGTGCCGAAGCCGCCCGAGGTGTTCAGCAGGTCCTGGATGTAGGTGATCGCGTCGGCCGTCGTGCCGATGCAGCAATTGCCTTTGCTTGCATACTCTTCAACGAACTCCCGCGGTGACTGTGTCCCCTCGACGGTGTTGGCGAGTGGCACGAACCCGGCCGCGCCGAAATAGTTCGCGAAGTCCTGCAGCCCGTACACGCAGTCGTCGATCGCCTGCTCACGGGAGTCGGCGAGGTGCATGATCGCCAACACTCGCCAGTCTTTGCGGTCCGGCTCGTCGCGGCCGGACTTCTCGGCCTGGTCGACGACGACTTGCCACGTGTTCTCCAACGCGGCGTAGCCACCTGGCACGGACATAGACAGCGACAGCAGCGATGTGCCCAACGCGCCCGCCAGCCGCGGACCGGACGGGGAAATCATTGCCGCACATGCGATCTCGGGGTGCGGCCAGCTGTAGGGACGGACGTGTAGCTGGGCGTCCCGCAATGTGAACCAGTCGGAATGCCTGCTGACCCTTTCCTCGGGCGATGCCCGGAACAGCGCCAGGATGGCCTCCAGCGACTCCTGCATCATCTGCCTCTGCTCGACGGGGTCGATGCCCATCATGTAGGCGTCCGACGGGAGTGCGCCCGGCCCGGTGCCGAAGATCACCCGCCCGCGAGTGAGATGGTCGAGCAGCACCCAGCGATCGGCCACCATCAGCGGGTGGTGATACGGCAGCGACACCACACCCGTGCCCAGCCGGATGTGCTTGGTCCGCTCGGCCGCCGCGGCGATGAACACCTCCGGGCAGGCGATCAGCTCGTAGCCACCGGAGTGATGCTCACCGAGCCAGGCTTCGTCGAAACCTAGGCGGTCGAGCGCGACCACCCGCTCCATGTCGTATTCGATTGCAATCGTTGGCGATTGACCGACGGGATGGAACGGCGCGAAGAAGACGCCGAAGTTCAGCGGCCGGGTCATCTAGAGCTCCAATCCGGACAAGAAGTCGAGCAGCATCTTGTTGACCTCCTCGGGTCGCTCCTCCATCAGCCAATGCCCCGCACCGTCGATCATC
>DATARY010000115.1:0-22054 GCA_036263935.1 Mycobacterium sp.
ACGCGCTTGGACACCCCGATCTGATTGGCCGCGAGGCCCACGCCGTTGGCGGCGGCCATCGTGTCGTAGAGGTCCTTGATCAAGTCGGCGAGATCGGCCGGCAGCGAACCGTCCTCGGCGACGGGTACCGGCTCGGTCGCGGTGCGTAAGACGGGATCTCCCACGATGCGGATGGGTACGACGGCCATGCCCGGCAAGCTTAATGAGCCGACGCGCGGGGCTGGCTGACGGCTCCGGCCGGAAACCCGTGGTTGAATGTTCGCCGAACCGCGAGTGATGTCATTGCGAGTGTCGGAAGGGC
Source organism: Mycobacterium sp. (assembly GCA_036263935.1). Lineage (GTDB taxonomy): Bacteria > Actinomycetota > Actinomycetes > Mycobacteriales > Mycobacteriaceae > Mycobacterium. The sequence goes on from DATARY010000115.1 coordinate 302, forward strand.
CCAGGACCGATATGGACGGCGCGATCGCGCGGACTGAGCAATCCGGGCACGAGTCTGAACTCAGCGATGGGTTGACCCGGCGCGAACACGACATCCTGGCGTTCGAGCGTCAGTGGTGGAAGTACGCCGGTGCCAAGGAAGACGCGATCAAGGACCTGTTCTCGATGTCGGCCACCCGGTACTACCAGGTGCTGAATGCGCTTGTCGACCGCCCCGAAGCGCTCGCGTCGGACCCGATGCTGGTCAAGCGGCTGCGCCGGCTGCGGGCCAGCCGGCAAAAGGCCAGGGCGGCGCGCCGGCTTGGCTTCGACGTCACATGACGGACGTCACCTAGGCACTGGGAGCTTGCGGGGCCGAGCGGGCCCGCTCGATACAGTAGGCGGTAATGAACCAGCGAGAATCCTCAGGGCTGCCTCTGCGCGCCATGGTGATGGTGCTGCTGTTCCTCGGCGTGGTGTTTCTGTTGGTCGGGTTCCAGGCAATGGGTTCCGGCGACTCCAACGGTGACCAGTCGTCGCTCGGGACGACGGCCATCGCCACCACGACCGCCTCGGGATCGCCGTCACCGTCGCGGGCACCGGCCAAGGCAGACGTCCGGGTGTTCAACATCTCCTCGACGGAAGGTGCCGCGGAAAACACGGCCAACCGGCTGCGGGAGGCCGGCTGGAACGTCACCGACACCGGCAACCTCAGCCTGCCCGGGGTGACAGGCACCACGGTCTTCTTCGGGCAGGCCCCCGGTGAGCATGCGGCCGCCGACGACGTGGGCAAGTTGCTCCAGGCCCCGGTCCAGCCGCGGGTGCCCGAGTTGGCCGAGCAGCCGCCGGGCGTGGTCGTGGCGGTGACCGGCTAGGCTCTTGCCCATGCTCAAGCCCGTCGCTGCCTTGCTCGCCGTTCCGGTCGCCTTGAGCGCGTGCAGCCCCAACGAACCCACCGCCACCTCGCCGGGCACCACCCCGCCGATTTGGACAGGGGCGCCGGCACCATCGGCGTCGCCGGGCCAGGGCGGACACGACGGCGCCGAGCCCACGGCCGGTGAGAAGCTCACTGCGCAGCTGAAGATGGCCGACGGCACCACGGTTGCCACCGCCGACATCGCATTCGCCAACGGCTACGCCACCGTCACCGTGCAGACCACAACGCCGGGTGAGCTGGCCCCTGGTTTCCACGGGATGCACATCCACGCGGTCGGAAAATGCGAGGCCAACTCCGTCGCCCCGACCGGTGGCGCACCGGGCGACTTCAATTCCGCGGGTCCGCATTTCCAAAAGGCCGGCCACACCGGGCATCCCGCCAGCGGCGACCTGGTGTCCCTTCAGGTCCGTCAGGACGGCTCCGCGAAGCTGGTGACGACGACCGACGCGTTCACCGCACAGGATGTGCTCGGCGGCGCCAAGACCGCGATCATCATTCACGAGAAGGCGGATAACTTCGCCAACATCCCGCCGGAGCGCTACCAGCAGGTCAACGGCGCCCCGCCGCCAGACGCCGAGACCTTGGCCACCGGCGACGCAGGAAAGCGCGTGGCCTGCGGTGTTATCGGCACCGGTTAACCGCCACATCGACTTCGCCGGCTCGCCCCGGCCGACCGTTGGTGTCGAATGGGAGTTCGCGCTCGTCGACCCCGAGACCCGCGACCTGAGCAATGAGGCCGCCGCGGTCATCTTGGAACTCGGCGAGAACAACCCGCGCGTGCACAAGGAATTGCTGCGCAACACGGTCGAAATCGTCACCGGCGTCTGCGATTCCGTGCCGCAAGCGATAGACGATCTACGCTCGACCCTTACTACCGCCCGCCAGATCGTGCGCAATCGAGGCATGGAGCTGTTCTGTGCGGGAACACATCCGTTCGCGCAGTGGTCGGCACAGAAGCTGACTGACGCGCCGCGATATGCCGAGTTGATCAAGCGCACCCAGTGGTGGGGCCGTCAGATGTTGATCTGGGGTGTGCATGTGCACGTGGGAATCTCCTCGGCGCACAAGGTGATGGCGATCATCACGTCGATGCTCAACCACTTTCCACATCTGCTGGCGTTGTCCGCGTCGTCGCCATTTTGGGCCGGTGTAGACACCGGCTACGCCAGCAACCGCGCGATGATGTTCCAGCAGCTGCCGACAGCCGGGTTGCCGTTTCACTTCCAGACGTGGGCGGAGTGGGAGGGCTTCGTCCATGACCAGAAAAAGACCGGCATCATCGACCACATGAACGAAATCCGTTGGGATATAAGACCATCTCCGCACCTGGGCACGGTAGAAGTCAGGATTTTCGACGGCGTGTCCAACCTGCGTGAGCTCGGTGCGCTTGTGGCGCTGACACATTGCCTGATCGTCGACTTGGACCGTCGCCTCGATGCCGGTGAGCAGCTGCCGACGATGCCGCCGTGGCATGTGCAAGAAAATAAGTGGCGCGCGGCACGGTATGGCCTGGACGCGGTCATCATTCTTGACGCGGACAGCAACGAGCGGCTGGTCACAGAGGACATCGACGAGTTGCTGAACCGCTTGGAGCCGGTGGCGAAAGCGCTGCGCTGCGAGGACGAACTAGCCGGGGTGTCCGACATCTACACCTCGGGCGCGTCCTACCAACGACAACGCAGGGTGGCCGAGGAGCACGACGGTGATCTGCGCGCGGTGGTCGACGCACTGGTCGGTGAGCTGGACATTTAACACCCATGCCGATCACCCCGATGTTCCCACTTGAGGTGGCGATGCTGCCCGGTGAAGAATTGCCGCTACGGATCTTCGAACCGAGATATTCCGAATTGGTGCAACGCTGTTTGGCCGCAGAAGACCCGGCGTTCGGCGTGGTGTTGATCTCCGCCGGGCGCGAGGTGGGCGGCGGAGACACCCGCAGCGATGTCGGAGCGCTCGCACACATCACCGAATGCGCAGATTTCGGCGATGGCCGCTATCGACTGAGATGTGTGATGGGCGAGCGGATTCGGGTGCTCGAATGGCAGCCCGACGATCCGTACCCGCAGGCCGCGGTGGAGCCGTGGCCGGACGAATCGGGTGAGCCCGTCGACGTGGACGCGATCCGCGATGTCGAGGATCGGATGGTCGCGCTGTTCGAGCGGATCGCCGCCGCCCGCGGTGCGGAGGTCAACGGGCGCGACATCGTGGTCGGTGCCGACGCATCCGGCGACGCCGCAATGTGGTTGTACGCGTTGGCGTCCCGTGTCCCGATGGGGCAGGCCGACCGGTATGCGGTGCTGGCTGCGCCCAGCATCGCCGCGCGGCTCGCGGCGTTGAGCGATGCCGTCGACACCGTCACCGCGATGGTGGAGTTCCAGCTGTCGGGGGAGTAGCCACCACCGATTCAGCTTGCCAGCTTACCCTCGACGAAAACGGTTCGGGGCGTTATGTCGTCGAGCTCGCCTGTTGCGCGGCGGCCATAGCGGTCCAACAGATCTGCCGCCTCGACCGATGTCACGTCCCATCCGTGCTCCATCAGCCAGTCGGCGACCTCCGTGCGGTCTTCGATGAACCACAGATCCTGAGTGTCGGGGACTTTGTCGTCGGCCTCGGTGCCCGCCTTTTCCCGCCATTGGCGCAACCGTTGGCGTCGACTGGCCAGATAATCCGGATCGAAGAAGCCCGCGCCGAAGGACTCCACCCCAATGCGGCTGCCTTGGGCGCTGAGGTCGTGAATGCGTTCGAACAACAGGTCCTGGCCGGCGGCCGGCAGATAAGGCAGCAGCCCTTCGGCCGCCCACGCGGTCGGTACGTCGGGATCGAATCCCGCATCGCGCAAAGCGGTCGGCCAGTCCTGCCGGAGGTCAATGGGAACGGCGACGTATCGGGCCGCCGGCCGGGCGTCGTGGGCGCGCATCGTTTCGGTCTTGAACTTCAGCACCTTGGGCTGGTCGATCTCGTAGACCACGCTGCCATCGACCCACGGCAGCCGCCATGCCCGGGCATCGAGGCCGGCGGCGAGGATGACCGCTTGGTCGATACCGTTGGCGCCGGCGGCCACGAAGAACTCGTCGAACCACCTGGTTCGCGACGCCATGTAGCCGGAGATGGCCCGGATCCGCTTGGCCATATGTGTCGGGGGCGGCCGCCACCCGCGTTCAAGGGCCGCGTCGATGAACAGCTGGGCGTATTGGTCGGTGAACAAGGGGCATTCCGACGTCGTCTCCTGCGCACGCGCGAACGCGACACCCAGAGCGGTCGCGCCGACGCCTTCGTTGATGTCCCAGCTGTCGTCGTCAGATCTGGCCATTGTCTGCGGTTTCCCCGTTGTCGGCGAATTCAAGCATTTCGTCCCTGGTCAGTAGGTCATCGCGGACGTTCCGTTCACGGTAGGCGAGTTGACCGACGCGGTTGGCGACCACCGGCGCCGTGATGACAGTGAACAAGCCCGTGAGGATGACCATGCCGACATCGGCGTTGCCGCGCAACCGGATTGCGGCGCCGGCAAGCACCAGCAGCAGGCCCAGCACCTGCGGCTTGGTGGCCGCGTGCATGCGGGTCAGGGTGTCCGGGAACCGGACCACACCGATGGCGGCGGTGAGTGCGAGCGTCGAACCGGCGAGGATCAGCACGCTGGTGACGATGTCAAGGGCGGTCATCGTGACCTCCGTGCAGCCCGGGACTTGTCGGTATCGGGCACCCGGAACCGCGCGACGGAAACCGAGCCGACGAAGCTGATCAGTGCAAGCGCGGTCAGGCCGTATGTCACCGTGGTGTCGAGGCTAAAGGCGGCCCATGTTCCAATCGCGCACATCGTCACTGCGACAAGGGTGTCCAGCGCCACCAGCCGGTCCAGTGTGCCCGGGCCGGCCAGCAGCCGGAACATGGTCACAACGGCCGCGGCGGTCAGTAGGACCGCGGCGATAGTCCACACAATCATCATGTGCGATCCTCCTCAGCCCCTGGCCGCCAGTCCGATTCCCGCTGGAATGTCGCGACCAGCAGGCGCTCGACCACCGCAACTTGGCGGTAGAACCGCGCAACCACGCGGTCGGAGTCGACGTCGATGACATGGACATAGATCATCCGTCGCACCTGGTCGATCTCCAGCACGATCGATCCTGGAATCAGGTTGGTGATGTTGACGGCCAGTGCCAGCACCAGATCCGACTTGATCGCCAGGTGAGCCCGCAACACCGCCGAAAGCGGCGGCGGCCCCGGTTTGACTGCCAGCCACGCCACCTGCACCGACGACAGCACAAGGTAGTAGGCGACCGTCGCGATCAGGCGTATCAGCGACAGCGGGCGAACCCTACCTTCCACAGGCACCACGGGTAGCGGGAGCAGCGTCGTGATCACCACTGCGATCGCAAGACCGGACAGCACGTTGGCCGCAGAAAGCGTGCCCCACAACAGAACCCACACCAGGATCAGCCAGACCAGCACCCAGCCCCGCAACACGATTCGCCTCATTTGGCCACCACCGCCGAGATGTACTGGTTGCGGTCGAGCACCTCGTCGGCGGCCCGGCCGCTGTATGCGACGATCGGGCCGGCCAGCACCGTCAACGCCAGACCCACGGCGATGAGTGCACCGGTCGGCGCCACCATTCCGACCGGCATTCGGCCGACGTCGCCGCGATTGACGAACTCGATGTCCTCCGAATCGTCGAGCAGCGCCGCCGGTGCGGCCGCCGCGAGGTGTCCCTCGGGTGCGTCTGTGCGCGGGCGCCAAAACGCCGTGGTCCACACGCGGGCTACCACATAGAGCGTCAGCAGGCTGGTCAGCGCGCCGCCGCCGACGAGCACCCAGGCCAGCGCCGAGCCGCTCTGCGCCCCCGCCTCTAGCAGGGTCACCTTGCCGATAAAGCCTGAAAAAGGCGGTATCCCACCCAGATTGAGCGCAGGTATGACGAACACAAACGCCAGAAGCGGGCTGGCGGCGGCCAGGCCGCCCAACCGCTGCAGCGTCGACGCGCCGGCCTGGCGTTCGATGAGGCCGACGACAAGGAACAGCGTCGTCTGCACCAGAATATGATGCGCCACATAGTAGATCGCGCCCGACATGCCGAGCTGGCTCGACAGCGCGATGCCGAACACCATGTAGCCGATGTGGCTCACCAGCGTGAAGGACAGCAGCCGTTTGATGTCACTCTGCGCGATCGCGCCGAGAATGCCGACCACCATCGTCAGCAGAGCCGCAACCAACAGCAGTGGGTCCAGCCCGCCGCCGGGGAACAGCAGCGAATGCGCTCGGATGATCGCGTACACACCGACCTTGGTCAGCAAGCCGGCGAACACCGCGGTAACCGGGGCCGGCGCGGTGGGGTAGGAGTCCGGCAGCCACGTCGACAGCGGGAACACCGCGGCCTTGATGCCGAACGCGACAAGCAGCACCGCGAACAGCGCGGTGCGGGTGCCCGCCGCGACACCGTCGAGCCGCACGGCGAGCTCGGCGAGGTTCAGCGTCCCGGCGGCGGCGTAGACGAGGGCGATGCCGAACAGGAACACCAGCGACGACACCATCGACACCGTCACGTAGGAGATGCCAGCGCGCACGCGATCCTTGCTGGCGCCGATGGTCAGCAGCACGAAGCTCGCCGACAGGAGCACCTCGAAGCCGACGAACAGGTTGAACAGGTCACCGGCGAGGAACGCAATGCCCACACCGGCCGCGAGCACGAGATAGGTGGGCAGGAAGATGGACACCGGCTGTCGCTCGTCCCCGTCGCGGATGCCCTGCCCGATGGCGTAGAACACCACGGCGAGAAGCACAATCGAAGACACGACCAGCATCAGCGCCGACAACCGATCCACGACCAGCGTGATGCCAAGGGGACCCATGCCCGGCACCGTTTGGCCCCAACCGCCGATGTGCAATGCGAGCGTGCCCTCACGGTCGGTGAGATGCAGCAGGGCCGCGCACACCGCGACAACCACCGACAGTGCGGCCAGTGTGATGGCTCGCTGCAGCCGAGGCCTCCGGCCCGCGAACAGTGTGAGCGCGGAACCCGCCAACGGGATCAACACCGGCAGCGGCGTCAGCACAGCGGCGGTGCTCATGCGCGATCCGCCTTCGCTACTCGCTCGGCCGTCATCGCGAGCCCTCCAGTCCGGGCAGCGCATCGAGTTCGTCGGGTTCCTCGGTGTCCTCCGTCTCCTCGGGCTGCGGACCGCCCTCGTCGAGCGCGGCGGCTTCCTTGCCCGACATCCGTGAAACCCGGGCGTCCTCTGGGTCGACACCGACGTCCTCAGCGGTGGTCAACCGGTACGAGCGATAGATCAACGCCAGCACGAATGCCGCGATGCCCATGCCGATGACGATGGCCGTCAGAATCATGCCCTGTGCCAACGGATCTGCGGTGGTGGTATCGCCCGCGCTGGTGTGGCCGTGCACGGGTGGATTGCCCGAACGGCCCCCCACGGTGAGGATCAGCAGATTGGCCCCGTTACCGATCAACAACAACCCCAACAGCATTCGAGTCAGGCTGCGTTCCAGCAGTAGATACACACCGGCGCTGATGAGACCCCCGGTCAACACCAACGGAACGAGGTATGTCGTCATCTCACGACCGCCTGGGTCATCTCGACCTCGACGCGCCCGCCCAGGCTGCGCAGCACGTCGAGGACAAGGCCGATAACGATGAGGTAGACGCCGAGGTCGAAGAACAGGGCGGTGACGAATTTGACCGTCCCCAGCACGGGCAGGTCGACCTGGATCAGCGCCGACGACAACACCGGCGCGCCGACCACGAGCGACGCCACCGCGGTGCCCACCGACAGACCCAAGCCGACGCCGAGGATCTTGCCGGCGTCCAGCGGCAGCGTCTCGCCGAGTTCGTAACGGCCGCCGGCCAAGTAGCGCAACACCAAAGCCAGCCCTGCGGTCAACCCGCCGGCGAAGCCGCCGCCCGGCGTGTTGTGCCCGGCGAAGAAGAAGTACGCCGACAACACCATGATGAGCGGGAAGATGATCCGGGTCGCGACCTCGAGCACCAGCGACCGGTGCCGCGGGTCGCGCAACTCGCTACCGCGCAACCAGGTGACGTCGCCGGCGGCCGGGCTGATCGCGACGTGGGGCAGCCTGCCGATGTCGGGCTGGCCGGCGTCCGCAACCCGCGGCGCGGCACCAAAACGCCTGTGCCGGAACACCAGCGACGCCACACCGGTGGCTGCCACCAGTAGCACCGAGACTTCGCCGAGCGTGTCCCAGGCCCGGATGTCGACAAGCAACACGTTGACCGTGTTGCCGCCGTGGCCGCGGTAATACGCTGCGTCGGGAAGCAATTCGGCGATCGGCGTGCCGGTCCGGGCGGCCATCGCATAGCAGGCCAGCACGGTGACGGCGGCGCCGACCGCGAGCGCCAGCGCGGCCCGGGGCAACCGGTACCTCTTGATATTGGAGCTATCGGCCTCGGCGGGCAGCGTCCGCAGTACCAGCAAAAAGATCACCAAGGTCAGCGTCTCCACCAGGAACTGCGTCAGCGCCAGGTCCGGCGCACCGTAGAACACGAACATCGTGCCGCAGCCGTAGCCGGCGACCCCGACCAGCAGCACCGCCGCCAACCGGTTGCGCATCACCGTTGCACCGAGCGCGGCCGCCAGGATCAACAACCCGACCACGACCTGCAGTGGCGAGTCCCACAGTGCGAACAGGGGACGGTCGCGGGCGCCCAGTGCCAGCACGACGATGGGCACAAGCACGAGCGTGGTGAGAATGACCGACTGCGTCACGGGAATAGACCCACGCTGGGTGGCCGCGGTGAGCCGCACCGACAGCATGTCCGCGCCCCGGAGGACGGCGTCGTAGACGCGGTCGGCATTGCCGAGCGGCGTGCGCATCGTCCCCAGCCGCCACAACCGGCCCCGGCCGAAGTAGGCGGCCGCACCGACGGCCAGCACGAGCATCGACAGAAGCAGCGGCAGGCTCAGCCCGTGCCACAGCGCGAGGTGGTAACCCTCTCCGCCGGGCAACGAGTCGGCGTAGCCGTCGATTGCACGATCCAGCCGCGCGGGCCACAAACCGAACAGCAGACCTGCGGCCGCCAGGATGGCCGGGGCCGCAAGGAACGTCCCCGACGGTTGGTGCATCTCGGCCACTCGGGTGCTTGGAGACGGTAATCCTTTGCGGCCGAATGCTCCCCACAGAAACCGCAAGCTGTAGATGGTGGTGAAGACCGAGCCGACAACGATGCCGGCGAGCACATACGGTGCGGCGGCGCCGAGTGTCGGGCTGTGCAGCACGGTTTCGAAATCGGCCTCCTTGGCGACGAACCCGAGGAATGGCGGAAGTGCGGCCATGCTCGCGGTCGCGCCGACGGCGATCACGAGCAGAGTCCTGCTGCGCTGCCCGAGCCAGGCCAGCCTGCGGACGTCGCGGGTGCCGGTGGCGTGGTCGATCACCCCGACGACCATGAACAGCGACGCCTTGAACATCGCGTGTGCGCAGAGCATGGCCAGCCCGGCCAGCATCAGATCTCCGCCGCCCGCGCCGACCAATACGGTGATCAGACCGAGCTGGCTGACCGTCCCGAAGGCCAGGATCAGCTTCAGGTCGTATTCGCGCACCGCGCGCCAGCCAGCAAGCAGCATCGTCAGCAGACCGAGGATCACCACCGTCGGCCGCCACGGCGGCGCATCGGCGAATCCCGGTGTCATCCGCGCGACGAGATAGACGCCCGCCTTGACCATCGCCGCGGCGTGCAGGTACGCGCTCACCGGGGTCGGTGCCGCCATCGCGCCGGGCAGCCAGAAGTGCATCGGTACGATCGCCGATTTGGCCAGCGCCCCGACGAGCATGAGCATCACACCGATCGACGCGGACAGACCCGTCGGCGGCGCGGCGATCAGTTCGGACAGCAGGTAAGTGCCGGCGACGTTGCCGAGCACGACGATGCCGACCAGCATGGCCAGCCCGCCGAACGTCGTCACAAGCAGCGCCTGGGTGGCGGCGCGGCGGCTCGTCACGCGCTCGGCGTAGTGGCCCACCAACAGGAACGACAACACCGTCGTGAGCTCCCAGAAGACGTAGAGCACCAGCATGTTGTCGCTGCAGACCAGCCCGAACATGGCGCCGGAGAACGCGACGAGTTCGGCGGCGAAGCTGGGCAGCCGCTTCTCGGTGTGGCCGTCGCGATGCTGGAAGTAGTCGGTGCAGTAGAACAGCACGAGCGCGCCGATCCCCAGCACGAGCACGCTCATGATCGCCGCGAGCGTGTCGAACCGGAGCGTGATGTTCATCGACAGCTCGGGGATCCAGGGCACGTCAGACCCCGGAGCCGCGTGGCCGGCGACGTCAGACCCCGGAGCCCGACCAGACCCGGGCCAGTTCAGCGCGACCCAGACCAGCGAACCCAGCGGCACCAACGCCAGCGGAAGGAACGCCATCCGGCCCCACCGGTATACCAGGAGCGGTGCCAGGGCGGTCGCCACCGCATGGGCACAGAGCACGGCGAGCATGGCACTCCGATTTCTGTCGGGGGGCCAGCAGTCGGATTGACCCCACTCTACGGACAGGCAGAGTTACTGAGCGCCCGGCGGCGTCGGGCCGTGCACCATCGCCCTGATGCGGTCTTCCACATCGCTTTCCGCGACGAACAGCAACTCGTCGCCGGCCTCAAGCACATCGTCTCGCTGCGGGAGAATTACCCGATCGCCACGCAGGATCGTCACCAGTGCGCTGTTCGCGGGCAATGCCAGGTCGCAGACGCGCCGCCCGACCAGCGGGTTGTCAGCGGGAAGCGTCAGCTGGGCGAGGTTGGCGCTGCCTTGCCGCAGCCCCATCAAACGCACAAGATGGCCGATATCGATGGCGCCTTCCACCGCGGCGACCATGGCGACCGGCGTGGAGACCGCGACGTCCACGCCCCATGCGTCGGTGAACAGCCATTCGTTGCGGAAGTCGTTGACGCGCGCGACCACCCGATCGACCCCGAACTCGGTCTTGGCCAGCAGGGACATTGTCAGGTTCGACTTGTCGTCACCGGTGGCGGCGATGACGACGTCGCACATCTGCAGTTGGGCCTCTTGAAGCGACGTCAGCTCACACGCGTCGGCGTGTAGCCAGTCGGCGTCTGGAGCCGCCGAAGGCTCGTATCGGCTCCACTCCCGCTCGATGAGCAGGACTTTGTGGTGGTTGGCGAGCAGTTCCTGCGCGACGGAGCGACCGACCGCACCCGCTCCGGCGATCGCGATGCGCATGAGCCCGCACTCCTTCCCGGCTGCTTTGCTCCTGTCGGAGCCACGCACTCATAGACGTTGCTACTGATTAACTGACACCTGCACAAGTCCTGGGCGGCGAACGAGGTTGAGATGACCCTGCACCAGCTGTACCTGGCGCTGCTTGCCGGCGGGCTGGTGCTGCTGGCAAGCGTCATCGCCACCCGGGTCGCGTCGCGCGTCGGCCTGCCCAGCCTGCTGTTGTTCCTCGCAGTGGGGGTCGTGCTTGGACAGAGCGTCTTGGGGTTGCAGTTCGACAATGCCCAACTCGCGCAGGACCTCGGCACGGCGGCGCTGGGCGTCATTCTCGTCGAGGGCGGCCTGACCACGCGGTTCGGCGATATCCGCACGGTGCTTGCGCCGGCGGCGGTGCTGGCGACCGTCGGGGTCCTGGTCAGCACGGCGGTGACCGCCGTGGGGGTGCATCTGATCCTCGGCGTTGGTTGGCAGCTGGCGCTGCTGTTGGGCGCGATCGTCTCCAGTACCGATGCGGCTGCCGTCTTTTCAGTCCTCCGGGTGGTGCCGCTGCCGAGACGCCTGGGCGGACTGCTCGAGGCGGAGTCCGGGTTCAACGACGCCCCGGCGGTCATCCTCGTGCTCTTGTTCAGTGCGACACCGTTTGTCCTGCAGCCGGGGGTGGTTGCCGCAACGCTGTTGTACCAGTTGGCAATTGGCGTCGCGATAGGTCTCGGTTGCGGCCTTCTCGGCGCGTTGGCGTTGCGGCGTATCGCGCTACCCGCCTCCGGTCTCTACCCGATCGCGACGGTCGGGTTCGGGATGCTCGCGTTCGCCGCAGGCGGTGCCGCCCACGCCAGTGGCATCATCGCCGCCTATCTGGCCGGGCTCGTGCTCGCCAACTCTGGATTGCCTCATCGCTCGGCGATTCGGTCGTTCGCCGAAGGGGCCGGATGGCTGGCCCAGATTGGCCTCTTCGTCCTTCTGGGTCTTCTCGTGTCGCCGAATGAGCTTCGCGATCAGGTGATTCCGGCGATTGTCGTCGGCTTGGTGCTACTGCTGCTGGGGCGGCCGGTGTCGGTTGTCGTCTCGCTCATCGGCTTTCGCGTGCCATGGCGAGAGCAGGCCTTCCTGTCCTGGGCAGGTCTGCGCGGCGCGGTTCCGATCGTGCTCGCGACCTATCCCATCGTGGCCGGAGTTCCCGGCAGCGACCGCCTTCTCAGCATCGTCTTCATCCTCGTCGTGGTGTTCACATTGGTGCAGGGACCCAGCCTGTTATTGGTCGCCGAACGCTTGGGCCTCGTCCGCCGTGACACCACTCGCGAGATTCAAGTGGAATCCGCGCCCCTCGACGTGCTGGAGGCCGATCTGGTGACGATGACTGTGTTGCCGGAGTCGCGGCTGCACAACGTCACCGTCTTGGAACTGCGCCTGCCCGACCCCAGCGTCATCACGCTCATCATCCGGAGGGGCCATTCATTCGTTCCGCAGCCCGACACTCGCCTCGAGACCGGTGACGAACTGCTCATCGTCACCACATCGAGGACCAGGGAAGCCGCCGAACGTCGGCTCCGCGCGGTCAGTCGCCGCGGGAAGCTCGCATATTGGTTCGACGAGTACGGCGAACCGGACTGAGCGGATAGCATCCCGCCTCGTGGACACCCCCGATGTGGTTGTGGTCGGCGCCGGACCGACCGGCTTGATGATGGCGTGCGAGCTCGCGCTCGGTGGCGCGAGGGCGGTCCTGCTCGAAGAACGCACCGACATGCCCAACATCACGCGGGCTTTCGCGGTGCATGCGCGCACGCTCGAGCTGCTCGACGCGCGCGGGCTCGCCGACGAACTGATACCGCGCGGCCTCGTGGTGCGCGAGATCGCACCACCGGGCGGCACGACCCTCGACCTGGGGGAGCTACCCAGCCGATTCGCGATGGTCCTCATGGTTCCGCAAAGTGGGACCGAGCGCCTGCTGCAGACGCGCGCTGAGGAGCTCGGTGTCCGGATCGTGCACGGTGCCAAGGTGGTGGGCCTGACGCAGAACGGCGACGGGGTGACGGTGGACCTCGCGGGCGGCGCCCCGGTGGGTGCACGGTATGTGGTGGGCTGCGACGGAGCCCACAGTGCCATCAGAGGACTGCTCGGCATCGACTTCGTGGGCAAGCAATACCAGACCCACATCCTGTTGGCCGACGTGCGGCTGGCCTCTCCGCCCGACGACGGTCTCTTCGCAAAGGCAGGCCCCGCCGGCGTGGTGCTGTTCGTGCCGTTCGGCGACGGATTGTTCCGCGCCATCGTGTGGGACCGGCTGCGCGAACAGGCGCCACTTTCCGAGCCGGTCACCTTGGACGAGATCCGTGACGCCTTCGGCCGCATCGCGGGCGAGGACTTCGGGATGCGCGAAATGCGGTGGAGCTCGCGGTTTCTCAGTGAGCGGCGGCAGGCGAGGCACTATCGGCACGGCCGCGGTTTTCTGGCCGGCGACGCCGCGCACGTGCATTCGCCGCTCGGCGGCCAGGGCATGAATACCGGCCTCGGCGACGCGATGAACCTCGGCTGGAAGCTGGCCGCCACCACTCGTGGCCACGCACCGCGTTGGCTGCTGGACACCTACGAGAGGGAGCGCCATCCGGTCGGCGCCGGTGTGCTCAGGATGACAGACGCGTTCAACCAGATCGTGCTTGACCACTCTGTGGTGCGCCGGGCGCTGCGGAGTTTCGCCCTCGGGACCATCCTGCGGGTTCCGCGCACCCGCCGGATGGTGGCCGAACGGCTCAGCGGCATCGCCATCTCGTATTCCCGCGAGCGCGGCGACGACTGGATGGTCGGTCGGCGGATGCCGGACATCGACTGCGACGGGAAACGGCTATACGAGCGGCTGCGGGAGGGAAGGTTCGTGCTGGTGACGGCGGTGCCGGTGGAGCTCGACCGGCCCGACATCGTGCACACCGTCGACAAGCATCCGGAGCTGCCGGACGCGGTGCTGGTCCGGCCCGACGGCTATGTCGCATGGGCGAGCGAACGAATGCCGGGCGCTGCCGAACTGTCAGCGGCGATCGATCGCTGGAGCCCCGTGGCATAGCGGCGACGCGGCGAACCGGACCGGAACGGCGTGGGAGGCAAGCCCGATGCCGGCGCCGAGGATCGGCCAGATCGGCCAGAAGTACCAGGCGCCGACGCTCAGGCCCACCGCGAGCCACACCGAAAGGACGGCGACGACCATCGCCAGGTAGCCGGCCAGGTGGGCCTGAACTCCCCGGCGTGCGGCCCTTCTGCGGGCCTCTCGGCGCTGTGGATCGTTGCGCCGCAGCCGGGCCAGCGGTAGGTCGGCCACGAGTTGGCGCAGCTCAGCGGTGGTGTGCGCGGCGAACGCGGCCTGCAGCCGGGTCTCGTACTCGTCCATCGCGAGGTAGCCATGCGCGAGCGCCTGGCCGAGGTGATTCGCGGTCCTCTCCCGGTCGCGATCGCCGGCTCGAACAGGTGTCGCGGTTGGTGCGGTCATGGTGCCTCCAAGTATCTTGACAGTGGCTAGTTCTACTGTCGACTATGCATCCCTAACTTGTCACTGTCAAGATGTATTCCGTATCGCCAACGCGCGCAGCGACTCGACCTGCGCCGGGTCCAGCGACGGCCGCACGGCCTCGCGGGCCCTGGCCACATCGGCGGCGGTCACGTCGGCCGCGTCGATGGAGCGTCGCATCGCGGTCAGCGCGGCTTCGCGCAGGAGCGCCACGCAGTCGGCGGCACTGTAGCCCTCAAGGTCGCCGGCGAGGTTGTCGAGGTCGACGTCGTCGCTCAGCGGGATGGATTTGCCTGCGGTGCGCAGGATTTCGCGGCGGGCATCGGCGTCGGGCGGTTCGACGAAGACGAGTTTCTCCAGCCGGCCCGGCCGTAGCAGCGCGGGGTCGATCAGGTCGGGCCGGTTGGTGGCGCCGAGCACAACCACGTTGCGCAGCGGCTCGATGCCGTCGAGTTCGGTCAACAAGGCGGCCACCACCCGGTCGGTGACCCCGGAGTCGACGCTCTGTCCGCGGCGCGGGGCCAACGCGTCGAGCTCGTCGAGGAACACCAGCGACGGCGCGGAGTCGCGCGCGCGGCGGAACAGATCGCGCACCGCCTTCTCGGAGGCGCCCACCCATTTGTCCATCAGCTCGGCGCCCTTGACCGCGTGCACCGACAGCCGCCCCGAGCTGGCCAGTGCCCGCACCACGAACGTCTTGCCGCAGCCGGGCGGGCCGTAGAGCAGCACACCGCGCGGCGGCTCGACCCCGAGCCGGGCGAAGGTGTCGGGGTGCTGCAGCGGCCACAGCACCGCTTCGGTGAGCGCCTGCTTGGTGTCGACCATGTCGCCGACGTCGTCGAGCGTCACCGCGCCGACGGACACCTCCTCGGTGGCCGAACGGGACAATGGCCGGATCACGGTCAGCGCGCCGGTCAGGTCGCCCTGAGTCAGCGCCGGCGGCTTGCCGTCGTCGCTGGCCCGAGCGGCGGCCCTCAGCGCCGCTTCCCGCACAAGAGCGCCCAGGTCGGCGACGACGAAACCCGGTGTGCGTTCGGCGATCTCGTCGAGATTCAGCCCTTCGGCCGGCACGTCGCGCAGCAGCACCTCGAGCAGCTGCTTGCGCACCGCGCCGTCGGGCAGGCACAGCCCGAGCTCGCGGTCGCACAGGTCGGGTGCCCGCAGCCGCTGGTCGACGTTGTCGGGCACGGCCGAGGTCGCGATGAACGCCACGCCCTTGGTGGCCACCGCGGTCCGCAGCTCGGTGACGATCAGCGTAGCCACCGGCTCTGGTGTGGCTGGCAGCAGCGCGTCGACGTCGGTGATCAGCAGGACGCCTCCGCCGTCGCGAACGGTCGCCACAGCCGACGACACGCTGTTGAGCCGGTCCTCGGCGCGAAGCGCACCCGCTTCGGGACCGTCGAGTTCGACGAGCCGCCGGTCGGCGCAGACCGTCCGCACAAGGGCGGCCTTGCCGACACCGGCGGGTCCGGAGACCAACACGCCGAGATTTGCTGTAGCGCCGAGCTTTTCGAGAAGCTCTGGCTGGTCGAGGGCGAGCTTCAGCCACTCGGTGAGCCGACTGGCCTGAGCGTGGGCGCCCTTGAGGTCGTCGATGCTGACGGTCGGTTTCGCTGTGGTGACGACGGCCCGGCCCGCCGCCCGTTGGGTCGGAGCGACCCGATTGGCCCAGCTGACCACCGAATTCGGTTGCACGCTGACCGTTCCGGCCGGATCGACGCCGGTCACCGTCAACAGCTCGGAGGTCCACGTGATACCGACCGCCGACGCCAGCGCGCTGCTGGCCGCCGACGTCGGGATGTCCGGGCCGAGCTCACGCGGCAGCAGTGACACCGTGTCGCCGACCGTCAGCACCTTGCCCAGCAGCGCCTGGCGCAGAGTCGCCGCCGAGATCGACCGTGTCGCAAGGTTCGAGCCGCTCAGCGTCACCGACCGGGCGCCGTACACCGTGACGGGCGCGACGAGCACCGCGGTGTCCTCCCGGATGCCGGAGTTAGACAGCGTGACGTCGTCGAGCAAGGCCGTGCCCGCTGGTGTTCCTGCCGGTGCCACCCCGGCCACCGCGGCCGTGGTCCGCGAGCCCGTCAACGAGATCGCATCCCATTCTCGAATACCAAGCGCCGCAATCGCTTCCGGGTGAAGTCGGACCACACCACGGCGGGAGTCGAGTGCCGACGTGTTCAGCCGAGCGGTCAGGGTCAGCTGTTGTTTGGGTGCCGGGCGGTCGGCGACGTCGAACCCCGTCACGTCATGAGCCCGGCCTGCGCAGCCCGAGCCGCATCATCGACCGACGGTGGGGGTGCGCCCGGCGGATCGCCCGGCGCGCCGCGCGCTGCTGTCGTGGTTTGTCGTCCCACACCTCCGGATGCGCCGCCAGGAAGCGCCTGGTTCGGACGGCGAATGGGATGTGAATGACATAGGCGACGATGATCACAAGGATCGTGATGTACCCGTAGAGAATTGACGCCGCCACCAGGATCGCGAGCGCCGCCAGTAGCGGTGCCACCATGTTCGGCGAGATCGAGAAGGTGTGGATCTTGCGCATCGGGATGGTACTGACGACCAACAGCGAGACGCCGATCATCCAGATCACAACCGCCGATTCCGATGTCCACCAGCCTTCGCCGAATTGCATCTTCGCGGCCAGCGGCCCGATCGCGCCGATCGCGCCCGCGGGGGCCGGCATGCCGACGAAGTATTCCTTCTCGTAGGCGGGCTGGTCGATATCGATCAGCGCGTTGTAGCGGGCCAGCCGCAACACGATGCATACCACGTAGAGCAACACCACAATCCAGCCGATGCGCGAATGTGACAGCAGTGTCCCGTAGACGATGAATGCCGGTGCGACACCGAAGTTCACCGCATCGGCGAGTGAGTCGATCTCCTCACCCATCCGCGATGTCGCCTTGAGAACCCGGGCGATCCGGCCGTCGAGCGCGTCGAGTATCGCGGCGACAGCCAGGAATGCCATTGCCTGCGTGGGCTGGCCGTCGAGCGCGAACTTGACCGCGCTCAAGCCCAGACAGATAGCGGCCACGGTCAGGGCGCTGGGCAGGATGCGCAGGCTGACGACCGGCGCCTTGATGCGCGGCTTGATCATTGCAGCTCGGCCAATACCGTCTCGCCGGCCAGCGCCCGCTGTCCCGTGGTGACCAGGATGTTGGAGCCCGCGGGCAGATAGGTGTCCAGCCGTGAGCCGTACCGGATCAGGCCGTACGTATCGCCGATCGACAGTTTGTCGCCGGCCTTCACATTGCACACGATGCGCCGGGCCAGCAGGCCGGCGATCTGGACCGCAATCACCTCGGCACCCTCCGGGGTGCGGATCACGATGCTGTTGCGTTCGTTGTCGGAGCTGGCGGACTCCAGATCGGCCGACAAGAACAGCCCGGGGCGATGCACCGCGGTCACCACGTCGCCGCCGATCGGTGCCCGCTGCACGTGGGCGTCGAGAATCGACAGGAAGATGCTGATGCGCGGCAACGGCGTTGCGGGCAGGCCGATTTCGGCCGGGGGTACTTCTTCGCCGATCAGGCAGACCAGCCCGTCGGCCGGGGCGACGACAAGACCGGGTCGGGTGGGCGGCACCCGTGGCGGGTGCCGGAAGAACGCGGCGTTGGCGACCGCGGACGCCAGCCCGGCGCGCCGCAGCCAGGGTTTCTTGCGCCCGATCGCGGCGACGGCCAGGCTCGCCCCGACGAACGGCAGACCCTCTCGGTGCATCGGCGGTATGGCAGAGCGCACAAGCGCCATGACTCGCGCGGGGCCTTGGAGGTCGGGGCGTCTGGCCATCGTGCAGCGATTCTACGGGTCACGGACTTCCGAAAACCTAGCCAAGGTCCCAGACGGACACCTTTGACCCGGCGGCCACCTCGGTGACGTCTTCGTCGATCTCCAACAGGCAGTTCGCGGAAGCCAACCAGCGCAGATGATGCGATGCGGGCGGCCCGTAACTGGTTACCGTGCCCGCGGCGGGGTCCAGCACACCGCGCCGGAACTGCCGCTTGCCGCGCGGCGAGGTGAGGTCATCGGTCAGCACCGCGGTCAGCCGAGGGCGATCCGGATTGGGCAGGCCCATCGCGGTGCGCAGCGGCGAGCGGATGAACACCTCGAACGACACCAGCGCGCTGACGGGGTTACCGGGGAGCGTGATGATCGGAGTGCCGTCGACGGTGCCTGCGCCCTGCGGCATGCCGGGCTGCATGGCCACCTTGACGAAGTCGACGACCGCGCCGAGCGCTTCTTTAACCACTTCGTACGCGCCCGCGCTGACGCCGCCGGTCGTGATGATCACGTCGGCCTCGCCGGTGTAGCGGTCCAGCGCGTCGCGGAACACCTCGACGTCGTCACCCGTCATCGGCGACGCCACCACGTGCGCCCCCGCGTCTCGGACGGCCGCGGCCAGCATGACGGCGTTGGATTCGTAGATCTGGCCGGGTTGCAGCGGCGTGCCGGGCGCCACCAACTCCGAGCCGGTCGACATCACAAGCACCCGCGCCCGGGGAATCACGTTCAGCTGGCCCAACCCGAGCGCGGCGGCCAGGCCGAGCGCCGCCGGGGTGACCACCTGGCCGGCCCGGAGCACGGTGGTGCCGGCCGTCACGTCCTCACCCGCGCGCCGGATGTGCTGGCCGTCCTTCGCGCCGGCGCGGATCGCGACGGTGTCCGTCGCACCATCCGTTGCCTCAACCGGCACAACGGCCGTCGCTCCGGTAGGGACGGGTGCCCCAGTCATGATCCGATGTGCCGTACCGGGTTTCAGAATCAACGCATCGGTGCGGCCCGCGGGGATGTCCTCGGCGACCTGCAGCAGCACGGGCCCTTCGGGCGTCGCAGCGGCGACGTCATCGGCGATGACGGCGTACCCGTCCATCGCCGAGTTGTCGAAGCCCGGCAGTGCCAGCGGCGCGACGACGTCGTCGGCCAACACCTGCCCGAGCGTGTCGGCCAGCGGCAGGGTGACCGGTGCGCGGCGGGTGATCAGGTCGGCGACGACACGCCGATGCTCCTCGACGGACCGCATCAGACCGGGAAGGTGACGCCGGTGAGTTCCTCGGAGACGCTCCACAACCGGCGCTGGATTTCCTCATCGTGCGACTGTGCGCTGGACTCAACGACTTTCGGGTGACCGCGCTGCTCGGCGAGTCCGGCGGGACCGTAGTACTGGCCGTTCTTGGCGCCCGGGTCGGTGGCGGCGCGCAACGTCGGGAGTGCGCCCATGTCGGCACTCTGCGCGATGAACGTCGACCAGAAGAACTCGCTTACCTGCCTGATGCCGCCAGGCATGTTGCGGAGCAGATCGGTGTCGGCGGCGCCGGGATGGGCGGCCGTCGCGATCGTCGGAGCACCCTTGGTCTTCAGCCGCCGCGCCAGCTCATAGGTGAAAAGCAGGTTGGCCAGTTTGGACTGCCCGTAGGCGACGACGCGGTCGTAGTTGTGCTCCAACTGCAGGTCGTCGAAGTGGATCCGGGCCCTGATGCGGTGGCCGACGCTGCTGACCGTCACCACCCGTGAGCCTTCGACAGGCAGCATGTTGTCGAGCAGCTGACCGGTCAGCGCGAAGTGGCCGAGGTGGTTGGTGCCGAACTGGGTCTCAAAGCCGTCCTTGGTGGTCCCCTTGTCGGTGTACATCACGCCGGCGTTGTTGATCAGCAGGTCGATGCGGGGGAAGTCGGCACGCAGTTGGTCGGTCGCCCTGCGGATGTTGTCCAGCGACGTCAGGTCGAGTTCCTGCAGCGTGACGGCGGCGTTGGGGCTTGCGGCCTTGATGCGGTTTACGGCGGCATTGCCCTTGTCGGGGTTGCGCACCGCCAGCACGACGTGTGCGCCCTTGTCGGCGAGGACGGCGGCGGCGCCGTAGCCGATGCCGGTGTTGGAGCCGGTGACGATCGCGACGCGGCCGGATTGATCGGGGACGTCGGCCGCGGACCACTTGCTGCTCATGGCTTCAACATACTCAGCCGGAAATGCGCCAGAATCGAAACATGATTACCGGCCTGGCCCATACCGGTGTGTGCGTTCCCGACTGCGAGGCGGCGGTGGCGTACTACCGCGACGTGCTGGGATTCAGCGTGCTTTCGCCGCCGTATGTGATGGAGGGCGACGCGATCCGCGCTGACATGGGCGAACTGTTGGCCGACCCGGCCATGAAGGCAGCGATCGTGGGGTTCGGCAACGACGGCGACCGGGTGCTCGAGGTCATCGAGTACCTGCGCGCCGACGGCAGCGATGCGCGACGTTCCGCCGGCCTGGCCGACGCCGGTCTCACACACGTCGGACTGATCTGCGACGACCTGGACGAGACCCGGAAATCTCTGCAGGACAAGGGTGTTCGCTTCCTGGTGGACGGGATCGCCGAGATCGCCGGGGTCCGCACGACGTGGTTCGCCGATCCGTGGGGCGTGGTCTTCATCCTCGTCGAGAAGCGCAAGCCCGAGCGTCCGTACTTCGCGCAGTACGGATAGCCCCGGTTTGCGCTGATTCATTTGCCGTTTACTGTCGCAGCATGGCTATCGGTGGAGTGCTCTTCGACATCGATGGTGTCCTTGTGACCTCCTGGAAGCCGATCCCCGGCGCCAGTGAGGCGCTGCAAGTGCTGGCGCGCAACCAGATTGCGTGCTCGTATCTGACCAACACAACGACCCGCACCCGAGTGCAGATCGCCGAGTTGCTCACCGAGGCGGGCATGCAGGTGCGCTCCGACGAGGTCATCACGGCGGCGGTGCTGACCGCGGAGTACGTCCGCAACCGCTACCCGGACGCGCGATGTTTCCTGGTCAACAGCGGGCAGATCGCCGAGGACATGCCCGGCATCGACATCGTCTACTCCGCCGAGTTCAGCGGGCCGAAGGCGCCCGACACCCCGGACGTGGTGCTGCTCGGCGGAGCGGGACCCGAATACAGCCACCTGACGCTGTCCTGGGTCTACGACTGGATGGCCCAGGGCGTGCCGGTGGTCGCCATGCACCGCAGCACCGCGTGGACCACCACCGACGGGCTACGGGTCGACACCGGCATGTACCTGATCGGGATGGAGGAGACGTCCGGGCGCAAGGCCACCGCGGTCGGCAAGCCCGCGCCCGAGGGATTCCTCGCCGCCGCAAGCCGTCTCGGCGTCGACCCCGACGAGATGTACATGGTCGGCGACGA
>DATARY010000164.1:0-7274 GCA_036263935.1 Mycobacterium sp.
GCTAGGCGGCTGTGGCTTCCACCACGCTGAGGGGTGTAGCGGTTTGCACCACGCGCGTCATGCGGAATCCGGCTTGGCTGAGCAGGTTGCGGTACTCGGCCGCGGTACGTTCACGGGCACCCAAGTTCAGCAGCATCTCCAGATCCACCCATTTGCCCGGGAACTCACGGTCGTGCTTGGGAATCACGAATTCGACCAGCAGCACCGTGGCTCGGGGGCCGGCCGCCGCGCGAACGTTGCGCAGGATCTGCACCGCCTTCTCGTCGGGCCAGTCGTGCAGGATGTTCTTGAGGACGTAGGCATCGCCGCCACCCGGAACACTGTCAAAAAACGACCCCTCGGCTATATGCACCCGGTCGGCGACTTTGTGCTCGCGCAACAGGTTTGGGGCGCTCGCGACGACGCTCGGCAGGTCGTAGAGGACGCCCCGCGGAGCCGGCGCCGCCGCCAGGATGGCGGCCAGCAGCGGGCCATGCCCGCCGCCGACGTCGACGATCGTCGGGTAGCCGCTGAAGTCGTAGCCGGCGACCACAGTCGCGTCGGTCATCTCCGAAACACTCGTCATGGTCTTGTTGAAGAGATCTGCAAGCTCGGGCTGCTCGGCGAAGTATTCGAAGCTCTCCTTGCCGTGCAAGGCTGGGACGATCGACTTCCCCGTTCGGACCGAATCCACCAGCAGGCTCCAGCGTTCGCGCTGCTCCCGCGACCCGTAGAGCTGCGCCGCCCATGCCGTCGACATCGGTGCGTCGGAACGCAGCGTGCTGGCAAGGGGATTCAGCTCATAGCGGCCGTCGCGGCGATGGCGGAAGATGCCCCGGCTGATCAGCGCCCGCAGCAGGCGGCTCAGCGCGTCGGCGTCCGCGCCCACCCGGGCCGCCAACTCGTCGATCGGCAGCGGCCCGTTGGCAAGGGCATCGGCGATACCGAGTTGGGCCGCCACAGTGATCGCCTGCGACATCCAGCTGGCAATGATCATCTCCATCATCGCTGCCGGCGCGGGTGTCATCCGTTGATGGAGCCGATACAGGTGGTGGCGAATCCACTCGACGACGCGGGCCAGCTTGGCAGGTGGCACCTTGGCCGTCGTCGATATCGCCGCACCGCGATCCGCACTTTCACGAACGATAGTGACCACGTCCTTCCTTCGGTCCTGCTGATAGCACGGTCGAGCATCATGCGCGGTTCACCCGGTTGTCCGCCGGCGCGGCGCCGATATGAACTTTGACCGCATCAATCACGTGGTCACATCGGGTCCGCTGCCCCACAGGGTTGGTATTGAGACGGTGATCACACCGCGTCGCGGCAGCCGTCCCCAGAAAGGATTTGAATGCTGGAACGAATCGCATTGCTCGCGGTCGCCGCGCCGCGGCGGGTCATCGCGGTGGCGGCGTTGGTGATGGTGGCAGCGGGGATCTTCGGCCTTCCGGTCGCCAAGAGCCTGTCATCGAGCGGATTTCAGGACCCGACCTCGGAGTCGGCCAGGGCGACGCAACTGCTGACCGACAAGTTCGGCCGGGGCGACATGCAGATGCTAATCACCGTCACCGCTCCTGACAGCGCCACCGGCCCGGCCGCCCGCGCTGTGGGTTTAGGCATCGTCGACCAGCTGAGGCAATCACCGAACGTCGCAGGGGTGACGTCGACGTGGACCGTGTCACCGGCGGCGGCGAAATATCTGGTCAGCAAGGACGGCAAGGCCGGGCTGATCGTCGCGGGCATCAGCGGCGGGGAGAGTGCTGCGCAGGCAACTGCCCAAACGCTGTCCGATGAGGTGGCGCGCGCACACCCGGTCGGGGCGACCGGCGTGATCGTCCGGTCGGGCGGGGACGCCATGGTGAACGCACAGATCAACTCCCAATTGCAGCGCGATCTGCTGCTGATGGAGTCGATCGCCATTCCGTTGAGCTTCCTCGTGCTGGTCTGGGTGTTCGGCGGCCTGCTGGCGGCCGCGCTCCCGGTTGCGGTCGGGCTGATGGCGATCCTGGGCTCGCTGGCGGTCCTGCGCCTCATCACCTTCAGCACCGACGTGTCGAACCTCGCGCCCAACCTCGCGACCGCATTGGGCCTCGCCGTTGCGATCGACTACACGTTGCTCATCATCAGCCGCTACCGCGACGAACTGGCCGAGGGAGCCCACCCGAACACCGCCCTTGTCCGCACGATGACAACGGCGGGGCGCACGGTGCTGGTTTCGGCGGCCACGGTCGCGCTGTCGATGGCGGCGATGATCCTGTTCCCGATGCACGTGCTGAAGTCGTTCGCCTACGCCGGTGTCGCCACCGTCGGGTTCGCCGCGTTGGCGGCGGTTGTCGTCACGCCTGCCGCCATTGTGCTGCTGGGTGACCGGCTGAATGCCCTGGATGTCCGACGACTGGCGCGGCGCCTGCTGCACCGGCCCGACCCCGTCGACGGTCCGATCGAGGCGCAGTTTTGGTACCGGTCAACGAGATTCGTCATGCGCCGTGCCCTGCCCCTCGGCCTTGCCGTCGTCGCGCTGTTGCTGATACTCGGCGCACCCTTCCTCGGGGTGAAGTGGGGCTTCCCCGATGACCGGGTGCTGCCGACGTCGGCGTCGGCGCATCAGCTCGGCGACCAATTGCGCAACGACTTCGCCGACAATTCGGCCACCGCGGTCACCGCGGTGATCCCCGATGCCCACGGCCTGACCCCTGTCGATCTCGAGCACTACGCCGCTGAGTTGTCCCGGGTCCCGGATGTTTCGGAGGTGTCGGCACCGTCGGGCACGTTCATCGGGGGCGCCATGGTCGGGCCGCCCTCGGCGGCAACCGGGGTGGCGCAGGGCAGCGCATTCCTCACCATCGGCAGCACGGCCCCGCTGTTCTCCGACACCTCGCAGACCCAACTCGACCGGCTGCATGCCGTACCCGGACCGGCCGGCCGGACGGTTGACCTGACCGGCATCGCGCAGACCAACCGCGACAGCGTCGACGCCATCACGTCACGACTGCCCTGGGTGCTGGGGCTGATCGCGGTGATCACGTTCGGACTGCTGTTCTTGCTGACCGGCAGCGTCGTGCTGCCGCTCAAGGCGCTCGTGCTCAACGTGCTGTCCCTGACCGCCGCGTTCGGTGCGATGGTGTGGATCTTCCAGGACGGTCACCTGGGTGCGCTCGGAACAACGTCCACCGGGACTCTGGTCGCCAACGTTCCGGTGCTGTTGTTCTGCATCGCGTTTGGTCTGTCGATGGACTATGAGGTGTTCCTGGTGTCCCGGATCCGCGAGTACTGGCAGAACTCGGGGCGGACCCATGCCGACAATAGCGAGAGCGTCGCACGGGGGGTGGCTCGCACCGGCCGGGTGATCACCGCCGCGGCCGTTGTGATGTCGATATCGTTCGCGGCCCTGTTCGGTGCCCACGTGCAGTTCATGCGGATGCTCGGACTCGGTTTGACGCTTGCCGTACTGGTCGACGCCACGCTGGTGCGAATGGTGCTGGTACCCGCCTTCATGCACGTGCTGGGCAGATGGAGCTGGTGGGCGCCGAAACCGTTGGTGTGGCTGCACGACCGCATCGGCCTCAACGACGGTGAGAGGGTGACCATTCCAGCACCCACTCAGCCATATCCACACAGCAGTGAGCCGCCGGTCGCACTGATCGGGATGGAGGACAACGCGAATCGCCGCCGATCTACAGGTACCTGACAGCCTTGTCTGCGCTGACGGGGATGAACCACACACCGCTCAAAATCGTGTCACTGGCGGGGGACAAAGTCGCGGATGCCTTTGCGTTCAGTAATCGCTGCAGGGTCAATGTTGATCATCGTGTGCAGGGCGCAGGCGCCCAGAATTCGAAAGGAGATCGCGGATGACGACAGAAGTCCACGACGGCCCCGACGCCGTTGTCATCGGGGCGGGACCCTCCGGTCTTGCCGTTGCGCGTGAGCTCCAGCATCAGCACGGAATCAAGACGCTCGTGCTCGACCGAGCAGCGGCGCCGGCGATTTCGTGGCGCACACGTTACGACAACTTCCGCCTCAACACGAACGGGTTCTTGTCGCACCTCCCGGGACAACGGATTCCTCTGAACGCCGGCCGTTGGCCAACCAAGGAGGACATGGTCCGCTACTTCGACCGCTACGTGCACAGGCAGAACATCGAGCTTCGGCTCGAGTGTGAGGTCAACCACATCGACCGTGCCGGAGGCTGCTGGACGCTGGACACCTCGTCGGGGGAAATCCGAACACCGGCAATCGTTCTCGCCACAGGCAACTACCGCACGCCGATCATCCCACAGTGGCCTGGCCTGAGCCATTTCGACGGCGAGATCGTTCATTCCGGTGACTTTTGTAACGCTTGGCCGTACCGCGACCGCGACGTCCTCGTCGTCGGCGCAGGCAATTCGGCCGCAGACATCGCCGTTCAGCTCGCCAATGACGGCGCGCGCCGGATCTGGCTTGCCGTCCGCACACCTCCGCACCTGGTGCGGCGGGCCATGGGACCCATTCCGTCCGACATATTTCTTGAGCTGTTCGCTCGGGTGCCTGCGAGCGTGGTCGATCCAATAATCGGACGCCTCAACCGCCTGATGTGGGGTGACCTAACTGCCTACGGCTTCCACCGGCCGCCGCTCGGGCTTAAGGCAACGGTGGAACAGCGAGGTCGCATCCCGACGCTGGCTGACGAGCTTATCGACGGCGTGCGGGCCGGGCGTGTTGAGGTCGTCGGCGCCGTGGAGGCGGTCGAATCCGACCGCGTGCTCCTCGCGGACGGCACATGTGTTGCGCCGGAAGTGATCATCGCCGCCACCGGCTTCAGCAGTGATCTGGACGGTCTGGTCGGGCATCTCGGCGTCCTTGATCAGCACGGCAACCCGCGCGGCGGCTTTGCCTCGCACGTCGGCAAGGGAATGTTCGCGATCGGATACGGTATTCCTCCACGGGGCCCCCTCCGTGCGATCCGCATGCACGCCGCGCCGCTGGCCCGGGAGATTGCGCAGTATCTGGCGACAACACCTCGCCGCTTCGTCGATCCGCTGACCGTTCCCGCAACAGACTCAACATACCTAACGCCGATCCAACCGAGTCAGTGACGCGTGCAACACCGCGTCGAAAACGTGTCCTACACAACTGTGTTGAACGTTCTGCCGGCGGTAGCTCGTGAACAAGATACGTCGATACAACATTGCTGTGTGTCGCCTGTGCATGAAACTGAAAGGGACGCAATGGTTCTACTTGCCAACGAAAGGAAGTTTTTCCGCGGCGCCGACGAGTATGAAGTGGCGCGTCGAGCAACGGTTTGGAATGGCCTTGTGCCGGACCGTTTTCCCGATGTGATCGTGCAAGCGCGCGACACGGACGACGTGGTCGAAGCGCTTCGATATGCCCGAGCAAACGGCCATCAAGTCGGTGTTCGTTCAGGTGGGCACAGCTGGGCGGCCAGCCACCTTCGCGACGGTGGTCTGTTGCTGGACGTCAGTCGCCTCGATCACTGCGCCGTCGACACCGACCGGATGACCGCGGAGGTCGGGCCGGGACAGATCGCCAGCGACTTCGCGATGGATCTCGACTCACAAGGGCTTTTCTTCCCTGCGGGCCATTGCGAAGACATTCGGCTGGGTGGTTATCTTCTGCAGGGCGGATACGGCTGGAACAGTAAGGCGATCGGACTGGCATGTGAGAGCGTGCTTGGCCTGGAGGTCGTCACCGCCGATGGTGAACAGATCTACTGCGACGCAGAGAATCACCCTGACTTGTACTGGGCCGCCCGCGGTTCCGGGCCGGGTTTCTTCGGTGTGGTGACCTCGTTCAAACTGCGGATTCACCGGCGCCCAGCGGTCTTGGGCACCTGCCTGTACATGTACCCGATCGAACTCGCTGACGAGGTATTTACCTGGGGACGCTCCATCAGTCCCGAGATCGACGACCGGGTCGAACTGCAAATCCTCACCACGCGCAGCTTTCCCGGAGCCGGCCTCGACCACCCCGGCATCGCCATCGCCTCGCCGGTCTTCGCCGATTCAGAAGAGGAGGCGACGAAATCCCTTGCCGTGCTGGGCACCTGCCCGGTCGCCGATCAGGCGATCGTCAATGTTCCCTATGCACCTACAACATTGGCCAACTGGTATGGCGCTGTGATGACGAACTATCCGGAGGGGCATCGCTATGTCGCCGACAACATGTTCACTTCGGCGTCGGCCGAAGAACTCCTGCCAGGCATCCGCAAAATCATCGAAACGATGCCACCACACCCCTCGCATTTTATTTTCACGGGCTGGAAGCCGTCCACGGACCGCGCGGACATGGTGTACGGCATGGACGACGAGATCTACATGGGCCTCTACACCGTCTGGCAGGATCCCGCGGACGACGAACGTTACCGAGACTGGGCCGGCTCGAATATGGCGGCGATGTCGCATCTAGCGACGTGCATCGCGCTCGCCGACGAGAACCTCGGCCGGCGTCCGGCAAGATACATCACCGACGCGAACATGGCGCGCCTCGATCAGGTGCGCTCGACCTACGACCCGGACGGTCGATTCCACAGCTGGATGGGTTAGCGGGCGGGTATCCTCGGCGAGCCCGTCGGTTCTACGCGTTGGCCTCTAGCTTGGACGTCAGCGACGTGAGTCGTCTCGCGAAAGTAACGCCAGGGCGCTAAATCTGGAGAAATCTCGCCGCAGCGTTACACCGGTGCGGGCCGTGGGCTGGGTCGTGCCTACGCCCATCTGCTCGCGTCGAAGGGCGCGGCGATCATGCCGGCTGCGGCTCGGCCACTATCTTCGGCTTCGGCGCAGACCAGCGGCGGCTGATCGCACTTTATCCGTTATGGCCACGACCATTGGGCTGTCCAGCTTCCAACACTGCCAGAAAAGTGGGACATCGAGATGTGCTTCGGAGATCTGCACGAACGAGCCGTCGGCGAGCGACGCTGCCGCTAACTGCTCGGGGTACATGCCCCAGCCCAGACCGGCACGCACGGCCGAACCGAAGCCCTCAGCAGTCGGCACATAGTGGACGGGTCTCGAGACGAATCGGCGGAAAGCTTTGCGCACCAACATGTCTTGCAACGCGTCGTCACGGTTCCACGCTAGCGACGGGGCCCTTGCGACAGATTCCGCAGTGAAACCATCCCGGAGGTACTCCGCGATATACGCGGCAGCGGCTACCGGTACATAACGCATCACGCCCAACGAGTGCACTCGGCAGCCGGGCACCGGTGTGCGCTCGGTGGTGACCGCGCCCATGACCGCGCCTTCGCGCAGTAGCCGTGCCGAGTGGTCTTGGTCCTCGATTCGGATGTCAAACAACACGTC
>DATARY010000207.1:0-2834 GCA_036263935.1 Mycobacterium sp.
CTGATGGCCAGCCGTATTGTGGACGCGATCGTGGCCTTCCTGCACAACAGCGGCGGGTAGCCCAAGGGCGGGATCTGGCCGCGCGTACGGGGCCGAGATATAATTTGACGAACTAAGTTTCGGAAAGGGATCGAACCGTGAGCAATGCTCGGCTGTTTACCAGTGAGTCGGTAACCGAGGGCCACCCCGACAAGATCTGTGACGCCATCAGCGATTCGGTGCTCGACGCGTTGCTCGCTCAAGATCCGAAGTCCCGGGTGGCAGTCGAGACCTTGGTGACCACCGGCCAGGTGCACGTCGTGGGTGAGGTCACCACAACCGCCAAGACTGCCTTCGCCGACATCGCCAACACCGTGCGCGGGCGCATCCTCGAGATCGGTTACGACTCGTCCGAGAAGGGGTTCGACGGCGCGTCCTGCGGTGTCAACATCGGCATCGGCGCGCAGTCGCCGGACATCGCCCAGGGCGTTAACACCGCCCACGAGGCGCGCGTCGAAGGTGCCGGTGATCCGCTGGACGCCCAGGGTGCTGGCGATCAGGGCCTGATGTTCGGCTACGCGATCTCCGACACCCCCGAGCTGATGCCGCTGCCGATCGCGCTGGCGCACCGGCTGGCCCGCCGGCTGTCCGAGGTCCGCAAGAACGGCGTGCTCGGCTACCTGCGGCCGGACGGCAAGACCCAGGTCACCGTTCAGTACGACGGCACAACCCCGGTGCGCCTCGACACCGTCGTACTGTCGACCCAGCACGCCGACGGCATCGACCTGGACGGCACGCTCACCCCGGACATCCGCGAGAAGGTCGTCAACACGGTGCTCGGCGACCTCGCGCACGACACCATGGACACCTCCGACTACCGGCTGCTGGTGAATCCGACCGGCAAGTTCGTGCTCGGCGGGCCGATGGGCGACGCGGGACTGACCGGCCGAAAGATCATCGTGGACACCTACGGCGGCTGGGCCCGCCACGGCGGTGGTGCCTTCTCCGGCAAGGATCCGTCCAAGGTGGACCGCTCGGGCGCGTACGCGATGCGCTGGGTGGCCAAGAACGTCGTCGCAGCCGGCCTCGCGGAGCGGGTGGAGGTCCAGGTTGCCTACGCCATCGGCAAGGCCGCCCCGGTCGGGTTGTTCGTAGAGACGTTCGGCACCGAGACCGTCGATCCGGCCCGGATCGAGAAGGCCATCACGTCGGTCTTCGACCTCCGGCCCGGCGCGATCATCCGCGACCTCGACCTACTGCGCCCGATCTACGCACCGACCGCCGCGTATGGCCACTTCGGCCGCACCGACATCGACCTGCCGTGGGAGCAGCTCAACAAGGTCGACGACCTGAAGGCATCGGTTTAAGCACTGAACGTGTAATCGCCGAGCGGGAAGCGGCGGCTGCGCCAGTACGCCTCGACCGTGCTGGCCGGCCGCAACGGCACGTCGCCGTTCTTGTCGAAGTAGTAGCTGTTGGCCAGCTGGCAGCTGTCCTGCCAGAAGACCTGCCGGTGCCGCTTGCGCATCATCTCGGCGAAGTAGCGGTCGTTGGCCTCCTTGGTGACCTCGACCAGCGACGCGTTGCGGCGCTTGGCCTGTTTGAGGCAGCGGACGATGTGGTGGGTCTGCGCCTCGATCAGCGCGAAGTACGACGACCCGACATAGCCGTAGGGCCCGAACACGCTGAAGAAATTGGGGAAGCCCGGGATGCTGACCCCCTCGTAGGCCTGCAGCCGCTGCTGCTCCCAGAACTGCGTCAGTGACTTGCCGCCCGGCCCGCTCACCGAGTAGGTCAGGACGCTGTCGGGGTCGAGCACCTTGAACCCCGTCGCCAGGATGAGCACATCGACATCGCGGGTACCGCCGTCGACGGTGGCCACGCCCGACCCGGTGATCTTGTCGATCGGCTCGGTGATCAACTCCACGTTGTCGCGGTTGAACACGGACAGGTAGGTGTTGTGGAAACCCGGTCGCTTGCAGCCAACGGCGTAACGCGGCGTGAGCTTGTCCCGGACGGCTGGGTCGTCGACCTGCTTGCGCAGGTAGGCCCGGCCGGCGGATTCCATCCGCTTGGCGAGGGGGAACACGGTGAAGTACTGCGCCGCCAAAGGGAACGTTAACTCGACGTACGCCTGGCTGAGCGCTCGCTGCACGGTGTTGCCTCCCGGTATCCGCATCGCCCAGCGCGCCGGCGCGGGCAGCGGCACGTCGAACTTCGGGAAGCACCAGATCGGCGTCCGCTGGAACACGCTGAGCTGCTGGACAATTGGTGCGATCTCCGGGATCACCTGGACGGCGGACGCACCCGTTCCGATGATCGCGACGCGCTTGCCGGCCAGGTCCTGCCCGTGGTCCCAGCGCGCGGTGTGCATGGTCAGACCCGCGAACGAATCGACGCCGTCGATATCGGGGAGTTTGGGTGTGATGAGCACCCCGCTGGCGTTGACGAGAAACCTTGCGGTGACGACGCCGCCGGGGTCGGTACGGATGTGCCACAGGTTCTGTTTCTCGTCGAAGTCGGCGCCGAGCACCGTGGTCTTGAACCGGATCTTGCTGCGCAGGCCATACTTGTCGACGCAGTGCTCGGCGTAGGTCTTCAATTCGTGCCCGGGCGCGTAGGTGCGCGACCAGTTCGTGCTCTGCTCGAAGGAAAACTGGTAGGAGAACGACGGAATGTCAACGGCGATACCCGGATACGTGTTCCAGTACCAGGTGCCGCCGGGCCCGTCGCCGGCCTCGATCAGCAGGTAGTCACCCAGGCCCGACTTGTCGAGCTTGATGGCGGCGCCGATGCCGGAGAAACCGGCGCCGACGATGATGGTCTGGTAATCGGGCACTGTCATAGGGCCTCCC
>DATARY010000214.1:0-8369 GCA_036263935.1 Mycobacterium sp.
AGGTGGCCCGCATCCACGTGGAAGCACTGGGCGGCCAGCTCACCAAACTCACCAAGGAGCAGGCGGAGTACATCAACGTCGACATCGAGGGCCCGTACAAGGCCGAGCACTACCGGTACTGATTTCCGGCGAGTGTCTTGAGTCGTTAATTCGCAGGCAGTGGTGGAGTGGTCTGGGACTGACCACTGCGCGCGGCCATCGGCACAGTTGCGCGTTGAGCTTCGCGAATGTAACGCCATGGCGGGCAATCCTGGGAAACCCCGCCATGACGTTACGCGCGCAGCGACGCGGAACGCCCAGCGCGGACTGCACCCAAACTAGCGACTCACGACACTAGCCGCGCCCGCCCCGCCGGGACCGCGCCCGGCCCGCCGGCGACCGCTCCCCGCGCCGCCGACACTAGCCGCGCCCGCCCCGGCGACCGCTCCCGCCCCGCCGGCGACCGCTCCCGCCGCGGCCCTCCCCACCCCGAAGGATTTAGGGGCTCGGTGGTGCGCCGCACCTGTTCTTGATGTCGACGAGCGGCTGCCGGATGCCGGTCAGGTCGGCCTTCGTCTGCGGGTGGGCGTCCATGTAGGCCGTCACCTTTGCCAGGACCTGGTCCCGCGGCACACCCTTAAGGCTGGTGAAGAAGTAGTTCACGTCGGGATGGGTGAACAAGTAGGACGACGTCGCCGCCGACACTCCCGCCCGCACGCCCTCGAGATCGGCGGCGCTGCAGTTCGGGGGATTGGCGTTGGGATCCTGGTCGGCGCGCGCGAGCGGGCTGGCAAGAAGCGCAACGCCGATCACCGCGCCGCCGCACATCGATGTTGCGAGCCCCCGTGCCGTGCAACCAAACAGCTTCATGGCTGACAGTTTGCGGGCAGCCTGTGCGGCGTCGCGTTCGTCGTAAGCGACTCCACAGGAGATTCAGGTCCGATTGACAGGAGCTAGGCTCGCCGCGTGCTCATCGTGATCGAGGGTGTCGACGGCGCAGGCAAGCGGACGCTGACGAGCGGTCTGCGCACGGCCTTCGAGGACACCGGCCAGTCGGTGGCGACCCTGGCGTTTCCCCGTTACGGCCAGTCGGTGCCCGCCGACCTCGCCGCCGAGGCGCTGCACGGCGGGCACGGCGACCTGTCATCGTCGGTGTATGCGATGGCGGTGCTGTTCGCGTTGGACCGGGCCGGGGCGCGCGACGAGATCGGTCACCTCAACGCCGCGTACGACGTCGTGATCCTCGACCGCTACGTCGCGTCCAACGCCGCCTACAGCGCCGCGCGACTGCACCAGGGCATCGACGGCGGGGCTGTGAGGTGGGTGCGGGAGCTGGAGTACGAGCGGCTGAAGCTGCCGGCACCGGACTGGCAGGTGTTGCTCGACGTGCCGGCCGAACTGGCCGCCCAGCGCGCAGTGAACCGCGCCGACGAAGAGTCCGACCGGGCCCGCGACGCCTATGAGCGCGACGACGGTCTGCAACGGCGCACCGGCGAGGTGTACGCGGCGCTGGCCGCCGCCGGTTGGTGCGGTCGATGGGCCGTTGCGCGCCCAGACGTGGACTCGGCCGCCCTCGCGGCAACCCTGCTGGGGCGATAAGCAGGTCAAAGGGCGAAACGCCCGCGTGGTAGCCGGGGTTTATCGCGATCTGGTGACAACATGGACCCTATGAGGCAAAGGATTCTGGTTGTCGACGACGACCCGTCGCTGGCCGAGATGCTCACCATCGTGCTGCGCGGGGAAGGTTTTGACACCGCGGTCATCGGCGACGGCACGCAGGCGCTCACCGCGGTCCGCGAGCTGCGACCCGATCTGGTGTTGCTCGACCTGATGCTGCCCGGCATGAACGGCATCGATGTGTGCCGCGTGCTGCGAGCTGACTCGGGCGTGCCCATCGTGATGCTGACGGCCAAGACCGACACCGTCGACGTGGTGCTCGGGCTGGAGTCGGGCGCGGACGACTACGTGATGAAGCCGTTCAAGCCCAAAGAACTGGTGGCGCGAGTTCGAGCAAGGCTGCGGCGCAACGAGGACGAGCCCGCAGAGATGCTGTCGATCGCCGACGTCGATATCGACGTGCCGGCCCACAAGGTCACCCGGCAGGGCGAGCAGATTTCCCTGACACCGCTGGAGTTCGACCTGTTGGTGGCGTTGGCGCGCAAACCACGGCAGGTGTTTACTCGTGATGTGCTGCTCGAACAGGTGTGGGGGTACCGGCACCCCGCGGACACCCGTTTGGTGAACGTGCATGTCCAACGTTTGCGGGCCAAGGTTGAGAAAGACCCGGAGAACCCGCAGGTGGTGTTGACCGTTCGAGGAGTGGGATACAAGGCCGGACCCCCGTGAGCCGCGCGCGCGACGATCAAGCCCGTCGCGTTGAGGTGGGCCCCCGCGCGAGCAGGGGACGGCGCTCGTGATCTTCGGCTCGAGGCGACGCATTCATCGGCGTTCAGCACCATTTTTACGCGGATTGGGTGCGTTGGGTCGGGCGATGGGTCTTGCCTGGCGGCGATCGCTGCAGCTGCGCGTGGTGACGCTGACGCTCGGCCTGTCGCTCGCCGTCATTTTGGTCCTCGGGTTCGTGCTGACCAGCCAGATCACCGACCGCATTCTCCAAGTCAAGGTCCGCGCGGCCACCGAGGAGATGGAGCGCGCCCGCAACACGGTCAGCGGGATCGTCGGCGGCGAGGAGACGCGCTCGCTGGACAGCAGTCTGCAGCTGGCCCGCAACACCCTGATCGACCGCAAGGCCGACACCGGCGCCGGGCTGGCCGGCGCGTTCGACGCCGCGCTTGTGGTGCCCGGCGACGGGCCGCGCGCGGCGACGGCGGCGGGCCCGGTTCAGCAGGTACCCAATGCGCTGCGGGGCTTCGTGAAGGCCGGACAGGTCAGCTACCAGTACGCGACCGTGCACACCGACGGCTTCTCCGGACCGGCGTTGATCATCGGCAGCCCCACGTCGTCACCGGTGACGAATCTCGAGCTGTACCTGATCTTTCCGTTGAACAACGAGGAGAGCACCATCGCGCTGGTGCGCGGCACGATGCTCACCGGCGGCGTCGTGCTGCTCGGACTGCTGGCGGCGATCGCGCTGCTGGTGGCCCGCCAGATCGTGTTGCCGGTACGATCGGCGTCCCGGATCGCCGAACGGTTCGCCGAGGGACATCTGACCGAGCGGATGCCGGTGCGCGGCGAGGACGACATGGCGCGGCTGGCAGTGTCGTTCAACGACATGGCCGAAAGCCTGCACCGCCAGATCACACAGCTGGAGGAGTTCGGCAACCTGCAGCGGCGTTTCACCTCCGACGTCAGCCATGAGCTGCGCACCCCGCTGACAACCGTGCGGATGGCCGCCGACCTGATCTACGACCACAGCGAGGACCTCGACCCGGCGCTGCGCCGATCCACCGAGCTGATGGTCAGCGAGCTGGACCGCTTCGAGACGCTGCTCAACGATCTGCTGGAGATCTCGCGCCACGACGCCGGCGTCGCCGAGCTCTCGGTCGAGTCGGTGGATCTGCGCGACACGGTGCAGAGCGCACTGGACAACGTCGGCCACCTCGCGGACGACGCCAGCATCGAGCTGATCGTCGACATGCCCAGCGACGAGGTCATCGCCGAGGTGGACCCGCGCCGGGTGGAGCGCATCCTGCGCAACCTGATCGCCAACGCCATCGACCACGCCGAGCACAAGCCGGTGCGGATCCGGATGGCCGCCGACGAGGACACGGTCGCCGTCACCATCCGCGACTACGGCGTCGGCCTGCGACCGGGCGAGGAGAAGCTGGTGTTCAGCCGGTTCTGGCGCTCTGATCCGTCGCGGGTGCGCCGGTCCGGCGGCACCGGCCTTGGCCTGGCGATCAGCATCGAGGACGCCCGGCTGCACCAGGGCAGGCTGGAGGCCTGGGGTGAGCCCGGCAAGGGCGCGTGCTTCCGGCTGACGCTGCCGCTGGTTCGCGGCCACAAGGTGACGACGAGCCCCCTTCCCCTGAAGCCGGCGGGGCAACCGATTGCGCGCGAACGGCCTCCGCGGCGGTCGGCGCGCGAACGGGAACCGGCCGGGGAGACCGCGTGAAACGCTCACGCCTAACTGCTCCATGGGTGCGCGGTCTGGCCGCGATGTCGCTGGTGGTGTTGACACTCGCGGGCTGTGCCGGCGTGCCGAGTTCGTCGGCCCCGCAGGCGATCGGCACCGTCGACCGGCCCGCGCCGCCGAGCCTGCCGAAGCCGACCGCGGGCATGGACCCCGACGTGCTGCTGCGCGAATTCCTCAAGGCCACAGCCGATCCCGCGAACCGGCATCTCGCAGCGCGGCAGTTCCTCACCGAATCTGCGTCGCGCGGGTGGGATGATGCCGGTAGCGCGCTGCTGATCGACAACGTGGTCTTCGTCGAGACACGCGGGCCCGACCGGGTGTCGGTCAATATGCGCGCCGACATCCTGGGCTCGCTTTCGGACGTCGGCGTGTTCGAGACGGGCGAGGGCGGGCTGCCCGACCCTGGACCGATCGAACTTGTGAAGACGCCCGGCGGCTGGCGGATCGACAGGCTGCCCAACGGTGTTTTCCTTGACTGGCAACAGTTTCAGGCGACCTACAAGCGCAACACGCTGTACTTCGCCGATCCGACGGGTAAGACCGTGGTGCCGGACCCGCGCTATGTCGCGGTGTCTGACCCTGGCCAGTTGGCCACCGAACTGGTGAGCAAGCTGATCGCGGGCCCGCGTCCGGAGATGGCCAACACCGTCCGCAACCTGCTCGGCCCGCCGTTGAAGTTGCGGGGGCCCGTGACACGCGCCGACGGCGGAAAGACCGGGGTGGGTCGCGGCTACGGAGGCGCCCGCGTCGACCTCGAGAACTTGTCGACGACCGATCCGCACAGCCGGCAATTGCTTGCCGCGCAGATCATTTGGACGTTGTCGCGGGCGGGTGTAAACGGTCCGTACGCGATCAACGCCGATGGTGCGGCGCTCGACGACCGGTTCGCCGACGGCTGGCAGACCTCCGACGTGGCGGCCACCGACCCGGGTGCGGCCGACGGTGCCGCGGCGGGACTGCACGCGCTCATCGGAGGATCACTGGTGTCGCTTGACGGTCAGCGTGCCCCGCGCGTCGCAGGATCGTTCGGCCAGATGCCCAACCAGACGGCGGCATCGTTGTCGCGCACCGGGCAGGAGGCGGCGTCGATCGTGACATTGCGTCCGGGGGCCCCCGATGCGGCGTCGTCACTGTGGGTCGGCCCACTCGCAGGCAACGCGACGCAGGCCATGGAGGGCCGCAGTCTGTCGCGGCCCACCTGGTCGCTCGACGACGCGATCTGGGTGGTCGTCGACGGCAACAACGTGGTGCGCGCGATTCAGGATGCGTCGGGTCAGCCGGCCCGGATACCCGTCGACTCCACCGCGGTATCGACGCGGTTCCCCGGTGTGATCGCCGAGCTGCAGCTGTCTCGCGACGGAACCCGCGCCGCGATGGTGATCGAGGGCCAGGTGATCATGGCCAGCGTCGAGCAGACACCCGGTGGCGGCTACACGCTGACCTACCCGCGGCGGCTGGGCTTCGGGCTGCGCAACACCGCGGTGTCGCTGTCCTGGCGCACCGGCGACGACATCGTGGTCAGCCGCACCGATCCGCAGCATCCGGTGTCCTACGTCAACCTCGACGGCGTGAACTCCGACGGCCCAAGCCGCAACCTGTTGATGCCGGTGACGGCGGTCGCTGCCAATCCGTCAACGGTGTACGTGGCCGACGAGCGTGGCGTGGTCCAGCTGTCTGGTGCGGCGGCCATTGACGATCCGGCGTGGGCCGAGGTGCGGCCGCTGATGGTGCCTGGCGCGTTGCCCGTGCTGCCGGGCTGATTGAACGCGCATTCAAACTGGACTGAACCGACGTCCGGCATTGCCCGTTGTGCAGACAAAACACCGCCAAGCGTGTTTGCTCAACAGCCAGGAGGCGACGATGAGGATTCGGGGGCCAATCGTGACCCTGGCCGCGGTTGCCGCGCTCGGGGTCGGCATATTGCTGGTGAACATCTCTCAGCAGGGCGATTCGTCGCCCCCTGCCAACCCGTATGCGCAGTCGACCACCACCACCGCGGCCGCACCGCCCGCACCGAGCACGCCGCCGCCGCAGGCGTTTCCGGCGAAGGCCGACTATGTGGGCAAGATCCCGATCGCCAGCGGCGTCATCACGCTGGAGATCACGGTCCAGGGTGAGAAGGCCGTCGCGTACGCCTGCGACGGAAACACGATCGAGTCGTGGCTGCGGGGGAGCGCCGTGAATGGCGTTGTGACCCTTGCGAACAAGGACAAGACGAGCCACCTCGACGGGCACCTGCAGGGCAGTTCGGTCGTCGGCACCCTGTGGATCGGTGCAAAGAAGTGGGACTTCAACGCTCCGGAGGCACAGCCACCGGCCGGGCTGTATGTCAACGAAGACGCGGGCGTCCGCACCAGCTGGATCATCGACGGCAACGGCGGCGTGACGGGCGTGCAGCGGCAGCCCGGCGGATCCACCAGACCGGCGCCGGGGTTGTCCCTTGACCGCACCTCGGTCATCAATGGCCGCCCGGTGGTCGCGAATCGCGTGGACGGGAATAGCAATGTCTGATGCCGACGGAGCCGAAACGTCGGCGACATATGCCGACGGAGCCGAAACGTCGGCGACATATGCCGACGCTCCGACGACCGCCACCCCATCCGGCAGCGGGATCGCGGTGCTGATCGCCGTCGTGCTCGGCGCACTTGTCGCCGTCGGGCTCGGCGCCTTCGGCACGATCCATGAGCCACAGTTCTTTTCGATCAATCTGGCCGGGTTCTCCAGCGGGCTGGCGGTCAAGTCATGGCTGGCGACGGTGGCCATTGTCCTTGCGCTCTTCCAGCTGGCGTCCGCCTTCGCGATGTACAGGCTGATTCCGGGCGGCAAGGCTCCCGCGTGGATCGGCACCGCGCACGTCTGGTCGGGACGATTGGCCGTGTTGGCCACCGTCCCCGTCGCGGTGCACTGCCTGTACGCGCTGGGGTTCCAGTCGTATAACAACAGGGTGCTGTTTCACTCGCTGTTCGGGTGCTTCTTCTACGGCGCATTCGTGACGAAGATGCTGCTGCTGACCCGCAAAGGCCTTCCGGGATGGGTGATTCCGATTGCGGGCGGGCTGGTCTTCTTCGGTTTGGTCTACGTCTGGTTGACGTCGGCGCTGTGGTTCTTCCAGACCAACGGAATCACCCTCTAACGGAAAGGTCTCGCATGTCTCTTCCCGAGCTCCGCGTCCCGCGGCAGAAAGTCCTGATCGGCGCGGGGTTGGGTCTGGTGGCCGCGGTGATTGCCGCGTGTTCGACGTACGGCAAGAAGCCGGAAGCGAGCGGCGAGACGACCACGAGCGCCGCGCCCGCCACCGGCGGTCCAGCACCCCAGGCGAAACCCATCGTGAAGACGTCCGACGTGCCGGTCGGGTCGGGCGTCATCGTCGACGACATCGTGGTGACACAACCATCCGCGGGCGTGTTCAAGGGCTTCTCGGCGAAGTGCACGCATGCCGGCTGCATGGTGAACAAGGTGGCCGACGGAACGATCGACTGTCCGTGCCACGGGAGCAAGTTCAACCTCGACGGCTCGGTAGCCAACGGCCCGGCGGCCACGCCGCTGGGGGCCAAGAGGGTTGTCGTCGAGGGCGACTCGATCGTCCTGGGCTGACTACAGAAGCGAATCGTCCTGGGCTGACTACAGACGCGATCAGTCGGGCATCGCGGCGATGATCTGCTCCGGTGTCATCGGGAGGGAGCGCACGCGGACGCCCAGCGCGTCGCATACCGCATTTCCGATGGCGGCGGCGGTCGGCCCCTGCGCGCATTCGCCCACTCCGAGCGGCGTATTGCCATTGCCCGGCAGGAACTCCACGTCCACGGCGGGGACCTCCGAAAACCGCAGGATCGGATAGGACTCCCAGTCGTCGCTGGTGACCGTGAACCTGTCGAACCGCACGCGTTCCTTCAGCGTCCAACTCGTGGACTGGATCGCGCCACCCTCGATCTGATTAGCCGCACCATCGGGGTTGATCACCATTCCCGCGTCGACGGCGATCGTCAACCGGCGCACTCGTACCTGTTCCACCGCCTCCACCTCGGCAACAACGGCGCAGTAGGCGCTGGAGTTCTTGTAGCGCGCGTATCCGATTCCGTGGCCGACCGAGTCCAACGGTGTCCACTTCCCCCAATCGGACCGTTGTGCAACCGCCTCGATCACGGCCCGGGCGCGCGGGTCGGACAGGTGTGCCAGCCGGAACCCGATGGGATCGCGGCCGGTTTCCGCGGCGAGCTCGTCCATGAACGACTCCGCCGCGAAAACGTTGAGGTGCGCACCGAGGGACCGCAGGGCGGACGTCCGCAACGGCATC
>DATARY010000034.1:0-29803 GCA_036263935.1 Mycobacterium sp.
GTCGAGATACAGGTCGTCGGACTCCTCGACGTCGAATGCCTCATAGAACGCGTCCATGTTGCGGATGACGCCGTTGCAACGGAACTCGGGCGGTGAGTGCGGGTCGACCGCGAGCCGCCGGATCGCCTCGGCGTCACGGGATTTGGTCCGCCACACCTGCGCCCACCCGAAGAACACCCGCTGTTCTCCGGTGAGCCCGTCGATCACGGGTGCGGGCTGCCCGTTCAGCGACAGCTGGTAGGCCAGCAGAGCGATGGACAGCCCGCCCAGGTCGCCGATGTTCTCACCGACAGTGAACGCGCCGTTCACGTGGTGGCCGTTCCGCAGCGCGCGGGGCACGTACTCGTCGTACTGCTCGATCAATGACTTTGTCCGGGACCCGAATTCGGCACGGTCCTCGTCGGTCCACCAGTCCACGAGATTGCCGTCGCCGTCGTACTTGGCGCCTTGGTCGTCGAATCCGTGGCCGATCTCGTGGCCGATGACCGCGCCGATGCCGCCGTAGTTGGCGGCGTCGTCGGCCTCGGCGTCGAAGAACGGTGGCTGCAGAATCGCTGCGGGAAAAACGATCTCGTTCATGCCGGGGTTGTAGTAGGCGTTGACGGTCTGCGGTGTCATGAACCATTCGTCGCGGTCGACCGGGCCGCCGAGCTTGGCCAGCTCACGGTCGTAGTTGACCTGGTAGCCGCGGCGGTAATTGCCGTACAGGTCGTCGCGCCGCACCACCAGCGCCGAGTAGTCCCGCCACTTTTTCGGGTAGCCGATTTTCGGCGTGAACTTATCGAGCTTGGCCAGCGCGCGTTCGCGGGTCGCCGGCGTCATCCAATCCAGTTCGCTGATGCTGACCCGGTAGGCCTCGCGCAGATTGGCCACCAGCTCGTCCATCCCAGCCTTCGCCAGAGGCGGGAAATGCCGCTCCACATAGAGCTTCCCGACGGCGTCACCCATCAGGTTCTCCACCACCGACACCGCACGCTTCCACCGATCGCGGATCTGCTCGGTTCCGGACAGCCTGCGGCCGTAGAACGCGAAGTCCTCGGCCACCAGCTCGTCGGTGAGCAGGAACGCCCTGGCGTGGATCAGCCGCCAGCGCAGCCACTGCTTCCAGTCCTCGAGGTCCTCACCGGACCACGCCGCGGCGAAGGCGGTGAGATAGTCCGGCTGGCGGACGACCAGCTCGGCCGCGGCCTCGGGTGAACTGCCCAGTGCCGCAACCCAACCGGCCCAGTCGAAGCCGGGCGCCTCATTCGGCAGATTCGCGAACGTGCGCAGGTTGTAGGTCAGGTCGGCGTCGCGACGCTTGACGACGTCCCAGTGCGCGGCCGCCAGCTTGGTCTCCAGCGCGACGATCCGCGCCGCCGTCGCCGCATGATCGTCTGCGGTGCCGCCGTAGACGAGCGCGAACATCGACGCGATGTGCTGCGGGTAGGCGGCCAGAATCTCGGCGTGCTGCTCGTCGCGGTAGTACGACTCGTCGGGCAGCCCGAGCCCGGACTGGTTGAGGTGCACCAGGTATCGCGTGGAGTCCTTGGAGTCGGTGTCGATGTAGAGACCGGTTCCGCCGCCGACACCAGAGCGCTGCAGGCGGCCAAGCACGGCTGCGAGCGCTTCGGGCGTCTGCGCCGCGTCGACGGTGGCCAACTCGTCCAGCAGCGGCTGCACGCCGCGCCGTGCCACCGTTTCTTCGTCCATGAAGCTGGCATATATGTCGCCGATGCGCTGCTCGTCGGTGCCGCTGGCGGACGCGGCTCCGGTGCCCGATGTCGCCGCCGCTGCGGCTCCGGCGCCCGATGTCGCCGCCGCTGCGGCTCCGGTGATCAGGTCGCGGACCTGTTCCTCGGCGCGGTCGAACAACGTCCGGAACGCACCGTCGGTGGCGCGGTCGGCCGGGATCTCGTAATCGGCCAACCAGCGGCCGTTGACGTGGCCGAACAGATCGTCTTGGGGGCGTGCATCGGAGTCGACGCAGCTCAGGTCGATTCCGGAGCGAGTTGCTTCAACCGTCACCCCAACATCCTTCCAGAAGCCCGCGGGTACCCTCACGCCCATGCCCGACGACGAGCAGAGCCCGGTCCACGAAGACGACGGCGGTCCCGTCTTCACCGGCTTTGGCATCGGCTCGGCGGTGCTCGGCTTCGTCGCGGTCGTGGCGATCGCATTGGGCGCGCTGATCTGGACCCAGCACCGCAGCGCCGTCGACGAGCTTCGGTACCGCACGCGCGTCATGCAGACGGCCGCGGATTGGACCAGCGTGCTGGTCAACATGACCAAGGACACCGTCGAAGCCAGCATGAACGAGCTGCACGAAGGGACCGTCGGTCAGCTCAACGCTGACTTCGACTCCACCGTCGAGCCCTACCGGCAGCTGGTGCAGACCCTGCAGTCGCGCACCACCGGCCAGGTCGACTCGGTGGCCGTCGAAACGATCCATCACGATCAGCCCGGCCCAAACGATGCGCCGCCGCGCAAACCTCGGCCCGAGTTGTCGCAGTTCGCATCGCGCACCGACACCGTGATGGTGGTCGCGACATCGATCAGTGAGAACGCGGGCGGCGGCAAGCCCCAAACGGTGCGCTGGCAGCTGCGGCTGGACGTCTCCGACGTCGACGGCAAATTGCTGATCTCACGGCTGGAGCCGATCCGATGAGAAACCGTTGGCGTGTCCTGGCCTTCGACATCCTGGCCCCTGTCGCCGCGGTCGTGGCGCTGGTGTACATCGGCATCGCGCTGGGCTGGCCGCTGTGGTGGGTGTCTGTCTGCTCGGTGCTGTGCCTGCTGATCGTGGAGGGCGTGGTCGTCAACTTCGTGCTGGCGCGCCGTGACCGCGTCACGGTCGGCACCGACGACGAGGGTCCCGGCCTTCGGCTCGCGGTCGTCGCGGTCGCGACCGTCGCGCTGGCAGCCGCGGTGTTCGTTGGCTACATCCGCTGGACGGTGCCCGACCGCAATCTGCACAACGACACCACAGAGGTCGCGGGGATCGCCAGCAGCGTGGCGGAGGCATCCGCGACGTTCACCCCGCAGAGCCCGACCGCGTCGATCGACCGGGCCACCGAGATGATGTCGCCCAAGGCCGCCGAGGCGTTTAAGAACGAATTCTCTCGTGTGGCAAAGGATTTGACGAGCAAAAACGTGTCGGCTCAGGCAAGCACAGTCTCCGCGGGGGTCGAGGCGATCGGGCCGGACGCGGCCAGCGTCGCCGTGATCCTTCGCGGGACGCAGAACGTGCCAGGCAAGCCGACCGACACCGCGGTGCTGGCGCTGCGGGTCACGCTGTCCAAGGACGGCGGCCGCTGGTTGGTAGGCGACGTGTCGCCGATCCACTCCCGCTAACCGAGCAGCCGGGCGTGTTCGACCTTCAGACAGCGGTCCATCACCACCTGCAGACCCGCGTCTGCGCCGTCGCGCGCCACCTGGTCATGCCATAAACCCAGTTGCAGCCACAGGACTTTGGCCCCGACACCGGTGGTGTCCTTGAGCACGGACGGCAGGAATTCGTGGCGGCGGAATACGTCGACAAGGTCGGGCCTCACCGGTAGGTCCGCCAGCGAGGGGTACACCCGCGCGCCGTCAACCTTGCTGATCGTCGGGTTGACCAGATAGAGCTCGTAGTTGCTCGCCGATTTCAGGTATGTCCACACTTCGTGGCTGGCGCGGGACGGGTTGGCCGATGCGCCGACGATCGCCACCGTGCGTGTCTGCCGCAGAATCTCCCGCAACGCCTCGGTGTTGGGATTCGTCCAGGTGTTTGCCTCGGTCATCGAACCATGTTTACCCGCAATCGTTGAGATTGCGCGCGCCATTTCGACACCCTCAGCGCAATGTTGACGTCAGGATCCGATCGGCCAACACCTCCGGCTGGCTGAGTGCCACCAGGTGCCCACCGGGAATCACCTCGACGTCGAGGCCCAGCCGGTCACGCACGACCCGGCGCTGGAACTCCAGCGGGAACAACCGATCGTCGCTGCCCGCAACTACCCGGGTGGGTACGTCCGGCCAGCGTTGCAATGGCCACGGCTGACCGAACGGTGTGTCGGACTGCCGCGGTTCGGGTTGACCGAAGGCCACTTGCCGCACTGCTTCGGGAACATCGTGAAAGAAGTCGTCGATCGGGTCAAAGTCGGTGCGATCCAGGCCTATTCGTCGAAAGTACTCGGCACGTGCTCGTCCTTGGCCGGTGGCCGCCCACCACTGCCCTGGCGCTTCGCCGGCCGTCGGCACCATCGGGTTGACCAACGTGATCTCCGCGGTGGGCACGCGTTCGGCCAC
Source organism: Mycobacterium sp. (assembly GCA_036263935.1). Classification (GTDB taxonomy): domain Bacteria; phylum Actinomycetota; class Actinomycetes; order Mycobacteriales; family Mycobacteriaceae; genus Mycobacterium. Next base: position 4,270 of record DATARY010000034.1, read on the forward strand.
CATCGGCGCAGTGAACGCCGCCATCGACTGCGCGACCAAAGCCAGTGGCGCCGACGCGCCCGACACCGCGTTGCAGACCGTGTCGGCATATGTGTCCAGGTCGGCGGAATCGTCGTCGGCGGGCAGACCGACGGCAATGACGTCGTGACCGTGTGCCGACAACAGCGGCGCAACGCGATGCCAGTACCAGGCGCTGCCACCCGCGCCCGGAATCAGTACGTAGGTGAATGGCATGGCGCAGGAGGGTCAGTCGCCTGGGTGTTGGGTCCGCATCTTGGCGAACCGATCGGACAACCGGCGCATCCGAATCATCAGCGACGCCGACGGGCTGGTCTTGCCGCCGAGGTAGGCCTGGAACTCGTCGCTCGGGATGCCGATGCGGGAGGCGAATTCGTGCTGTGCCAACCCCGACCGCTCCAACAGCACCTGGATGTGCCGGGCCACCTCGGAGCGCTCGTTGGCCTCCAGATGTTCGCGGCTTCGGACCAGGACTTCCGAGAGCGCCTTTGAAACGCCGTATGGCCGAGCGGTTTCCAGCACCTCCTCGACCTGCCGCGCGGTCCGGCCGTATGGGTCGCGCTTGATCGCGACCACGATGCGCTGCCAGACCATCAGATCGTCGGTTTCCAGTGCGGCGCGGATGGCGGCGGTCGGCCAGAACTCGACGGGTCGATCGTCGACCGGTGGCTTGCGGGCGGGCCTCGGCGCCGCCGAACGCCTATGTGGGGAGGCGGCATCGCGGCTGGAGTCCCGAATATCGGGAGCCAACGTCACCTCGCCTCCTCCAGCATCGCCACCGCCACCGACAGGCACCGCTCTCTGACCTTGGCCCAATCGGACTCCGCTTGCGGGCCCGACATCCTGGTGTCGTGCTGGTCAGACGGTTGCGGGTCGGCCAGGCGGCGTACCAATTGGGTGGCCACCCATTTCTTTCTCGGGTGTTGTCCACAGTAATACCGGTCCATTGACGCCAGTACAATGGCGGCGGTCTGAGTCTCCATCGAGTCGACCAATTCGGCAAACTCGGCGTAATCACGGCTGCTGTTTCGGCACATGATCAGGTAGCTCTTCATCCGCAGCGTTTCCGCGCCGGTCGGGATTTGCAGCCGGTCGCCGGTGGGCAGCTGGACATTGGTGGTCTCCATCGGGCTGCGCCGCTCCATCGGCGTGCGCCCAGAGTCGGCCTCGGTCTCCAGGGCATCAAGGGCGACCGACAGCCGGCCCCGCCACATGGTCACCGGATGCTTCGGCAGCTTGACGGTCAACGTGTTGCCATTGCCGTTCGTGCTGCCGTTGCTGTGGGAACCGGGCGTATGGCCGTTGACCCTGGCCAGGATTCGCGCGGGCAATGGACCTTCGCTGCCGTTGATGTGGTCGGCGGGCGGCTGGGCAATGGGTCGGCAGCCGCTGAACGCAAGCGGGTCCGCAACGGTGATGGTTTGGGGCGCAAGATTTTTCAGCTTGGCCGCAGACTTGACTACCATTCGCATGTCGGCACCGGGCGCTGCCAGCGCCGAGATGTCGTCGGGAATGATGATCAGGTCGCCGATGTCGACGTTGGGCAGTGGCTTCTCGAAGTCGACCGACGGCAGGATCCGTGCCAGCCAGCGCGGCAGCCACCAGTTCCACTCATCGAACATCGCCATCAGCGCGGGCACCAGCACCAGCCTCACGACGGTCGCGTCGACGGCGATCGCCACCGCGCACGCCACGCCGAGCTGCGCGACCAGTGGCATACCCGCAAACGCGAAGCCGACAAACACCGCGATCATGATCAGCGCGGCGCTGGTGATCGTGCGGGCGCTGGTGCTCACCCCGTACGCGACCGCGTCGCGGGTGTTGCCCGTCTGCAGGAACCGTTCCCTGATCCGGGTCAGCAGGAAGATCTCGTAGTCCATCGACAGACCGAACGTCATCGCCAGCACCAGCGGAGGGATGGTGCTGTCCAGAGACGAGATCGGCTTGAGGCCAAGATCCTGTAGCCATCCCCACTGGAAGACGACGACCAGGCTGCCGTAGGCGGCCGCCACCGACAGCACCGTCATCAAGACGCCCTTGAACGCCAGGAACAACGACCGGATCGAGATCAGCAACATCACGAACGCAATCACCGCGACGAACCCGAACACATATGGCTGAGTCGCCGCCACCCGGTCATCGAAGTCCTTGATCAGTGCCGTGGGGCCGCCGATGTCGATGCGCGTGCCACTCACCAATCCCGGTGCGCGCGGCAGGTTTTCGCGCATCCAATCGATGGTGTTTCGAGCGGCCATATCCTCGGGATCCACCGACAGCACGGCCGAGAGCAATGCGCTGCGATAGTCGTCGCCGAAGACCGGCGGCGACACCGCCACGATGTTGGGCGCCTGTGCCATCCGCTGGAGCACCGCGTCCAGGATGGGCTCCTTCGCCGGCGCGGACGCGACGTTGCCCTCGGGGAAGGTCACCAGGATCCGCACCGGCCCAAGGGCACCGGGGCCCAGCGCCTGCGCCGCCGCGTTGACGCCGCCGCGGATCTCGTGGGCCGGAGCGAACTGGCGCTGCATGCTGTTGCCGAGCACCATCGAGAACGCCGGAGCGGCAAGGGTCAACAGAAACGCCGCCGCGACGAGCGCCGACAACCACGGCCGTCGCATCACCGACCCGATCCACCGGCTCCAGAACCGCGACCGGGTGGTCTCGCCGCGGCGCGACAGATTCAAGTACGACGATCGTTTGGCCACTGCCCGGCCAAAGGTCGCCAGCACCGCGGGCGTCAGGGTGGTCGACGTCAGCACCGCGACCGCGACCGCGAGGATCGCGCCGGTGGCCATCGACCGCAGGACGGGAGTATGGATCAAGTAGATACCCGTCACCGATGCGATCACGGTCAGCCCGGACAGCACCACCGCAAGGCCGGACGTGGCCATGGCCGCGTCGGCGGCCTGCTCGGGATCACGACCGGCGCGCAGTTCCTCGCGGAACCGCATGAGAATAAACAGTGAATAGTCGATGGCCAGTGCGATCCCGAACATCGACACCGTCGACGTGACGAACACCGACATCGCCGTGAACATCGACAGCAGATAGACCAGCCCCATGGTCACCGCCACGGTGCAGATGCCGAGCACCAACGGCATGGCGGCCGCCGCAAGGGACCCGAAGACCGCGAGCAAGACAATCAGAACGATCGGAAGGTTCCACCGCTCGGCCTGAACGACGTCGTGCTTGGTTGCCATCGACGCCGCGGCACCGAGCGCGCCCTGGCCGATGACGTAGAGCCGGACCTTGCCGTTCGCGCTTTCGCCGGGCTGATCTCCCTTGATGCCGACCATCTCGCGCAGCTGTTTGGCGACGTCGACCGCGCCGGTGTTGTTGAAGTCCAGCTGCAACGTGACGACGTACGGCCGGTCAGGCTGGGGCGGAGGCTCCTGCGGGTTGGGCACCACCTTGACGCTGGGCACCTCGGCGGCGATGTGGTTCAGCTGCGCGACCGCGGCGTTCATGTCCTCGAACGAGGCGTTCGCACGCGGGGCCGCCACCAGCGCCAGCGGGGACGCACCCTGGTCGGGGTAGCGCTGTTCGAGCTCGTGCTGCACACGCAGCGACTGGGAGCCCTCGACCTCGAATCCGCCGCCCGTGAGGTGGCTGGACTGCGTCATCGCCAGGTAGATCGCCGGCACGAGGAGAAGCAGCCAAGTCGCGAACACCGCCCAGCGATACCTGCGCAGACTGCTGCTCAAGCGCATCATGAACTGCTGGATAGCGAACTCCCCGCTTTCTCCCCGGCGCCCGGCATTTCGTAGCGTGAGCGTACAACAGCAAGGGGCACGCTGCGGCGCTGCGAGAAAGCTGCCAGCAACGCCTTAAGCTGCCCCAACCCGCCCCCAGTGAATGGCGCAGACACCCGGGCAAGCCTGTGAAAACCCGGTGTTCACCTGCGGGTTGGTCCGCTGACTTGGCACGCCCAGTGGCATCGATGGCAATATGTCCTCCTGTCCGTATCGGCGTCGGGGACCTATTGCAGCCGATCACCAGGGTTTGCGACGAAGTAACTGTTCGCAAACCGTAAGGAGTTCTTTATGGCTTCAATACCGAGGCTCACCACGAAGGCGCTACGCCGCAGCCTATGGGCTGCGTTCGCCGCCTCGGCCGTCGGGGGTGCGGGTGTGGCCGCACTCCTCGCGCCCTCGGCAACCGCAGCGCAGGATCCCTGCGCCGCCAGTGAGGTTGCGAAGACGGTCGGCTCGGTGGTCACGTCGACGGGCAGCTATCTTGACGCGCACCCCGAAACCAACCAGGCGTTGACGACCATTTCCCGGCAGCAGGCGGGGTCGCCGTCGCTGGGCTCGGTGAAGGCGTACTTCGACGCCAACCCGCAAGTCGGTAAGGACATACAGGCGCTGCAGTCACCGCTGGTGGCCCCGTCGACCCGCTGCGGGCTGCCGGTCACCCTTCCTCAGTTGGTGGGCCTGCTGCAGGCCGCGCAGCAACAGGGTGGCCCACTGCCCGCAGGTTTGCCAGGGAGTCTGCCCACCGCGCAGGCCGTTGGCGCTCCGGCAGCCACTCTGCCGGCGCAACCGTCTCAAGCATCGGCGGTGCTGCCTGGTCCAGGCCCGCTTCCGAGCTCGGTGGTCGCTGGCGTCCACTAGCGACGCGCGCGCCGCCCGCTACCGCATGTTGGACGCGTGAGCTGGCAGCTTCGTACTTTCTCACGATTGGTTAAGCGGTGGGCAGGAAAGTCGGTACGGTATCTGCTTAGCTTTTATTGACTGTATCCGCTTGTGGTTCCGGCTACGCCACGTCTGATGAAGGAGCTTGTCCATGTTGCTCTCGGCCCATACCGCGCGGCGTGCAGTAGCTGGCGCGGTCGGCGCCGGCGCGCTCGCCGGTGCGATGTTGTTTGGTGCCCTGCCGTCTGCGTTGGCCGATGACCCGGCGAAGAACCCGCCCAATTGCACCGCTGGCGACCTGGCCGGCGTGGCCTCCGGCGTCTCGGCGTCCACGTCGGCGTACCTGTTCTCGCACCCGGATGTGAACTGGTTCTTCACCAGTCTCGAAGGGCTGCCGCGCGACCAGGTTCGCAGCCAGGTGCAGGACTACCTCGCTGGCAACCCCTCGGTCAAGGCCGACCTGACCGGGATCCGCCAGCCGTTGGTCGACATGAAGAACCGCTGCGGTACGGCGCCCGCACCTATGACGCCATAGTTCGCGTGGCGGTTGGCATGGGGCCATCCGCGCAGGAGAGCGCGAGTCGAATGGTGCTGATGGTCGACGACGATCCGGACGTCAGAACCTCCGTCGCCCGGGGATTGCGGCATTCGGGGTTCGACGTTCGGGTCGCGGCAACCGGCAAAGAGGCGCTGCGGCTGCTGTCCAGCGAATCGCATGACGCGCTGGTGCTGGATGTTCAAATGCCGGAACTCGACGGTGTCGCCGTGGTCACCGCGTTGCGCGCGCTGGGGAACGACATTCCTATCTGTGTGCTGTCCGCACGCGATACCGTCAACGACCGAATCGCAGGCCTGGAAGCCGGCGCGGACGACTATCTGACCAAGCCGTTCGACTTGGGCGAGTTGGTGGCTCGCCTGCACGCCCTGCTGCGGCGCGCGAGCCACTCCGATCGGCAGTCCGACACGATGACGGTCGGGCCGTTGACGATCGACACCGCGCGCCGCCTCGTGTTCGTCGACGGGGAGCGAGTCGAACTGACCAAGCGCGAGTTCGACCTGCTGGCCGTGCTCGCCGAGAACGCCGGTGTGGTGCTGTCCCGGCAACGGCTGCTCGAATTGGTGTGGGGCTACGACTTTGACGTCGATACCAACGTCGCCGACGTGTTCATCTCGTATCTGCGGCGCAAGCTTGAACGCGATGGCCTGCCACGCGTCATTCACACGGTTCGCGGGATCGGGTATGTGTTGCGAGACGAGCCGTGAGACGAGCCGAGCATTGGATACAGTGACAAGTCATTGCAAGTGAGGTTGCCGCGATTCCTGCGCTCCGCATCGCTGCGCACCCGAGTGGCCGTTGCCTCGGCGGCGGCCGCGGCCGCCGTCGTTGCGGTCTTCACCATCCTTACCTCGCTCGTCCTGGCCAATAACGATGCGGTGCAGCTGGATCGCCGACTCGACTCGATCATCGACGCCAGCATCGGTCCAACCCAGTTGCAGGACCCCCGCCGCGGCGTGCTCACCACCGGGAGATCCGTGTCCACCGGACAGGTGATGTTCCAGCGCGGCTTCCAGCTACCGCCGCTGCCGCTGGGCACCGCGACGGTCGAAGTGAACGGGGTCGAATACCGGGTCCGCACCATCATCGTCGACCAGCACGGCGGCGTGCTGATGTCGGTCGGTATCCGCGCCGACAGTATCTTGTTGAACCGCGCGAGAATTCCGCTGTATACCGCGGTCGGCGTGGTAACGGTGCTGATCGCAGGCGGGCTGGGCTGGCTGCTGGCGAGTCCCGCGATACGGCCGCTACTCAGACTGACCGAGCACACCTCGCGGCTGGGCAAGGGCACAGAGGAGATGCCGGAAGTACGCGGCGTACGCGAGGCCGAGGATCTGTCCGAGGCGATGCGAGGCATGCTCAGCAGGCTGGCCGCCGCCCAGCAGGCGACCACCAATTCGCTGCAGGCCGCCCAGGATTTCGCCGCCAACGCCGCCCACGAGCTGCGCACTCCACTGACGGCGATGCGAGCCGATCTGGACACCCTGCGCATTCACGATCTGCCCGCTGAGGAGCGCGCCGAAGTGGTGGCCGACCTATCCCGTGCACAGCGCAGGGTCGAGGCGATCATCACCGCGCTCGGCCAGCTCGCATCGGGTCAGCTGGCACAGGTCGAGGACCGCGAACTCGTCGACGTGACCGACATGCTGGACCGGGTCGCGCGCGAGAACATGCGAACGGCCGGCAATGTCGAGATCGTGGTGGAAGCCAAAGACGACCTGGGCAACATCTGGGGTTGGCCGAGCGGGCTGCGGCTCGCGGTGGACAACCTGGTACGCAACGCGGTCACCCACGGTCACGCGACCCGGATCGTGTTGGCGGCGCGGCGCAATGACCACACCATGACGATCGTCGTCGACGACAACGGCCGCGGACTTCCCACCGAGGAGCACGATGCGGTGCTCGGGCGGTTCTCCCGCGGCAGCACGGCCGCCCCGGGCGGCTCCGGGCTGGGTCTCGCGCTGGTGGCGCAGCAGGCGGCGCTGCACGGCGGACGCATCGAGCTGTCCGACGGGCCGCTTGGCGGCGTCCGGGCGACGTTGACCGTGTCGACTTCGCCTGAGCCGCCGACGAATCCGGGCCCGTAGCGGCTCAGCGACGGGTCATCAGCAGCGCCACGGCGACGCGCCAGCCGAGCAGTAATAGCGCGGTCGCCAGCGACGCCACCACCACGAAGCTGGGCGCCACTCCCTGCGAGGTCGCCTTGCGCAGCAGCATTCCCACCGCGACGGTGCACACCCACACCACAACCCCGGTGGGTAACAACGCGAGCGGGCGCCGCCATCCCCGCGACAACAGCCAACCGACGGCGGCGCCGGTCAGGAACGGCCAAGCGGTGTCGGCTATCCCTGCAAGGGTCAGGCCCTCGGCGTGACTACGCCGTCCGATCGTGCAGAACACGAGCACACATACGACATCGGTGGCCAGCGCGGTCAGCGCCGGCCTGCTATCGAGCGGCATAGGCCATCACGTCGCGAGTCATGGTTTCGTCGCCTGCTCGGGACGGCATGCGGCTCCTCGTGCGGGCTATTGCTCCGGGTCGCGGCGGGGGTCAGCGTCGGCGTTCTCATCGACCGCGGCGTCGGGGTCGATGTCCTTCTCGGTGCGGAACATGAAGAAGAACACCACCCATCCGATCACCGCGATGAAGATCCAGCTGATCAGCCGGTAGATGAGCATCGCGGAGATGGAGGCGGCCAGTGTCATGCCGGATGACACCAGGCCGGGTACCAGCACAGCCTCGACCACGAGCAGGCCGCCGGGCATCAGCGGGATGGAACCCACCGCGCGGGCCGCCGCGTAGGCCACCGTGACACCGGCCAGCGACGGATGTCCGCCGGTGGCGTAGCAGGCGAACAGCAAGCAGCCCACATCGGCGATCCAGTTGAAAAGAGACCAACCGAACGCCTCGCTGAGCTCTCGGCGACTCAGGCTGACCGACTCCAGCTGGGACAACGTCTCGCGCCACTTGTCCAGGCCCGCGTCGGAGGGCTTGCCACGCAGCGAGTTGAACCACGCCAGCACCCGCACCCCGATGCCGTCGATGAGTTCGGGCCGCGTCGCGACCGCCTGCGCCAGCAGGACAAGGGCGATGAACCCGCCGAGCGAAAAGATAAGCGACAGAGGGTTTTTGCTGGCACCAAGGAGGAACGCGCCGCCAAGGCCGAGCACGGCCAGTCCGACGACCTGCAGCGCACCGGACATCACCAGCTGCCACGACGCGACGACCGGCGATGCGCCCCAGATCCGTTGTTGGCGGTAGATGAACGTGGCCGACAGCACCGGACCGCCGGGCAACGTCGTCGACAAGGAGTTGCCTGCGTAGAACGCCGCCTCGGACCGCCACCGTTTGACACGCACCCCCGCCGACCGCAGAAGCGTGCGCTGGATCTGGGCGAAGCTGTGCATGGACGCCATCGCGGCGGCGGCGGCCGCCAGCACCCACCACCACTTGGCCGTGTACAGGCTCTTCCACGCCTTGGCCAGCTGATCCCATACGAGGACGATTTCGACGGTCAACACGACGCAAGCGACGGCGATGAGGACCCACCGAAGCCACCGGTATTTGCCCCGTGTAGGCCGCTCCTCGCTGCGAGCATTGCTTACGGGCGCGTCATGCGACACGCCCTCAGGGTAGCGGTGCTTCTGCCACGAAGACGTGGCGCGCGCGGGCGCGCCGAGGCCGATTCCGAAGATCCGCCGCCGCTACGCTACCGGCATGCCCCAGGGCCCCTCCGTTGACTCCCCTGCCGACCAAGCCGTAACACCCCTCGTGCGCAAGACGGCCGCATGGGCGTGGCGGCTGCTGGTCATCCTCGCCGCCGTTGTTGCGCTGCTGTGGATCGCCAAGAAGCTCGAGGTCATCGTGGTGCCCGTGGCGTTGGCGACGATGCTGACCGCGTTGTTGCTACCCGTGGTCGACTTCCTGGACCGGCTCTTCCTCCCGCGCGGCATCGCGGTGACGTTGGTGTTGCTCGGCGGCATCGCGATCGTCGGCGGAATTCTGGCGTTCGTGATCGTCCAGTTCATCCAGGGTGTACCGGGGTTGGCCAAACAGGTGACCGCGAGCATCGAGGGCGTGAGCAACTGGCTGCAGCACGGGCCGCTGGGGATCAGCCTCGACGAGATCGACCAGGCCAAGAAGTCGGCGATCGACGCGCTGCAACACAACCAGGAGAAGTTGACAAGCGGGGCGTTGTCGACGGCGACCACCCTGACGGAGATCATCACAGGGGCGCTGCTCGTGCTGTTCACCCTGATCTTTGTCCTGCACGGTGGGCGCAACATCTTCATGTATGTCACCAAGATCTTCCCGGTGAACACTCGCGAGCGCGTCCGCGACGCCGGCCGGGCCGGGTTTCGCTCCCTGATCGGCTACGTGCGCGCGACTTGCCTGGTCGCGCTCGTCGATGCGATCGGGATCGGCACCGGCCTCGCGATCATTGGCGTGCCGCTGGCTCTGCCGCTGGCGTCGTTGGTGTTCCTCGGCGCGTTCATCCCGCTGGTCGGTGCCGTGATCGCCGGGTCTCTCGCGGTGGTCGTCGCTTTGATCGCGAAGGGGTGGATCATCGCGTTGGTCACGCTGGGCCTGATCATCGCGGTGCAACAACTCGAGGGCCATGTCCTGCAGCCGCTGGTGATGGGCCGCGCGGTGTCGATCCACCCGCTGGCCGTCGTGCTGGGCATCGCCGCCGGCGGCGTGCTCGCGGGCATCGTCGGCGCACTGCTGGCGGTGCCGACCATCGCGTTCCTCAACAGCGCGGTGCGGGTGCTGCTCGCCCATGACCCGGACGCCGAAGAAGCCGAATTGAAGGCCCACGACGCACCGATCCTCAAGGCCGAAGCCGACGAAGCGCCCGGGTGACGACCGACGGATGTAACGCCGTGTCGGGATCCCCGACCGATTCCCGCCATCGCGTTACAGGCGCGGAGATGTCGGTGGACCGCGGCACACTCCCGCCATGGATCGGCCCTTCATCGGCAGTGAAGCGGTTGCGGCGGGAGCACTGACGCGACATGCGTTGAGGCGTGGCTTCGTCGCGCTGCACCGGGATGTGTACGTCGCAAGGCACACCTCGATCTCACCTGTCGTGCGGGCGAAAGCCAGCTGGCTGAGATCCAAGCGGCGTGGCATCCTGGCGGGCTTCTCGGCCTCGGCGTTGCACGGCTCCCACTGGATCGACCCGGCACGACCTGCCACGATCATCGACACCAACCGCCGACCAACGCGTGGAATCAGGGCGTGGGCGGACCGAATCCAAGACGACGAAATCTGCGTCATCGACGGCATGCGAGTGACGACTCCTGCACGCACCGCGCTCGACCTGGCGTGCCGATATCCGGTCGACGCGGCAGTTGCTGCCGTCGACGCTCTGGCTCGCGCGACCGATCTCAAGATGTCCGACGTCGAGCTCCTCGTAGATCGGTACGGTGGCCGCCATGGAATCCGGAATGCCCGCGTTGTATTGGATCTTGTCGATCCGGGCGCGGAGTCGCCTCAGGAGACGAGGCTGCGGCTGCTTCTGATTCGGGCGGGCTTCCCGCGACCGCAGACCCAAATCCCGGTCTACAACGAATACGGTGTGCTGGTCGCCGAACTCGATATGGGCTGGGAAGAGATCAAAGTCGCTGCCGAGTACGAGGGCGACCATCACCGGACAAACCCCGGACAGTTCACCAAAGACATCCGAAGGTTCGAGGATGTGATGGAGCTCGGCTGGATCGACATACGAGTGACCGCACGAGACACCGAGGCCGACATCATTCGCCGCGTGGCCGCGGCCCGGGCTCGCCGGACGTAACGCCATGGCGACAACGCCTCGGAATTCGCGCCACTGCGTTACGCACGTCGCCGAAGACTAGAGCCGAAGACTAGAGCCGGCCCTCGCGGCGCAGTAGATCCTGCGCGCTCACCCCGCCGCCGCGGCGCTTGCGCTCCTCATCGTCGCGCGTGTTGATCTTCTCGGTCGCCTCTGGATCCTGCTGCCGCGGACGTCCCCTGCCATCCGGCGGGGTCCCCAGGGTGGGAATCGCCGTCGTGGGCGGCTCCTGTGCGGGCGGTTGCTTCCGACGCTGGGTGGGAATCGCACGGGTGACGTCCGCCGGCGGTCCCATACCGCCGCCACCACCCGGCGGTCCCATACCGCCGCCACCACCCGTTCCGCGCAATTCGCCCAGCCACGACTCGATTTCGCGGTCTTCGCGCGGCGGGGGCGGGGCCGGCGGAGGTGTCGGGTGCGTGCCCCGGTAGGCCCGCTGCGCGGCCCCCGCGGCGTTGCTCACCGCATTGCGGACCACGTCCTTGGCGATCGACAGCCGCGTGGTCTGCGGCTCGTCAGCCGGAGGGCGCGCAGTCGGAATGCGGGTCGTGCCCGTGGCCGACGGGCCGTTGGCTCGCGGCGGCGTTGCGATGCGCGTCGTCGCGCCCGGCCGCGAAGATGCCGGATGCGTCGGGTCGTGTGGCGGTCGAGGTCGCGGCGCAGGCCCGCCGGCGCCGACCAACGCTTCATCCGGCGCACGGACAGCGGGACGCTTGCGCTCGTCGGGCAGCTCGGTCTCGCCGAGCCCCAGGCGTTCCTGGATGCGTTTCATCCAGCGTGGCGCCCACCAGCAGTCGTCGCCAAGCAGCTTCATGATCGCCGGAACCAGGAACATCCGCACAATGGTCGCGTCCAGCAACAACGCGATGAGCAGGCCGAATGCCAGGTACTTCATCATCACCAGGTCGGAGAACACGAACGCGCCCGCGACGACCGCCAGGATCAACGCGGCCCCGGTGATCAACCGCCCGGTCGTCGCCGTACCGATTCGGATGGCCTCAGCGGTGGACATACCGCGCTCGCGGGCCTCCACCATCCGGGACACCAGGAACACCTCGTAGTCGGTGGACAGACCCCAGATCACCGCAATGATTAGACCGATCATCGGCGCCATCAACGGCTGCGGCGTGTAGTTCAACAGCCCCGCGCCGTGCCCCTCGACGAACATCCACGTCAGAATGCCCATCGTCGATCCGAGGGTGAGTGCACTCATCACCGCGGCCTTGATCGGCAGCACCACCGACCCGAATGCCAGGAACATCAGGATCGTTGTCGTGATGATCAGCACCACAACCATCAGCGGCAGCTTCGCGAACAGGCTATGGATGCTGTCCTGCTCCAGCGCCGGGGTGCCGCCCACCGACACGGTCAGCCCGCGTGGCGGGGTGATTGCTCGGAGATCGGAGATCTTCTTGGCCGCATCGTTGCGGTTCACCAGCCCGTTCTGGATCACCCGGACGTCCGGGTTCTTCGAGGCGCCATCCAGGTAGGGGCGTTCCTGCCACATCTTCGACGGGTCGTTGTCGGGATCGATGAAACCGGGAATCGACAGCGCCTTGTTGCGTACCTCGGCGATCTGCTGATCGGTGACCGGTTGGCCGTTGTCGCTCTCGATCACCACGGTTATCGGTTCGGTGCGGAAACCGGGGAAGATCTTGTCGAACTCCTCCTGCGCGAGGCGAACCGCGTTGTCGGGCGGCAGATACTTCTCGCTGATGCCGCCAAGGGCCAACTGGCCCAGCGGGATGATGAGCAAGATCATGACGATGACGATGGGAACCGCGAACGCGGCAGGCCGCTTCATCACGCGGTTGACGAGCTTGCCCCAGAAGCCCTTCTCGACCTCTTCGCGAGTCTTGGTCTTCTGGGTCTTCTCGGCCAGGAAGTTGAGCCACCAATTCATCGGCTTCCAGTTACGGAGGAACGGAACCCGCAGCAGCGTGCGCACGCCGAGCGCGTCGACGTTCGGGCCGAGGATCGCCAGTGCTCCCGCCAGCACGGAGATCGACAGGATCGCTGAGAGCATGACCGAGGCGATGATCGCGTAGGTGATCGACTTGAGGAAACCCTGCGGGAACAGCAGCAGCGGTACCGACGAGGCCACCAGGATCACCGCAGAGAACATGATCGTCCGGCCCGAGGTCATCACCGTCCGTCGCACAGCGGCCTCGGTGTCGTAGCCCTCGGCGATCTCCTCGCGGAAGCGGCTGACCATGAACAGGCCGTAGTCGATCGCGATACCGAGACCCATCAGGGTCACCACCGGCTGGGCGAAGAAGTGCACGGGGGTGAACTCGGCGATCAGGCGCATGATGCCCAATGAGCCCGCGATGGCCAGCCCGCCGATGATGGCCGGCAGGGCGGCGGCGACCACGCCGCCGAACACGAAGAACAACACCACCGCGACGAGGGGGATGGCCGCGACCTCGGCGCGCCTCTGGTCATCGCCGATGGTGCCGGTCAGCTCGGCCGCCAACGGTTGCAGGCCGGCGAGCTTGATGTTGACGCCGTCGTCGCGGACCTTGAGCAGGTCGTCCTTGACCTTCTTGTAGTTGTTCAGGATCACGTCGTCGTTGTCGCCCTTGAGCTGGACCGACATGAACGCGTGCTGTTTGTCCCCGTCGGCCATGTTCTTCAGCACGTCGGGGCTCTTGAAGTAGCCGATCGAGCGCAGGATCTCGTCGGGATGGTCCTTCTCGACCTGGGCCAGGTTGTCCAGGATCTTCTTCTTGAATGCCGGGTCGTCGACGGTCTTGCCGTCGGGAGCCTGGTAGATCGCGATGATGTGGCCCGAGGTGTCGCGGCCGTACGTCTGGTCGGCGATCACGGACGCGTGAACGGACTGGCTGCCGTCGTCGTAGAAGCCGCTCTGGGTGACGTGGTTGCCGAGGCTGATCCCAAACACGCCGCCACCCAGGCACAGTGCGACCATGACACCGATCACTATGTATCGGAATCGGTACACCGTTCGACCCCACCAGGCGAACACGTATTCTCCTTACCTAAATCCTTGGCGAGCTGCGCATGTGGAGTTGTCAGACGCGCGAGGTCAGGAGCGAGGACAACGGCCGGAAAGGCTGCAGCCAAGCCCCCTGCTCGGGCAGCGAATCTAGGCCGATTCGCGGTAGCGGCTCCCGGAAAACACCAGGAATGTCCTCCAGGTCGACGAACTCCAAACTATCCGACGCTAACGCCCAACTGGCATGTTCGCGAAATCCGAGCACCTGAACGGGGGTACCCTCCCGGGCAATATCCTCCAACGGCTGCTTGAAGGCCTGCCCGTCGGCGGAGGCGACCAGCACGCTGGCCAAACCCTCGCTGCGTCGAAGAGCGATGTGATTGAGCATGTCGCTATCGACGTCGCTGTCTTCGTCGATCTTCGGCTTCGCGAAGACGGCGAAGCCCACGTTACGCAACGCCTCCACCCAGGGTCGAACCACATCGGCGCTACCTGAGGCGATGTTGGTGAAGACGGTAGCTTCGGGCTCCAGCGAGAGGTCGGGGCGCGCCGCGGACAGCTCGGCGGTGCGGGTGAGCAGCCACCGGCCCAGTGCGTCGAACCGTGGCCGGTGGGCGGCGGTGGGCCGACCGCCGAGGATCGATCCAAGGCCCATGTCGAGGTTGGGCGCGTCCCACACCAGCAACACCCGGGCGGTGGGCTCGGTGTGAACCTCCGGGGGCGGCGGCTCTGTCATATCTATATGTCGGATGTCTTCGGTGAGGCTCATCGCAACTTCTCCCAGAGCAGTTCGGCGACCGCGGTGCCGGCGTGGTGGGCCTTTCCTTCGTACTTCGTGACGGGGCGTTTCACGCATATCGGCAGTGCGCCGGCTTCCTCGGTGATGCGGCGCAACCGCGGTTCGGCGTCACCGACCTCCGCGATCTGTTCCGCGTATCCGATGTGGTCGGTCGCGGCGTGCAGCACTCCGCCCGGCACCAGGCGGTCGGCGATCAGGGCGACCGTGGACGGCTGCAGCAGCCTGCGTTTGTGATGCCGCGTCTTGGGCCAGGGGTCCGGGAAGAAGATCCGGACCCCGGTCAGCGAATCCGGCCCGAACACGTGCTCGAGCACATCGACACCGTCGCCGCGGATCAGCCGGATGTTGGTGACGCCTTCGCGGTCGACGGCGCTGAGCAGCTGGGCCAAACCGCGCCGGTACACCTCAACCGCGACCACGTCGATGTGCGGTTCGCCCTGCGCCATCGCCAATGTCGACGTGCCCCCTCCGCAGCCGATCTCCAACACCACCGGCGCCCTTCTGCCGAACCATGCCACGGTGTCCAGCAGGGGCGCCGGACCTTCGGCGTCGCGGGCGTACATGCCCAGCTCGGGCCACCGCCGCTCCCACGTCGTCTGCTGACCGCCGGACAGCGTCGACCGCCGGGTGCGGAAGCTGGTCACCCGGGGGTGCAGATGCTGCGTGGCGGGTGCGTCGCCCGAAGCCGGACAGCCGGCGGCATCGGGCGCGCGTGAATGCATCCGTCCATGGTCGCTCATCGGCACCGAAGTACCCGCATCGTGGTACAGATTGATACCCAACAGTTGCCTTCCGCTGGTACAGGAGCTGGCCTGTGGGTACCCAGAACAATCGCTCGCGCGCGTGCCAACATCGTGATGGGAATCGAGTTCTACTCGCGTGTTGATAACGGAAGGCCGCCAGATTTTGGTCGATGCGTTGACGCAATTCGCTGAGCAGAGCCGTAATTCGCGGTTGTTGCCGATCATCCGGCATATTGCCGCCCCGCTGCGCGTTGCGGTGCGCGTTCGCGACGGGGTCGGTCGCGGTTCGGTCGCCGCACTGACCGCCGTCTGGGTGCGCATCGACATCTGCCGAGGCTCGCTGCGGTTACTTGGGCGCGTGCAGTGAGCGACCCGATTGCGGCCGCGGACGCCATGGTGGTGGCTATCGACCCCGGCCTGACCTCACCGGGTGTGGAGAGCCGCGACGTCGTGCTGGTGACCGGCCCGTGGCTGGCAGGCACGACGAGCCTGGTCGCCGCGCTGCTGGACCGGATGCCCGAGCATGCGTTCGTCGAGGCCGATGAGCTCGGTGCCGGCAACGCACCGGCGGCGGTGGTGTTCGTGGTGTCCGCGATCACCCCGCTCACCGAATCCGATTGTGCGCTAATCGATCTCGCGGCCAACTACACCGATCTGGTGGTTGGCGTGGTGTCGAAGATCGACGCGCACCGCAACTGGCGCGAGGTGCTGGCCACCGACCGCGCGTTGTTGGCGGCGCGTGCGCCCCGATACCAGCATGTGCAGTGGGTGGGGGCGGCCGCGGCGCCGGATCTCGGCGATGTGCGGCTCGACGAGGTTGTTGGACTGCTCCGGCAGCGGCTGGCCGACCCGGACGTGAAGCGCCGGAATCGGTTGCGCGCCTGGGAGGCTCGGTTGCAGACCGTGATCGGTCGGTACGAGGCCGACGCCGCAGGAACCGGCCGCCAGGCGCGGGTGAGCGCGCTGCGCAGGACCCGCGAGGACATCGAGCGCGGGCGTGGGCTGTCGAAGACCGAACGTACGATCGCGCTGCGCAGCCAGATCCAGCAGGCCCGAACACAGCTGACCAATTTCGCACGAAGTCGCTGCACCTCGGTGCGTGCCGAGCTGCAGGAGGACGTCTCCGGAATGAGCCGCCGCCGGCTGAGCAAGTTCGAGCCGTACGTGCGAAGCAGGGCCGGCGAAGTCGTCGACGAGGTCGACGAGGGCATCACAACACATCTGGGCGATGCCGCCGAGGAACTTGAGCTGTCCGCACCGCCCGTGCCGTCGCCACCTGCGGTTCCCGAGGTGTCTGAGCCGCCGCTGAAGTCGCGGCGGTTGGAAACACCGCTGATGATGATCCTCGGCGCGGGCTTCGGGCTCGGGGTGGCGCTCGTCGTGACGCGGTTGTTTGCCGGCCTCGCGCCGCAGCTGACCATCGCCGGTGGGCTGGTCGGCCTCGTGCTCACTTTATGGGCGGTGCGCATCCGCGGGCTGCGGCACGACCGTGCCGTGCTGGACCGATGGGTCACCGACGTCACGTCGTCGTTGCGGGCGGCCGTCGAGGAGCGTGTGGTCACCAGGGTGCTGGCCGCTGAATCGGCGCTCACGTCGGACCTGGCCGCCCGAGATGAACGCGAGACCGCGACGGCCGAGGATCGCGTCGCTGAGATCGACGCGGAGCTGCGAGAGCATGCGATCTCGACGGCACGGGCCGCCACCGTGCGGGACCGGCGACTTCCACCGCTGCAACAGGCGCTCGACGCCGTCCGAGCGGAGCTGTACGGCGGCACTCGCCGAAGCCAGAGACCCGAAGCCCGAGACGGAGCCGAGGCCGACCAAAAGACCAAAAAGCTATTCGACGAATCAAGATAGCGGCGCAGCTGAATCGATAAACATGCCCAGGAAAGACTCTCTGAATCGTTCCTGTGAGTGATCGGACATGCTCCTGGTTTACCGCAAGTATGTCACGGACGTTAACCTCAGTACTAGGGACGACCGTGGGCGTCGGGGCTGGCGTTCTCGCAGAAAACTACGCAGGAGACTTTGATGACCGCAGCGACCATTCCAGGTCTGGACACCGCACCGACTAAACATAATGGGCTGCTCGCCTGGGTCCAGCAGGTCGCCGAACTGACAGAGCCCGATCGGGTCGCGTTTGCCGACGGATCCGAGGAAGAATTCGATCGGCTGTGCACCCAGCTGGTCGAGGCGGGCACCTTCATACGGCTGAACGACGAGAAGCTGCCGAACTCCTACCTCGCGCTGTCCGACCCGTCCGACGTAGCGCGCGTGGAATCGCGCACCTTTATCTGTTCCGAGCGGGAGATCGACGCCGGCCCGACCAACAATTGGATGGATCCGACCGAGATGCGGTCGATCATGACCGACCTGTACCGCGGCTGCATGCGCGGCCGGACCATGTGGGTCGTCCCCTTCTGCATGGGTCCGCTGGGCGCCGAGGATCCCAAGCTCGGTGTCGAGATCACCGATTCGGAGTACGTCGTCGTGTCGATGCGCACGATGACCCGGATGGGCACCGCGGCGCTGGAGAAGATGGGCGACGACGGCTTCTTCGTCAAGGCGCTGCATTCGATCGGTGCGCCGCTGGAACCGGGCCAGAAGGATGTGCCGTGGCCGTGCAACGAGACGAAGTACATCACCCACTTCCCCGAGACCCGTGAGATCTGGAGCTACGGCTCCGGCTACGGCGGCAACGCGCTGCTCGGCAAGAAGTGCTACTCGCTGCGGATCGCCTCGGCGATGGCCCACGACGAGGGCTGGCTCGCCGAGCACATGCTGATCCTCAAGCTGATCTCGCCGGAGAACAAGGCGTACTTCGTCGTGGCGGCGTTCCCGTCGGCGTGTGGCAAGACGAACCTCGCCATGCTGCAGCCGACCATCCCCGGCTGGCGCGCGGAGACCGTCGGCGACGACATCGCCTGGATGAGGTTCGGCAAGGACGGCCGGCTCTACGCCGTCAACCCCGAGTTCGGATTCTTCGGAGTCGCGCCGGGTACCAACTGGAAGTCCAACCCCAACGCGATGAAGACGATCGCGGCCGGCAACACCGTTTTCACCAACGTCGCGCTGACCGACGACGGTGACGTGTGGTGGGAAGGCCTGGAGGGCGACCCGAAGCACCTCATCGACTGGAAGGGCCGCGACTGGACGCCCGACTCGGACGAGACGGCGGCCCACCCGAACTCGCGGTACTGCACCCCGATGTCGCAGTGCCCGACACTGGCCCCCGAGTGGGACGACCCACAAGGCGTGCCGATCTCGGCGATCCTGTTCGGGGCTCGGCGCAAGACAACGGTGCCGCTGGTGACGCAGGCCCGCGATTGGCAGCACGGGGTGTTCATCGGCGCGACGATGGGAAGCGAGCAGACCGCGGCCGCCGAGGGCAAGGTCGGCACGGTTCGCCGCGACCCGATGGCGATGCTGCCGTTCCTCGGCTACAACGTTGGCGACTACTTCGCGCACTGGATCGACATCGGCAAGAACTCCGACGAGTCCAAGATGCCAAAGATCTTCTTCGTCAACTGGTTCCGCCGCGGCGACGACGGCCGCTTCCTGTGGCCGGGCTTCGGTGAGAACAGCCGGGTGATGAAGTGGATCATCGAGCGCATCGAGCAGAAGGCCGGCGGCAAGACGACGCCGATCGGCACGGTGCCCAGCGCCGAGGACCTGGACCTGGAGGGCCTCGACGTCGACGCCGCGGACGTGAACGCCGCGCTGGCGGTGAACCCCGCCGAGTGGCGCGAGGAGCTGCCACAGATCGAGGAGTGGTTCGAGTTCGTCGGCGAGAAGCTGCCGACAGGCATCAAGGACGAGTTCGACGCGCTGAAGCACCGCCTCGCCGAAGCCGACTGAAGCACCGCCTCGCCGAAGCTGACTGACGGGTGCGTCGGCCAGCGCGAGACCTCTTGACACCTGTCAAATCCGGGCGTCGTAAAGTCGGCCCATGCAGATTCGCGAGCACGCCGCCGCCAATCCCGACAAGCCCGCCGTTATCCTCCATCCGTCGGGCACGGTGCTGACATTCGCCGAGCTCGAGGCGCGGGCCAACCGCCTGGCGCACTTCTTCCGCAAGCACGGTCTTCGCGAGGGCGACGTCGTCGCCATCCTGATGGAGAACAACGCGCACTTCCACGCCGTCATGTGGGCGGCGCGCCGCTGCGGTCTGTACTACGTCCCGATCAACACCCACCTCACCGCGGCAGAAGCCGCGTACATCATCGAGAACAGCACCGCCAAGGCCATCATCGGCTCCGCGGCTCTGCGAAAGACGTGTGAGAACCTCGTCGAGCACACCCGCCCCGACTTGCGACTCATTGCCGACGGAGCCGAAGCGTCGGCGAGCGACCTGGAAGGCTGGTACCGCTACCCCGAATGTGTTGCTGATCAACCGGATACGCCGATCGACGACGAGATCGAAGGCGACCTGCTGCAGTACTCGTCGGGAACCACCGGCCGCCCGAAGGGCATCAAGCGGGAGCTGCCGCACCTGCCCCCGGCCGAGGTGCCCGGGATGATGTCAGGTTTGGTCGGCTTCTGGCTGGATCCCGAGGCCGTCTACCTCAGCCCGGCGCCGCTGTATCACACCGCGCCGTCGGTGTGGTCGATGACGATTCACAGTGCCGGCATCACCACAGTGGTAATGGAGAAGTTCGACGCCGAGGGCTGTCTCGACGCGATCCAGCGTCACCGCGTCACCCATGGCCAGTTCGTCCCGGCGATGTTCGTCCGGATGCTGAAACTGCCTGAGCCCGTCCGCCGTTCGTACGACCTTTCCACCCTGAAGCGCGTGATGCACGCGGCGGCGCCGTGCCCCGTCGAGATCAAGAAGCAGATGATGGACTGGTGGGGGCCGATCGTCGACGAGTACTACGCGTCCTCCGAGGCGATCGGGTCGACCCTGATCACCGCCGAAGACTGGCTGGCGCACCCCGGCTCGGTCGGCAAGCCGATGATGGGCGGGCTGCACATCCTCGACGAGGATGGCAACGAGCTGCCCCCGGGCGAAGCCGGGGAGATCTACTTCGAGGGCGGCTTCGACTTCGAGTACCTCAACGACCCGGACAAGACCGCCAAATCACGCGACAAGCATGGCTGGAAAACCGTCGGCGACATCGGCTATCTCGATGAAGAGGGGTACCTCTACCTGACCGACCGGCGACATCACATGATCATCTCCGGCGGGGTGAACATCTACCCGCAGGAAGCCGAGAACATGCTCGTGACCCATCCGAAGGTGATGGACGCCGCGGTGTTCGGCATCCCTGACGACGAAATGGGCCAAACGGTCAAGGGTGTCGTTCAAGCGATCGACCCCGCCGACGCCACCGACGAGTTCGGCGACGCGCTGCTGGACTGGCTGCGGGATCGATTGGCGCACTACAAGTGTCCACGGTCGATCTCATTCGAGGCGCAGTTGCCGCGCACCGATACCGGCAAGCTGTACAAGCAGGAGCTGATAAAGAAGTACTCGTGACAGTCGAGCTTGCGGGTGGTGTTGTCGTCGCCGTCGGATCGCCGTCAGACGACGCGACTTTCACGCTGACCGAGCAGGAGTGCGACGACCGCCGCGTCGTCACGGTCCCGTCGGTGCCCGAAGCGGTGGCCGAGCTCACCGAACGGTGCCAACGCTGGCCGCAGGCCGCGGCCGTCTGCGATGACGTCCTGCGCGCCGTCGATCCGAAGGCCCCCGCCTTCGCGGGCGTCATCACCGAGTCGCTCGCGTACTCGACTCTGCAGTCCGGGCCGGAGTTCGCGGGCTGGCTGGCCCAGCGCGGACCGGCCACAGTCGCACACATCCCCGAGCCCGTGCAGGCCGACCGCGACGGCCACCGCCTGAACATCCGGTTCAACCGACCACAACGGCACAACGCGTTTTCCACCGACGCCCGCGCCGCGCTGCTTGAGGCGCTCGAAGTGGCGCGCCTCGACCCGTCGATCAACGAAGTCGTGTTGTCCGGCAATGGCCCGTCCTTCTGCAGCGGAGGCGATCTCGCCGAATTCGGGACCTTCGCCGACCCCGCGAGCGCGCATCTCGCGCGCACCCGGCACAGCCCTGCGCTCGTGCTCGACGAGTTGACGGCCCGACTGGGGCGCGCTTGCCGCGCCGAGGTACACGGCCGGGTGCTGGGCAGCGGGTTGGAGATGGCCGCCTACTGCGGGTGGGTGCGGGCGCATCCGGACACGGTGCTGGGGCTGCCGGAGTTGAGCCTCGGCTTGATCCCCGGCGCGGGCGGAACCGTCAGCATCTCCCGGCGCATCGGCCGATGGCGGACGGCGTATCTGGTGCTGTCGGGCCGCACGATCGACGCGCCGACGGCGCTGCGGTGGGGCCTGGTCGATGAGATTACGAACTGACTTCTCCGACGGCGGCCTCGATCGCCGCGACCCTGGTCCGATCGATGCCCCATGGCTGCTCGACGCCGACGCGTTCGTCCAGATCCCATAGCACGCACTGCTCGCCGGGTTTGGCGACCAGCGACCAGGCGATGACCGTCCTGCGAAGCTGCTCGTCCATGGAACCACCGAGGTCGCCGCCCTCCGGATGGTGATGCAGAAACTCGTCGTAGGCCTGTTTGCAGAACGCCGAATACCGTGCGGTGCAAAGGATGAAGCCGTGCCAGGCTTCGTCCACCGCATGTGATGGCATCCCGATCATCTGCTTGTCCCGCAGCGCGGGTGCACAACACCGCAGCCACTGCCGCAAACCGGTCTCAATGAGCTCCCGCGGTTGCCACGGACACGTCTTGAACACGGCGGGGGGAAGATCGAGGTCCGCCACCGTGGAAGCCACCCGATCGAACCCGTCTGCTCGCCGGCGCCACACGACTTCACTGTATTCGTCCCCCGGTCGGCTCAGCCGGACCTGCGCAACGTCACCCGGTAGGTGTACTGCTCGGGCAGGAAGTGACTGACCGACAACTCGACGGGCCGCCCCGTCGTATCGGAATACAGCCGATCGACCCGCAGCATCGGATGGCCGGGCTCGCAACCGACCGCGTCGGCGACGACAGCGCCGGCCGCGGCGACCGTGATCGATTGCGCCGCTTCGGCGATCGGTTCGGCGAGATGCGGCTCGATCAGCCCGATGACGGTGTGAGTGCCGACCGCACCGTCGGCCAGATTCGGGGATGTCAGGACCGGCTGGGCGACCGAGGGCACCAGATGAACCGTGGTCAGCACGAACGGAATTCCGTCGTGCAGTCGCCTGAACGCGACCGAGTACACGACGTCGTCGTCGAGTCGTAGCCTGCTCGCCGACTCGACGTCCACCCGGCGGCGCAATCCGGCCAGCACCTCCATCGTGGTGTCGTCAGACAGGCTCATCAGGTCCTCGATCGACCCCAGCTGCCGCAGATATCGCCCCCCCGACTCGCTGGCGTAGGTGCCGCGGCCGGGAACTCGGTACACCACGCCATCGGCGACAAGATCCTGAAACGCACGACGCACCGTCTGGCGCGACAGACCATGGCGCGCGACAAGTTCGGATTCGGTCGGCAGCCGGGCGCCGTCGCGGTACTGGCCCGCTGCGATCTCGTCGCGCAGCCGTTCGCGGAGCGTCTGGTACGCCGGCTCTGCCTTCATCAGATCCCGCCGCGCGCCACGAGCTGCGCGGCGATCACGTTGCGCTGGATCTCGTTGGTGCCCTCACCGACGATCATCAGCGGCGCATCCCGGAAGTAGCGTTCGACGTCGAACTCGGTGGAATACCCGTAGCCGCCGTGAATGCGGACGGCATCGAGAGCGATTTCCATCGCTACCTCGGAGGCGAACAGCTTGGCCATGCCGGCTTCCATGTCGCAGCGCTCGCCGCTGTCATAGCGTTCGGCGGCGTACAGGGTCAGCTGGCGCGCTGCGGTCAGCTTGGTCGCCATGTCGGCCAGGTAGTGGCCAACGGCCTGGTGCTTCCAGATCGGCTGTCCGAAGCTCTCGCGGTCCTGCGCGTAGCGAAGTGCATCCTGCAGCGCGGCCGTCGCCACCCCGAGCGCCCGCGACGCCACCTGAATACGGCCCGTCTCAAGGCCTTTCATCATTTGCGCGAAGCCCTTGCCGGGCTCGCCGCCCAGCACCGCCGACACCGGCACCCGGCAGTCCTCGAACGCCAGCTCGCACGATTCCACGCCATTGTAGCCGAGCTTGGGCAGGTCCCGCGACACCGTCAGACCATCACCGTGCCCGACGAGCACCACCGAAATCCCCTTGTGCGCAGGCTTGGCCCCAGGGTCGGTCTTGCACAACAGCGCGATCAGACCCGACCGGCGTGCGTTGCTGATCCACGTCTTGGATCCAGTGATAACGAGCTCATCGCCCTCGCGCAACGCCGTTGTCTTCATGTTCTGCAGGTCCGAGCCGCCGCCGGGCTCGGTCAGCGCCATCGTCGCGCGTAGTTCGCCGGTCGCCATCGCAGGCAGGTACGTGCGCTTCTGCTCCTCGGTGCCGAACAGCGTCAGCAGCTTGGCGACGACGGTGTGGCCACCCATCGCGCCTGCGAGGCTCATCCACCCCCGCGACAGCTCCTGGGTGACCAGCACGTAGCACGGCATCGACACCGGCGAGCCGCCGTATTCTTCCGGGACCGCCAAGCCGTAGATGCCGATGCGCTTCATCTGCTCGATCCACACATCCGGGTATGCGTTGGCGTGTTCGACCTCGCGAACGGTCGGCTTGACCTCGCGGTCGATGAACGCCCGCACGGTCTCGACCAGCATGGTTTCTTCGTCATTCAGCCGCATGCTCACCCCAACCACGAAATGTACGGCCATATTGACACTTTGTTCGGCATAATGACAACATGTCCGCTGTGACGGGCGGCCCCTACTTCGACGATCTCGAAGTCGGCGAGGTCTTCGACGTGGCGCCCTCGATGACCCTGACGGCCGGAGCCGCGGCCGTGCACCAGTCGATCCTGGGCGATCGCCTGCGCCTGGCGCTGGACGCCGAGCTGGCGCTAGCCGTGACGGGAGCGACCGCACCACTGGTGCACCCGGCCCTGGTGTGTGACGTCGCGATCGGGCAGTCGACGCTGGTCACGCAGCGGGTAAAGGCCAACCTGTTCTACCGCGGGCTGATCTTCCACCGCTTCCCGGTCATCGGCGACACGCTGTTCACCCGCACCGAGGTGGTCGGGCTGAAGCAGAACGCGGCCAAGCCCGGCCGCGCCCCGACCGGGCTGGCGGCGCTGCGGATGACCACTGTCGACGACGTCGGCCGGTTGGTGCTCGATTTCTACCGCTGCGCGATGCTCCCACTGAGCGCCGAACGCGAGACCGGTCACACCGACGACCTGTCCACCGTCGGCGCCGACGCGATCGCGGTACCCGACCCCACCGCAGAGTGGGACGCCCACGCGTACCGCAAGAGGGTAACCGGCGCGGGATTCGACCCCGCCATTGCAGGCACCGCGCTGCACAGCACCGCCGACGTGGTGAGCAGCGCCCCCGAACTGGCTCGGCTCACCCTGAATATCGCTGCCACACACCATGATTGGCGCGCTGGCGGGCAGCGCCTTGTCTATGGCGGGCATACGATCGGGTTGGCGTTGGCGCAGGCGACCCGGCTGCTGCCCAACCTGGTGACCGTGCTTTCCTGGCAGTCGTGCGATCACACCGGCCCGGTGCGCGAGGGCGACACGCTCTACAGCGAATTGCACGTGGACGGCGCGGTACCGCTGGCGGACAGCGCCTTGTCTATGGTGGGCATACGATCGGGTTGGCGTTGGCGCAGGCGACCCGGCTGCTGCCCAACCTGGTGACCGTGCTGGGCTGGCAGTCGTGCGATCACACCGGCCCGGTGCGCGAGGGCGACACGCTCTACAGCGAGTTGCACGTGGACGGCGCGGAACCGCTGGCGGACGGCCGCGGCGGCGTGCTGACGCTGCGATCACGTGTCTATGCGACCGGTGAGCCGGACCGGCAGGTGCTGGATTGGCGGTTTACCGCCCTGCAGTTCTGAGCACAATGCGCACAATGAGGTTGTGACGTCGTTGGTCCTGCCTGCCGCCGTG
>DATARY010000033.1:0-3283 GCA_036263935.1 Mycobacterium sp.
TCACCTCGCTGGTTCGACGGCAAGGATCACCTAGCGCTGGACACCGGCGGCGGTCCGCTCGCCCGGCTATGGTCGACCGCCCTGGCCGGCCTGGTCGATATCGGCTATGTGCAGGCGACCGGTACCAGCGTGAAGATCAACCTGCCCAAGACCGCGCTCAATGGACCGGTCGAACTGGAGTGGAAGATTCCCCAGTGGAGCAACACCATCGAGCGCAATCGGGCTCGCACCTACTTCCAGGCCTACGCCGCGGCCGCCGCGCTGCACTTCGCCGAACAGGCATTAGTGGAGATCCGGGCCGGTCGGACCAAGACCTGGGAGAAGTTCGAGGTACCAGACGAGGGCATCGGCTGCGGCTTCACCGAGGCGGTGCGCGGCGTGCTGAGCCACCACATGGTCATCCGCGACGGCAAGATCGCCAACTACCACCCCTACCCGCCGACGCCATGGAACGCCAACCCGCGCGACAGCTACGGCACGCCGGGGCCCTACGAGGACGCGGTCCAGGGCCAGCCGATCTTCGAGGAAAACGGCAGGGAAAATTTCAAGGGCATCGACGTCATGCGCACGGTCCGCAGCTTCGACCCCTGCCTGCCGTGCGGTGTGCATATGTACCTGGGGAAGGGGAAGAGCCTGGAGCTACTCCACTCTCCCACCCAATCCCCCACCGGGGAATAGGCCATGGTCCATCGCCCGGACGAAATCCAGGATGACGCGCAGTGGCGCTCGGCGGGCGATCGGATACAGACACTGCTCGACGCCAGCGCAGCTGGTGGAGCCGTTGCGCGTGAGCGCGCGGAGCAGCTGGTCCGTGAGGTAACAGACCTCTACGGCGCCGGCCTCGAGCGGATGATACACATGGCCGTGGCAGCGAATCCCCAACTCGCAGAGGAGTTTACCGGCGACGATCTGGTGGCAAGCCTACTGCTGGTGCACGGGTTGCATCCACACACCGTCGAGAGGCGTGTTGCGGACGCGCTCAACAGTGTGCGGCCATACCTGGGTTCCCACGGCGGTGATGTCTCACTGCTCGAAGTCGACGGCGACACCGTCCGCCTGCAGTTCGCCGGGAGTTGCAAGAGCTGCCCGTCGTCAGCGGTGACGTTGGAACTGGCGGTCGAGGACGCGGTACGCGCGGCGGCGCCGGAGATCGCCTCCATCGAAGTCGCTGCCGCGGAGACGGACCCGGGCTCCGGGGTCATTCCGGCGGAGTCACTGCTGACCCGGTTGCGCAGCAACGGGCATCGGTCGACAGCGTGGCAGCCGACCCCGGAGCTCGCCGAGCTCGCACCGGGTGAGGTCGGCGGCTTCCTGGTGGCAGGCACACCCGCGCTGGTCTGCCGGGTCGGCGAGGACATCTACGCCTACCACGACCGGTGTCCCAATTGCACGGGCTCGTTGGCCGGCACCCGACTGACCGGCACCGTGCTGCGATGTCCGCGCTGCGACGCCGGCTTCGATGCGGTCCGCGCCGGCGCAGGTGTCGACGCGAACAGCCACCTTGAGCCCATACCTGTGCTTGTGCGCGACGGTGTGCTGTCGATGGCGGTCGCCGAAGCGGTGGCGCCGTGAGCGCAAACGCCTACGACGTTCTTGCGCGGATCCGCGCCAACCGCGGGGCCCCGGATCCCGGTGAGCGCTGCGAGATGTGCTCGGAAGCCATCGCCGACGAGCACCAGCACGTGGTCAATGTCGAAGGCAGACAACTGATGTGCGTGTGCCGCGGCTGCTACCTGCTCTTCACCGACACGCACGCCGAACTGCGGTACCGGGCAGTGCCCGATCGTTATCTGGCATTCCCCGACTTCGCCCTCGACCGGCGCCGCTGGCAGGCGCTGCAGATTCCGGTCGGGCTGGCCTTTTTCTTCCGCAACTCCGCGCTCGACCGAATGGTCGCGTTCTACCCCGGGCCTGCGGGCGCTACGGAGTCGGAACTGGACATGGCCGCCTGGAACGACATCCGCTCCGCCGACCCGCGGGTGGACATGCTGGCCGACGACACCGAGGCCCTGATCGTTCGAGTGCCCGACGACGACACCGAACCACCCGACTGCCACCTGTTGCCGATCGACGCGTGTTACGAGTTCGTCGGCCGGCTGCGAATGCTGTGGCGCGGCTTCGACGGCGGCCAGGACGTGCGCGCCTACATGGACGAGTTTTTCGGCGCAGTCGGGAATCGGAGCAAGGTGGCCACCCGCATGACCGGCGAGCGAGAAGCGAAGGCGGATCGCGCATGACGGGCGAGCGAGAAGCGAAGGCGGATCGCGCATGACGGAGGTGACGTTCGCCGTCCTCGATGTTGCACCCGAACCCTACGCGGTGACACCGCTTCTCACCGCCAGGGTTGGAGTGGCCGCGGTCGGCGACGAGCCGGTCCACGCGATCGCGCTGCGATGTCAGGTGCGCATCGACCCGCTGCGGCGCGGATACACCGATGACGAGGCCGACGGACTGACCGACCTGTTCGGTCCGCGCGAACGCTGGGCCACCACGCAGCACACATTCCTGTGGCAGCACGCCACGGTGATGGTGCCCGGCTTCAGCGGCGCCACCCAGGTGAACCTGCCGTTGGAATGCACCTACGACTTCGAAGTGGCCTCGGCGAAGTATTTCCACGCCCTGCGGGACCGGGCTGTTCCGCTGCAATTCCTATTCAGCGGAACGATTTTCGTACCCGGCGCCAAGGGCTTCGCCGTCCAGCAGGTGCCCTGGGACCGCGAGGACCGATACGACATGCCGGTGTCGGTCTGGCGTGACCTGATCCAGCAGCATTACCCCAGCGCCGGATGGCTGCGCCTGGGTCACGACACCATCGACGCGCTGGCGGCCTACCGTTCTGCTCGCGGGCTGCTGTCCTTCGACGACGCGATCACCTCCCTGCTTCCGGCCAGCACCAGCGGGGAGGTCCGATGAGCGCCGACTGGGATCGCGCCCGCGGCGTCGCCGACGCGGTGCTGTACGAGGGATACCTCCTGTACCCCTATCGCGCGAACTCGCGAAAGAACCAGTCACGCTGGCAGTTCGGTGTGCTGGGACCCCGCGGTGCAGAGGACGCGGGAATAGGCGAGGATGACACCCTATCCGCGCAGGTGCTCGTGCAGCCGCAGGGCGAAACTTCGATATCCGGTGTGGTGCGTTTCCTGCAGCTGCAGCACCGCAGCGCGCAGCGATCACTGGGCGATGGCGATTTCGAACCCGTCGACGAGCTGGTTGCCGGCCCGCGTTCGTGGCTCAGCTGGGACGAGGCCGTCACACAGGAATTCCCCTTTGGGCCGTTGCGCGT
>DATARY010000065.1:0-26214 GCA_036263935.1 Mycobacterium sp.
TTGGCCAGCCAATTTGAGCGACGACACCCGCGGTAACAAGCCCCGCCACCAAGACGGCGAACCAAAGGCAATACGCCATATCCACGCAAGTGACGATATTGCGATGGCATCCCCGAGGAATCGGGTGTTTCCCTCTATATGACGTCTAATTCCACCGCCGGAACGGCGGCCGCGTCGAGGGTGTCGTAACGCCCGATGCCCTCGACCAGCGATTCGACCCCGTATGCGCGATAGAGCAGGCTGCGCACCCGCTCGCGGGTGAAGTCGCCCCTGACCTGCACCGTTTGGGCAGCATTGGCGGCGATGAACTGCTGTCCCGCCGGAACGTCGATGACCAGCGTCAATCCCGGCCAGATGCCGGCGAAGCCGTCGACTGCATCGCTCACCGGCGCATTCGGGTCGATCAAAAGCGAGTGCTCACTCTTCGGCAGGTCTAGCAATCCGTGGACGAAGAGTCCGTAGAGTTGCTTGGCAACACCCTTAACGTCGTTGGAATTGTCCAGGAACCCGGCATAAAAGCCCATCCCCCAGAACACGGCGAGCAGCATATTCGCCACCGCGGCCGAGTCGGTATCGTCGAGAATTTCGTGTCGTTTGATCGCGCCGTCGACGATCGATTCGTAGAACCTACGCACCGCGGAAACCGCGGCACTGGCGCTGGTCAGCAGGCCAGGATTCCTGTGCACATCCAACCGGCAGGTGATGATGAAACGCATCAGCGACCGGTCCGCGAATTCCAAATGGCGCGATGCGGTGAGGAAAGTCGAGAGCTGTCTTAGCAGGGTGTCCTCGCGACTGGCCTGCTCAATGGAGTCGGCGATGAGCGAAAACGCCTCGATGACGAGGCACTCGTACATCTGCTCCCTGGTGTGGAAGTAGTAATGCATTGTCGGGCGGCTGAGGCCGGCACGGTGGGCGATGGCCTGAAAGGTCGCCGCCTCATACCCGCGTTCGTTGATGATTTCGCAGGCGGCACGAAGGATACGAGCCCGCGTCTCTGCCGAGTCGGCACCGACGGGACGCCCCCGCCCGGCTACGCGAGGCCGCACCGAACTCGTCACGCGCAAACGCTATGGCATTGCTGGTAGGAGGTCAACTAGCCACGTTAAGCAAACGCCGCAGAAGGTAGGCCGACACACCGGGGTCAGAGGTCAGTTCGATGGCCCGTCGATACGCTTTGGCGGCGGCCTCGGCACGGCCGGCCACAGCCAGCAGATGCGCGCGGGCGGTCCAGGCGGGCTGGAAGCGCTCGACGGCAGGGTCCACGATCCCGTCCAGCGCGCGCAGACCGGCGTCGGGTCCGTCGACCTCGCCCTCAACGACGGCGGCCGACACCGCGGCGCCAAGCGACGGCGCCACCCGCAGCAGCGCGCGGTGCAGCTTGAGCAGCGCGTCTAGGTCGACGTCGCCCCGCGTGGCCCGGATGCAGTGCGCTGACTGGATCGCCGCCTCGTACTGGAATCGCCCGGGCCGCCCGCACTGGTGGGCACGGCGCAGCAGCGCCTCCCCGCGGGCGATCAGCGCCCGGTCCCACAGCGCCGTGTCCTGCTCATCGAGCGGGATGAACCCGCCGTCTGGACTGCGCCGGGCCGGCCGCCGCGCCTCCGACAGACACACCAGCGCGGCCAGCCCGAGCACCTCCGCCTCACCGGGCAGCAGATCGGCCAGCACCAGCGCCAGGTGCAGCGCCTCCGCGGACAGGGTTTCGATCGGCGCACCCTGCGGAGTCAGCTGCCAGTCGATCGCGTACGCGCCGTACACGGCCTCCAGTACCGCGGGCAGCCGCTGCTCGAGATCACCAGGTTCCGGGAGAGCGAAGGGGATGCCGGCGGCGCGGATACGTTTCTTGGCCCGCACAAGGCGTTGAGCCATGGTCGCCGGTTCGATCGCGAAAGCCTCCGCAATCGCGGCGGCTTCGACGCCCAGCACCGCCTGCAGCATCAGCGGTGTCCGGATGTTTTCGGCGATGGCGGGATGAGCGCAGACCAGCATCAGCTCCAGCCGCCGGTCGGGAATGGCAGGCATGTCATCGGCTTCGGTTGTGCTGTCGTGACTTTCGTCCAACGGCTCGGACATCCGATAGGCGGATGACTTCCACATGTCGCGCAATCGATTGCGCGCCACGGTGAGAATCCAGCCCTCGGGGTTGGCGGGTATGCCGTCGTCGGGCCAGCGGGCCAGCGCACGTTCGAGGGCATCGGCCAGCGCGTCCTCGGCGGCGGCGATGTCACGGCTCGGCGCCGCCAGCGCCGCGAGCAGCCGACCGTAGGAGTCGCGAACCAGGTCGGCTACCCGCTGCTGCATGGTTACGGGTTGTACCACCCGCGGTCGGCGGCGTATGTCCGCGCCACCGGGCGGATTTCGACCGAACCCCAGCCGTTGGCCGGGTTGCGTTGCGCCCACTTCAGCGCCTCGTCGAGATTGTCGACCTCGATGACGAAGATGCCGCCCAGCTTCTCCTTGCTGTCCGCGAACGGCCCGTCCTGGACCTCCGGCTTGCCGTTGCGGGCGGTCACTGTGGTGGAAGCGACTACGGGCTCGAGCACCTCGGTGTCGATCAGCACCCCGGCGGCGGTCAGGTCGTCGGCGTAGGCATTGAAGGCTTCCATGGCCGGCGCCATGTCCTCCTCGGTCAGCCCGACCTCGCCGGCTTCCTGGTAGTGCATCAACAGGCAGTACCGCATGACTGGGTCCTTTCTGGAATTAATGGTGTCATGACCGTTCACCGGTATGACGATTCGAGGGCGGCCCGATCGACACGCGTCCGCCACAACGCATCCCCGCTGAACACCGCCAGCGCCACCCAGATCAGCGCGAAGCCCAGCCAACGCACCGGCGGCATCGGTTCATGGCCGACAACTACACCCCACGTCAGCTGCATTGCCGGGGTCAGGTAGAACAACAGGCCCATCGTCACCAGCGGCAGCCGCTGGGCCGCCGCGGCGAACAGCAGCAACGGCAGCGCCGTCACCACACCGGAGACAATCATCAGTGCGACGTGGTCGACGCCGTGGTCGGTGAACGTCCCGTATCCACCGACCTGCAGAACCACGATGTAGGCGGTTGCAAAGGGCGCGGCCACCCCCGCTTCTATGCCGACGCTTACCCGCGGATCCGTTGGCACCACCTTTTTCACCGCGCCGTACAGACCGAACGACAGCGCCAGCCCGATCCCGATCACCGGTGGCGCGCCGACCTCCACCGTGAGCACCACCACGGCAATGATCGCGATGGCCAACGCGACAAACTGCGCACGGTTGAGCCGTTCGCGAAAGATCAGCAGCCCCAGCGCCACCGTCACCAGCGGATTGATGAAGTAGCCGAGCGCGGCGTCCACGACGTGCCCGTTATTGACGGCGTACACGTAGATCACCCAGTTGATCGAGATCATGGCGGAGGCAAACGTCAGCAACAGCCACGTGCGGCCGGTGATCGCGCGGATGTCGCCGAGCCTGCGCACCACGGCGATCACCACGACCATCAGCGCGAAACTCCACACGATCCGGTGGGCCAGCACCTCAAATGCGCCCGCCGGCTTCAGTAGCGGGAAGAACGCCGGAAACATCCCCCAACACGCATATGCGCCAATGCCAAACAACAACCCGGACCTGCGGGTGTCGCTCACAGTTCTCCCCCGCGAGCGGGTGGGCCCCCAGCGTGCGAGGGGGGTGCCCCCTGGTTGCGCAGCACGTCGAGCGCGTGCTGCAGATCGGCCGGGTAAGGGCTGGTGATCTGGATGCGACGCCCGTCGGCGGGATGCGCGAATGCCAGCGACCGGGCGTGTAGCCATTGACGTTCCAGGCCAAGCTTTTTCGCCAGGGTCGGGTCGGCGCCGTAGGTTAGATCGCCGCAGCATGGATGGTGCAGCGCAGCGAAGTGCACCCGGATCTGATGGGTCCTGCCGGTTTCGAGTTCGATGTCGAGCAGGCTCGCCGCCTGGTGCGCCTCGACAGTGTCGTAGTGGGTGATGCTGTGCCTGCCGTGTTCGGTGACGGCGAACTTCCAGTCGTGCCCACGGTGGCGGCCGATCGGTGCGTCGATGGTTCCGCTTGATGGGTCGGGGTGGCCTTGCACCAGAGCGTGATAGCGCTTGTCGACGGTGCGCTGCTTGAATGCGCGCTTGAGCACTGTGTAGGCGCGTTCCGAGAGCGCCACCACCATAACGCCCGACGTGCCGACGTCAAGGCGGTGCACAATCCCTTGCCGCTCATGGATTCCCGACGTGCTGATCCGGAATCCAGCCGCGGCCAGGCCGCCCAGCACCGTCGGCCCCGTCCACCCGACCGTCGCGTGCGCGGCCACCCCGGGCGGTTTGTCGACCGCGACGATGTCGTCGTCGGAGTACAGGATGTCCATGCCCTCGATCTCGACGGGCGTGT
Source organism: Mycobacterium sp. (assembly GCA_036263935.1). Taxonomy (GTDB): domain Bacteria; phylum Actinomycetota; class Actinomycetes; order Mycobacteriales; family Mycobacteriaceae; genus Mycobacterium. The sequence goes on from DATARY010000065.1 coordinate 4,380, forward strand.
TCTCCACCGGCGCAGGCGCTTCCGGAAGCCGGACCTCGAGCCATGCACCGGCGGTCAGCTTGTCCGACTTACCGGCCCGGGTCCCGTCGATGTCGACGCCGCCATCCTCGGCCAGTGCCGCCGCTGCGGTGCGCGACAGACCGAGCAGCCGGGCGATCCCGGCATCGACACGCATCCCCGCCAATCCTTCGGGGACGGGTAGCGAACGCGTGCCCACTATTCGGAGTCGGCCTTGCGGCGGCCCACCGTATCGAAGTCAAACCCGAAGAGCGACAACGCAACCAGTAGGACTGCGCCTCCCACCACCGACGGGTCGGCCACGTTGAACACCGGCCACCAACCGATGGACAGGAAGTCCACGACGTGGCCGCGCAGGGGTCCCGGCGACCGGAAGAACCGGTCGACGAGGTTGCCCATCGCGCCGCCCAGGATCATGCCGAGGCCGACCGCCCACCACGGCGAGACGAGCCGGCGGCCCATCCAGATGATGCCGATCACCACGCCGGTCGCGATCAACGTCAGCACCCACGTGTACCCCGTCGCCATCGAGAATGCGGCGCCGGAGTTGCGGACCAGCGTCCAGGTGATGGTGTCGCCGACGATCGACACCGGCTGCCCGGGCGTCAGCAGTCTCACCGCGAGCACTTTGGTGACGATGTCGAGCACCAGCACCACCGCCGCGACGGTGAGCAACAGGCGGTGCCGGCGCGGCGGCGCAGCCTCGGTTGGCCCGTCGTCGGTCGCCGGCTCTGCCGAGCCCGATGGTTCATCAGTCACTCCCCCATCATTCCAAAGCCAAGTCTTGAGATGATTCGACCCATGGGTCGCGTCGTCGTCGTCACCACCGGCGGGACGATCGCCACAAGCACCGGTGACGACGGCGTGAAGCGGCCGACCCGCAGCGGCGCGGACCTGACCTCCGGGTTGGACGTCGACGTCGTTGATTTGATGGCGCTGGACAGCTCCCAGTTGACGCCCGCCCACTGGGACCGGATCCGCTCGGCGGTGACGGCTGTGGACGCCGACGGCGTCGTCGTCACCCACGGCACCGACACCATGGAGGAGACGGCACTCTGGCTGGAGCTCACCTATGACGGCGCAGCGCCGGTGGTGCTGACCGGTGCGCAGCGCAGCGCGGACGCGCCGGATGCGGACGGCCCCCGGAATCTGCGTGACGCGCTGACGGTGGCGGGCACTGCCGACGCCGACGGTCTTGGCGTGCTTGTGAGCTTCGCGGGCACCGTCTGGCAACCGCTGGGTCTGCAGAAGGTGGCGACGGCCGACCTGCGGGGCTTCGACGGCCGGGCGGTCGGTGCGGTGTCGGACGATCGCTTCGTTGCGCAGGGATCGAAGGACCGGCCATTCCTCGGGGCGCTGTCGGCCGCCGACGCGCCGCGCGTTGACACCGTCGCGGTCTACCCCGGCGGCGATGCGGTGGCGATGGACGCGTGCGTGGGTGCCGGGGCGAGGGGAATCGTGCTGGAGGCGCTGGGTTCGGGCAACGCCGGGTCGGCGGTGATCGACGGTGTCCGCAGGCACTGCCGGGACGGGGTGGCGGTCGCGGTCTCGACCCGGGTTCCCGGCGGGCGGGTCAGCCCCGGCTACGGCCCGGGCCGCGACCTGGTGGACGCCGGTGCCGTACTGGTGCCGCGGCTGCGTGCGCCCAAGACACGGGTGCTGCTGATGGCGGCGCTAGCGGCCGGTTCATCCGTCGGGGAGGTCGTCACCCGCTGGGGCTGACTCCGATCCAATGTCGCCGGCCTCGCGGCTCCGGGTCGCGAGGTCGCTGACATACTCGGGCCAGTCGAGGCTGTCGACGGGGTTGGCGCGCTCGATGCCAGCGGTGTCGTCGGGAAATGTATGCACCGGCCCCGGCCCGGTGCTGCGGGTCTCGAACCGAATCGTCATCACGCCATGGCCGGCGCCCTGGATCCAGCCGTGCCCGTGCTCGGTGTGCACGACGTCGTCGCCGATGCGCCATGCCGGAGCGGTCGCTGCGGTATCGGTGAGGGTCGGCGGCAGCCGGGTGTCCGACACCTCCTCGGCCATCAGCTCGAGATCGGGGAACAGCGACTCCTGCCTGACATCGGACAGACCCGAAAACCCAACGCCGACAAGCCGAATCGGACCCACCTCGACCGGATCAAGCAGCAGTCGACGGGCCATCGCGATCAGGGTGGCGGCGTCGGCAGTCGCATACGGCAGCGTCGCAGAGCGGGTCAGCGTGCTCATGTCCGACTTCTTCAGCTTGACAGTGACGGTGCGGGCGCCGCGGCCGTCCTTCTGCAGGCGCGCATGCGCGTGTTCGCCGATCGAACCGGCGGCCTCGCGCAGCTGATCCAGCGTGGTCAGGTCCTCCGGAAAGGTTGATTCGGCGCTGATCTGCTTGGCGGGGCCGTTCTCCGCGACAGGCCGGTCGTCGATGCCGCGGGCCAGCCGGTGCATCGCCGGACCCACGGTAGCGCCCAGGATGTCGGCGACCTCCGCGTGCGACAGGGCGCCCAGGGCGCCGATGGTTTCGATGCCGAGCCGGTGCAGCTTCTCCTCGGCGACGGGCCCGATCCCCCACAGTCGTCGAACCGGCAGGCCGGCGAGCAGCAAGCGTTCGTCGGCTCGACGCACCACCCGGATGCCGTCGGGTTTGGCCAGCCCGGAGGCGATCTTGGCGATCTGCTTGCCGGACCCGGCACCGACGGACGCGACGAGCCCGGTCTCCCCGCGGATCCTGGACCGCAGGGCCTGGCAGAACGCCTCGACATCGTCGGCCGACGCGCCCGTCAATTCGGCGGGTTCGCCGAAGGCTTCGTCGAACGACAGCTGTTCCACCACGGGCACGAATGTGCGGACGGTGTCGAACACGCGGCGGCTCGCCACGCCGTAGACCACCCCGCGCGGCGGCAGCACCACCGCGGCGGCGCCGACCAGCCGGCGGGCCTGATGCATGGGCATCGCGGAACGGGCGCCGTAGACGCGGGACTCGTAGCTCGCCCCGGCGACCACGCCGCGACCGCCCAAACCGCCGACCAGGACGGGACGTCCGCGCAGCGTAGGACGGGTCAACTGCTCGACGGACGCGAAGAATGCGTCCATGTCGAGGTGCAGCACCCAGCGCGATTCCACACTTCCGGATGCTAGGGGGATGCGGCGACGGTCACCGGCGTCGTCGACGAATTCAGCCGGTGGATCGGCGGTGCTGCGCCGCTAAACCTTGGCGATGGCCACCCGCACACCGTCACCGATCTCGGTGCCGCCGGCCGGCTCCCCGAACTCGAAACTGGTGGCCAGGATTTCGCGGGCCATCATGTCGCTGTGCGTGCGCGCCCAGTCCGCGCGTTCCTGCGGCACCGACAGCACCACCGAAATCCGGTCGGACACCTCAAGACCCGTCGACTTGCGCAGGTCCTGGAGTTCACGGATGCGGTCCTTGGCCCAGCCCTCGGCCTCCAGCTCGGGAGTAACGGTGCCATCGAGCACAACCAGCCCCGCCCCGTCGGGCAGCGCCGCCGTGTAAAGCTCCTTGTGTCGAACTCCGCTCCGCTCCGTCTCCCCGGGATCCGCGGCCACCAGCCGGGAGCTGTACTCGTCGGGCTGCAGCACCGCCGGGCCCGCGGTCAGCGTGCCGTCGGCGTTGACGACGGCCTCACCGGACTTGACGGCCTTGATCGCGGCCTGAACGTCCTTGCCCAGCCGCGGCCCGGCGACCTTGGCGTTGACGGTCAGCTCGAAGCGGCCGTACACGTCGATGTCGTCGGTCAGCTCGACCTCTTTGACGTTGAGCTCATCGGCGATCAGATCCTTGAACGGCTCCAATCGCTGCGGATTCTCAACCGCCACCGTCAGTTTCGGCAGCGGCAGGCGCACGCGCAGGTTCTTCGCCTTGCGCAGCGAAGACGCCGCCGAGCACACCTCGCGGACCTGATCCATCGCTTCGACCAGCTGGGCGTCGGCGGGCATCTGGCCCGCGTCCGGCCAGTCGGTCAGGTGCACCGACCTCTCGCCCGTCACGCCTCGCCAGATCACTTCGCTCACCAACGGCAGCAGCGGCGCCGCCAGCCGGCCGGTCACCTCCAGAACGGTGTGCAGCGTGTCGATGGCTTCGGGATCTTCCTCCCAGAACCGTGAACGCGACCGTCGCACATACCAATTCGTCAGCGCCTCGGTGAACTGGCGCAGTTCGTCGCATGCCCCGGAGATGTCGCAGAGGTCCAGCGACTCGGTCAGGTCGTCACGCAGCTCGGCCAGCTTGGCCAGAATGTAGCGGTCCAGCACGTGGGTCGAGTCGGTGCGCCAGGTGCCCTTCTTCGGGGCGTACAAGGCGAGGAAGCTGTACGTGTTCCAAAACGGCAACAGCACCTGCCGGACGCCTTCGCGGATACCCTGCTCGGTGACGATCAGATTGCCGCCGCGCAGGATCGGCGACGCCATCAGGAACCAGCGCATGGCGTCGGAGCCGTCGCGGTCGAACACCTCGGTGACATCGGGGTAGTTGCGCAGCGACTTGCTCATCTTCTGGCCGTCGTTGCCCAGCACGATGCCGTGCGCCACACAGGTTTTGAACGCGGGGCGGCCGAACAGCGCGGTGGCCAGGATGTGCAGGGTGTAGAACCAGCCGCGGGTCTGGCCGATGTACTCGACGATGAAGTCGCCGGGGAAGTGCGTGTCAAACCAGTTCTGATTCTCGAACGGGTAGTGCACCTGCCCGTACGGCATCGAGCCGGAGTCGAACCAAACATCGAATACGTCCTCGATGCGGCGCATCGTCGACTTGCCGGTCGGGTCGTCGGGATTGGGCCGGGTCAGCTCGTCGATATAGGGCCGGTGCAGATTCGTTGGGCGCACACCGAAGTCGCGTTCCAGTTCGTCCAGGCTGCCGTACACATCGATGCGCGGATACGCCGGGTCGTCGGACTTCCAGACTGGAATCGGGGTGCCCCAGTAGCGGTTTCGCGAAATCGACCAGTCACGGGCGCCCTGCAGCCACTTTCCGAACTGGCCGTCCTTCACGTGTTCGGGGTACCAGGTGATCTCCTGGTTGAGCTCGACCATCCGATCGCGGAACTCGCTGACCTTGATGAACCACGACGACACGGCCCGGTAGATCAACGGGTTTCGGCACCGCCAGCAGTGCGGGTAGGAGTGCTCGTAGGTGTCGTGACGCAGCAGCACCGCGCCGTTGACGGCCGCCGAGCGACCCTGGTTCTTCAGATCGCGGATGATCTGCGGGTTCGCGTCGAACACGTGCTGGCCCGCGTAGTCGGGCACCGTCTCGTCGAACCGGCCCTTGGAGTCCACCGGCGTGACCGCGACGATGCCGACGGTGTCCGTGGTGGCCTTGTCGTCCTCGCCGTACGCCGGCGACATGTGCACGATGCCGGTGCCGTCCTCGGTGCTGACGAAGTCGGCGGGTAACACCTGAAAAGCGTTCTCGGAGTCCATGAAGAACGGGAACGGCGGCAGGTAGCGCATCCCCAGGAGATCACGTCCGCGGTAGTCGCCCAGGATCTCCGGCTCCTCGCCCAACTCCCTGGCGTAGGCGGCCAGCCGGGCCTTGGCGAGCACAAAGCGCCGGCCGCCGGGACCCTGCACCGCAACGTATTCGACGTCGGGATTGACCGCGACCGCCTGGTTCGACGGCAGCGTCCACGGCGTCGTCGTCCAGACCAGCAGATACGCACCATCGAGCGGACCGCCATCAATCTTGAAACCGACCGTGATCGCCGGGTCCTGGCGGCTCTGGTAGACGTCGTCGTCCATCCGCAATTCGTGGCTGGACAGCGGGGTCTCGTCGTTCCAGCAGTACGGCAGGACCCGGATGCCCTCGTAGGCCAGGCCCTTGTCCCACAGCTGTTTGAACGCCCATATCACCGACTCCATGAAGCCGGGATCCAGTGTCTTGTAGTCGTTGTCGAAGTCGACCCAGCGCGCCTGGCGGGTGACGTAGGCACGCCATTCGTTGGTGTACTTCAGCACCGACGCCCGGCAGGCGTCGTTGAACTTCTCAATGCCCATCTCCTCGATCTGGGCCTTGTCGGAGATGCCGAGCTGCCGCTGGACCTCGAGCTCAGCGGGCAGGCCGTGGGTGTCCCACCCGAAGCGGCGCTCCACCTTGTAGCCGCGCATGGTGCGATACCGCGGCACGATGTCTTTCACGTACCCGGTGAGCAGATGGCCGTAGTGCGGCAGGCCGTTGGCGAACGGCGGGCCGTCGTAGAACACGTATTCCTCGGCACCGTCGCGACGCGCGATGCTGGCGCGGAAGGTGTCGTCGTTGTCCCAGTAGTCCAGGACCTCGGCTTCCAGCGCCGGGAAGTTCGGTGGCCCGGCTGCCGGCTTCGGATAGGCAGTCACGTGTCTCCTGTGCCAAAGTTCAGGCACGGGGACGACGTCGCGCCGGTGCGCGAGCGCCGCGGTACCACCCCGCTTGCGCACAGCCGTGTGCGCCGCTCAACTCGGGCTGTAACGGGCCCACCCGTTCGGTTCTACTGGGCTGGATCAGCCGTTCTTCCGAAGGCTCCCCGGTGATGGTCGGATCGGCGCCGTTCCTCGAGTCTAACGGCCGTGCCCAATCCCGCCAGTAACGTGCTCCGTCATGGCCGGATCGAGATCACCGCGACCGATGCCGACGGCAACGTCGTCGCCCAACGCGGTGCAGACCTACCGACTCGGTGGCTGACCGTCCGGTGGCCAGCTGGAAACCCCGTCCTCCAGCGGCACCTCAAGGCTGTGCAGGATCGACGCGATCATCCGCCATGCACTGATCGCGGTGACCAACTCGACCAGTACAGCGGGTTGCGGACCGAGCTCACGCTCGCACGCCGCCCACGTCTGCGCACTGACCGCGCCGTCGCGCACCACCTCGTCGGTGGCGGCGAGCACCGCCCGTTCCGCAGCGCCGAATCCGTCATGGGTTGACCAGTCCCGCACTCCGAGCAGGTCGTCGGCGGGCACACCCAACCCGCAGGCCACCCGCCAATGCTGGGTCCACTCGTACTCGGATGTGGTCAGCCACCCGATCCGCATGATCAACAGCTCCCGCAGCCGCGGATCGAGGGAACCGTGCCACAGCATCGTGGCGAGCAGATCGTTGAGTGCCCGTGCCAGCGTCGGGTGGTTCAACAGCACCTGGAAGATGCTCAGGTCGGCCATGTAGTCGGGCACGCCCGCCTGGTCAGCGGCGGCCTTGGCTTCGTGGACCGGTAAGCGCGGAACCCGGGCCTCACTCATGGCGTCAGCATCTTCGGCGTCATCGAGTCCGACAGTACGACGCGGCAGCTGCGCGAACGGATACCGGCCGGATTCGGGTGGGTCGAGAGCGGCGCGGTCGCGGAGTTCGGCATAGCCGCACCATAAACCGCGTAGCTTTGCGCCATGAGCGATCACACGTACCGACTCATCGAGATCGTCGGCAGTTCACCCGACGGCATTGACGCTGCGATCCGCAACGCCGTGTCCCGTGCATCAGAGACGATGCGCGGGCTCGACTGGTTCGAGGTGCAATCGATTCGTGGTCACCTGGAAGATGGCGCCATCGGCCACTTCCAAGTGACGCTGAAGGTTGGCTTCCGTCTGGAGGAGGCCGGCTGACGTCAGTCCGGAGGAGCCGCGTCCGACGTCATCTCGAAGAGCGACAGCCGGAACTGCTCCATGAGCTCTTCCACTGTGTAGGGGTCGAACCGGCTGGTGTCATACCACCAGTCGAGATGCATGTCGCCGCCGATTCGGTACACCCGAAGCTCCAGGGCGTACCCCAGGCCGGCCGGAATCTCCTCGAGAGGCGCCTCGGACACGGCTCCGGCATTGTTGACGAAGATCTCCGAAGGAGCCTGTCCCGGGTGATCCGCCCCGGCCGCCAACGCGCGGAGGACCATTCGGATCATATCGGTCGCGCTGGCCTGCTCGGCGGTTGCGCACACCAGCGGTACCGGCTGAAGTAGCCAGCGACGCTCGCTGGTGACGTCGACGCCGACAACGCCGTCACCGATCGTGCGGGCAATCGTGCGGCCAAGCGCCGCAAGGATGATCTCGTCGGCTGTCAAGTCCAGCCAGGCCGCCGCACCGTCGAGCTCCGCGGTGAGCTCGCTGGTCGGGGGCGTGGCCAGCCTTTCCAGTGTCGAGAACCGTGTTGCGTCGACGACGTGGTAGTCGACGATTCGCAACGTTGCTGACGCGAGACTTCCGAATGGATACTTGTCCGCGGTGCGGGGGCCTACCAGGAAGGGAGCAACCATGCGGACCACAGTACAGGCAAATTCCCAGACTTGGGAGACAGCTCCCAAAACTGTGACGTTAGTGTCAATAATGACTTAGCTATCGGATGATCGGGAGTTGCTGCCCATTTGCGACAACTGGGCTATCGTAGGCGGGTGCCAAGGACCGATGAGAACGGCAGACAGCTAAAAGCCCTACTCGACTACCTCCATGACGGAGATATCGACGCCAAGGACATCTACGACGCGCTTGGCACCTCAAGCAGCACATATTACCGGCGCATCAAGGAAGACGACTACCCCAACGCCGAGGAGTTGCGGCGGGTAGCCGACAGATTCAACCTCAACTATCCCGACCTGCAGATTCAGTTCGGGTTGATGAGCCGTCAAGAGGTCTGGCACTACATCGAATCCGCCCCATTCACCGCAGGTGGGGGCGTGGGAACGGGCACCGGAACCGAGACGCAAACGAAGTCGACGCGGCACCCGAAGATGGCCGACCTGAAGCCCCGTCAAGACGCTCCACCCCTCTAATCGCGTTAGCCGTACAATTAGCTGAGCACACTCCGCAAGAAGGTTTCACCCCATGGCTCTGGCAACACTCATAGCGATCACTCTCGGGTGTATCGCGTGGAGTTTGTGGATCCGGCGCGTCACGTGGTCGTGCCGGTGGGAGGTTGCCGCCACCCTGAACATTGCGTTGCAGGGTATTGCTGTGGTGCTGATGTCCCCGCTGGCCTCGGAGACGGTCGGCCATTGGCTGCACGCCGCGACGGGCATGTGGAACCTCGAGGACTACATCGGCCACGACGCCTACATCGTCGCCGCCTCGGCGGTCGTCTACAACGCGCTCGGTCGGCTCCAGGACGACCACGCGATGCAAAGGTCGTTCAAGCTCTACGTGGAGCGCCCCGCGACGGTTTGTATCCCGCTTTTGCTGGCGACGTTCTCGGTCGGCAACGGCGCGCGGATTTACAGGCCGGACTTCTTCGAGGTGCCCACCGACTTCTGGCTGAACCTCTACTGGCTACTGCTCTGCGGCACGCTGATCTACCTTCTTGGCTACGTGGCGCGGGCCCTGCTGATTCTCCGGCAGGATCCCCGGTCACGGCCCATCGCCAACATCTACCTCGTTGCATCGGCGGCCGGCGCGCTCGCATGCGCCGTGCGGATCATCACCGCCCTCGTGCCTGCGCTTCAGACGGTCGAAGGTGGCACGGTGGTGTGGATCTTCGCCTGCCTGTGTGGTTCGGGATTCGCACTGACATCCGCGCAGTCCTGGCGGATCAAGACCAAGTGGTTCAGCCGCGCCAACCGCTGACCCGCCATGCCTGACTAGCCTGCAACGGGCCGCGGCACGTCGTATGGCGCACCGAGCGCCGGCGTGGTGTGGTAACCCCGGCTGCGTGCCCGCGCGGCGTCGCGTCGGATCAATGCATGCAGGCCGGCAAAGGCCACTTGATCGAACACCATTCGCGTTAATAACCTGTTGTGTACGAATGCGAACGACAGTCCGGTGGCCGGATCCGCCCAGCCCACCGAGCCGGCCAGCCCGGCGTGCCCGAATCCAGGCATCACACCGGGGACTGGCACCGAGTGATAGCCAAGGTGGAATGACAACGGCACCATGAGGTTTCGGTCCGGCCAGAAGCTGGGCCTGCCGGTCAGGCAGTCGACCAACTCTGCCGACAGGAACTGCGTGCCGTCGATTCGACCGCCGTTGGCGATCGCTGCGTACATCTTTGCGAGCCCGCGCGCCGTGGTCACCCCGTTGGCGGCCGGAATCTCGGCGTCGAGGAACGGGACCTCCCCCTGCACAACGGCCTTCATCCCGGGAAAGTACATCGAGCCGAACCCGCCGGAGAACTCCAGAGCCGCAATGCGCGGGGCGACGCAATTGAACACCGGGTTGGCGAACGTGCCCTGGGGCACCAGGATCTGCGCGGCGCGCGTCGGCGAGTCAGCAGGCGGGCGACCCAGATGCAGGCCGTCGGTGTTGAGCGGCTCGGCCAGTTCCTCGCGGATCAGTTCCCGCATGCTCTTGCCGGTGACAGCTCGGCCCAGGCCAGACATCAACCAGCCATAGGTCAGCGCGTGATACGCCTGATGGCCGTGCAGCAGGCGGTTGGGTGATGCGGCCGCGATCCGCGCTTCCATGGCCCGGTGATCGAGGATCTCGGCCTTGCTCACGCCGTTGAGTTGGGACAGGCCCGCGCGGTGGCGCATGACGTCGCGGACGGTGATGTCGGCCTTGCCGTTGGCGCCGAACTCGGGCCAGTACTCGGCCACCGGCGTGTCGTAGTCGATCAGGCCGCGGTCGGCCAGCCGGTGGATCGCCGTCGAAGCCAGACCCTTGCTCGCCGACCAGACCATGGCGCCGGTGTCCGCGGTCCAGAACTCGGTGCCGCGACGGTCGGCGTAGCCGGTCCACACGTCGACGACGGGCTCGCCATGCAAGTAGACCGACAGGGCGCCGCCACCGAACCGGCGGCCGGGAAAGAGTCGCGCAAAGCCGGCTACGGTGCAGGCGAAGTTCGAGTCCGCTGCACCCTGGACACCGTGCGGGAGGGCGGCGCTGCGGTCCCGCGGCTTTGCTTTCGTCACAATGTATTGAATTTACCTGGAACCCCGGCAAATAAACCACGTGTTACACATTTGTTAGATCACGACATGCCAGCGGCGTCAAGGAGGCGCTGCGCAGCAAGCGCGGGAGTCAACTCACCCTCGCGCACCTTGCGCTCGATTTCGGCGCGGATCTCGTTAACCGCCGGATGCGACAGCACACGATCCAGCACGGTGTCCCGGACCATCGACCAGGTCCAGTCAACCTGCTGCGCGCGTCTGCGGGCCTCGAACTCCCCCGCATCAGTGAGCACCTGACGGTGCCCGAGCACGGTGTCCCACAGCTCCGCCAACCCGGTGCCCTGCAGGGCGCTCATCGTGAGAACCGGTGGGCGCCAAAGTGTTTCGCGAGGGTAAATTAAACGGATGGCCCCGGTCAGCTCACGGGCCGCGGCCTTGGCCTCCACCGCGTGCTCCCCGTCGGCCTTGTTCACGACCACGATGTCGGCGAGCTCGAGCACACCCTTCTTGATTCCCTGCAGCTGGTCACCGGTGCGCGCCAGCGTCAGGAACACGAACGTGTCGACCATGTTGGCAACAGCCACCTCGGACTGGCCGACGCCGACCGTCTCCACCAGGATCACGTCGAAGCCCGCCGCTTCCAGCAACACGATCGTCTCGCGGGTGGCCTTCGCGACCCCGCCCAGCGTGCCGGACGTCGGCGACGGTCGGATGTACGCGTCGGGGTGCACCGCCAGTCGTGCCATCCTCGTCTTGTCGCCGAGGATCGATCCTCCGGTGCGGGTGGAGGACGGGTCAACGGCCAACACCGCGACCCGATGACCCTGCTCGATCAGATACATGCCGAGCGCTTCGACGGTGGTCGACTTGCCGACTCCGGGGACTCCGGTGATGCCGACGTGCATCGCGGTGCCCGCGTCGGACATCAGCTCCATCAGCAGCTGCTGCGCGTGTTCGCGGTGGTCGGGCCTGGTCGACTCGACCAGGGTGATGGCCCTGGGCAGCGCCGCGCGGTCGCCGCTGCGGACGGCGGCCGCGAGTTCAGAGACCGGCTGTGACATTCCCGGGTCGTCCCCCTGTCCTTCGGGCGGGAGGTGCCCCCAGCGCTCCTGCCCTCCGGGTGCCATTTAACTTAGGTCGTAGCCCAGCCGACCGGCGAGCTTCTCGAGCAGGCCGATCGCGGCGTCGGCGATCACCGTGCCCGGCGGGAAGATCGCGGTTGCCCCGGCCGCGTACAGCTCGTCGAAGTCGCCCGGCGGGATGACACCACCGACCACGATCATGATGTCCGGACGGCCCGCCTCGGCGAGCGCCGCGCGCAGCGCGGGCACCAATGTCAGATGCCCGGCCGCCAGCGACGACACCCCGACCACATGCACATCGTTGTCGGCGGCCTGGCGTGCGACCTCCTCCGGGGTGGAGAACAGAGAGCCGACATCGACGTCGAAACCGATGTCGGCGAACGCCGTCGCAATGACCTTCTGCCCACGGTCGTGTCCGTCCTGGCCCATCTTGGCCACCAGGATGCGCGGCCTGCGACCGTCGGCCTCGGCGAACTTCTGCACTAACTGCGTCGCGGACGAGATGTTGCTGACCTTTCCGACTTCGTCGCGGTAGACCCCGGCGATGGTACGGATCTCGGCCCGGTGCCGTCCCCAGACCTTCTCCAACGCGTCGGAAATCTCGCCGACGGTGGCCTTTGCCCGGGCCGCGTTGATCGCGAGCTCGAGCAGGTTCCCGTTTCCTTCGGAGCCGCTGCGGCGACCATCGGACCCAGCGGCGCGGCTCAGCTCGGCCAGCGCCGCGTCGACGGCCCCCTGGTCGCGGTCCGCCCGCAGCTGTTCGAGCTTGGCGAGCTGCTCGGCGCGCACCCGGCTGTTCTCGACCTTGAGGACCTCGATCTCTTGATCCTCGTCGACCTGGTATTTGTTCACGCCGATCACGGTCTGCTGTCCGGAGTCGATGCGGGCCTGTGTCCGAGCCGCGGCTTCCTCGATGCGCATCTTCGGGATACCGTCGCCGATCGCCTGCGCCATGCCGCCGTGCTCGTCCACCTCGGCGATGTGCACCCGGACCTTCTGGGCGAGCTGATGGGTCAGCCACTCCACGTAGTAGGACCCGCCCCACGGATCGATCGGCCGGGTGGTACCCGACTCCTGTTGCAGCAGCAGCTGCGTGTTGCGGGCGATCCGGGCCGAGAAGTCGGTGGGCAGCGCCAGCGCCTCGTCCAACGCGTTCGTGTGCAGCGACTGCGTGTGGCCCTGGGTGGCGGCCATCGCCTCGATGCATGTGCGGGCGACGTTGTTGAACGGGTCCTGCGCGGTCAGCGACCAGCCCGAGGTCTGCGAATGCGTGCGCAGCGACAGCGATTTCGCGTCCTTCGGCTTGAACTCCGCAACGAGCTCACTCCACAGCAACCGGCCCGCACGCAGCTTGGCCACCTCCATGAAGAAGTTCATCCCGATACCCCAGAAGAACGACAGCCGGGGCGCAAACTTGTCGATGTCCAAACCCGCGTCCAGCCCGGCCTTGATGTACTCGACGCCGTCGGCCAGTGTGTACGCCAACTCCAGATCGGCTGTGGCACCGGCTTCTTGGATGTGGTATCCGGAAATCGAGATGGAGTTGAACTTGGGCATCTTGGCGCTGGTGTAGGCGAAAATGTCGGAGATGATCCGCATCGATGCCTTGGGCGGATAGATGTAGGTGTTGCGGACCATGAACTCCTTCAGAATGTCGTTCTGGATGGTGCCGACCAATTTCTCCGGCGGCACGCCCTGTTCCTCGGCGGCCACCACGTACAGCGCAAGGATCGGCAGCACCGCACCGTTCATGGTCATCGACACCGACACCGCCGACAGGTCGATGCCGTCGAAAAGCTGGCGCATGTCGAGGATGGAATCGATTGCCACCCCGGCCATTCCGACGTCGCCCTCGACTCGCGGGTGGTCGGAGTCGTAGCCGCGGTGGGTGGCCAGGTCGAACGCTACCGACAGGCCCTTCTGGCCCGCGGCGAGGTTACGGCGGTAGAACGCGTTGGACTCGGCTGCGGTGGAGAAACCGGCGTACTGACGGATGGTCCACGGCTGGTTGACGTACATCGTCGGATAGGGCCCACGCAGGTACGGCGGTTCTCCCGGGAGGCTGTCCAGCGGGTAGCCCGCCGCCACAGCGGAGTCCCGGTCCGCGGCGATGTGGAGCGGCCGGACGTCGATGCCCTCGGGGGTGGCCCAGTCGAGCTGATCGGGTGTATAGCCGTGCGCGGCGGCGGCCGCTTCCACGTGGCTGGTGACGGCGGCCTCTGTCGGGGGCTCGGTGCTGTGCCCGCCGTGCAGTGGTACGCCGGCGAAGCTGCCGACCTTCCTGTCGGTGGCCGCAGCCGTCCGGCCGGTGACATCGTTAAGGGTCATCTCATGCCCCCAATCGGGTGAGCAAGTCCGACAGCGCATCGATCGCGTCGATCTTGGCGGTCAGGTAGCCGTCCGGTTTCGAATCTGCGTCGGCCATGGCCTTTTCCGGCCCGGCCAGGAGAACCCGCGAGACCCCCGCCTTGCGCGCAGCATCGACGGCCGCCGAACCCTCGCTGGCGTAGCGGGCGTCGGTTCCGCAGATCACCGCGACGGTCGCGCCGCCCCCTTCCGTGACGGCCTCGATCCCGCCGGACGCGAGGAGGTTCGTGGCGAACGTGGCACGGATGTTGTGTTCGGCCAGCGGTCCGAGCGGAAGCAGCAGCACCTGTGGCCGTGAGCCGGTCTTCTCCAGGAAGATGTCCGAGCGATCCCTCAGCGCTTCGAACGCGCTACCGTATCTTGCCGCCGCTTGACGTGAATCTCCTTGTGGCAGCGGTGGTTCCGCGAGATTAGGGTATTCGTTCACGCCGGTAAGCGCGGTTCGCCGGTGCGCAATGTCGTCCGACCGCCGATCCGCTACCTCGGCGATCTGGCCGGCGATGTGGTCGCGGGCGACTTCAAACCCACCGCGGGACTCGATGTCCTGGAAGTGCGTCCACGCCTGTTCAGCGAGCTGTTCGGTTAGCTGCTCGACGTACCACGAGCCGCCTGCGGGGTCGAGCACATGACCGATGTGCGATTCCTCGAGCAGCAGCAGCTGCGTGTTGCGGGCGATGCGGCGCGCGAAACTCGGTGCGGTACCGGGTAAACCGCCGGGGATGGCCACATCGAACGGGTGCACTAACACGGTGTCCGCGCCCCCGACGCCGGCCGAGAAAGCCGCAAGGGTGGTGCGTAGCATGTTCACCCAGGGATCGCGCTGAGCCATCATCGGCAGCGACGTCACCGCGTGCACCCTTGCAGCACCGGCATCCAGCTCGCCCACCACCTCGGCCACCCGGGCCCAAAGTTGGCGCGCCGCACGAAGCTTCGCGATGGTCATGAACTGGTCATCGTCGGCGGCAAACCGGAAGCTGATCTGCCGCAACGCATCCGGTATCGACAAACCGCCCTCTCCGAGCAGTCGTAGGTAGGCCACTCCCGCGGCAACGCTGCCCGCCAACTCCCACGATGCGCTGGCGCCCAGGTCGTGGAACGCGGGTCCGTCGACGGTGATCACGCGCACGCCACCGCCGTAGCCGGTGACCTTCGCGGCCATCGCGACGACGTCCGCTGTGCCCGGTGCCTTCCGCGCGCTCAGCGGCGCCGTCAGCGGGTCGGCGCCCAGATCCAGCGACAGCCGGGAGCGCTGATCGTCGTCGAAATCGGTCAACAGCGCCAACGCGGCGTCGGCCGCGTTGAGAAATTCGGAACCGGCACCCGAGATTTCCAACACCACCGGCACCAGGTCGAGGAACACGCCGTCGAGCGCTCGATCCAGCCCGGCCGGGGCCACGCCACCCTCACCGACACGAAGCACCAGCGCACTGACTCCTTCGGTCAACGCGACCAACACGGCGCCGTTGATCTCATCGGCCACCGCTGCTCCGTTGGCGGGAAACACTTCGGCGACCTTCCACCCGGACTTGACGTCGCGCAGCGCGTCTCCACCCCGCACATATGGCCACCGCCCGGGCAGCGACGGCTCCGGCAGCGCGTCCGCGCTGGTGTACAGCGCGCGGATCGGGAAGCCTTCGTAGGTGGGCGAATCCAGCAGCCGCTCCGGCTCGGCGGGCAGATCCGCCGGATCGCGCCGGGTGGTCTTGGCCAACACGCCCGCTACCGCCGAGCGCCACCGCGCGATATCGCCGCCGGCCGAGCCGGCAATCAGGTCGCCGCCGGCTGAGCCGGCATTCAGGCCGGGGCCAGTACCGGATTTCTGCACGTCCATCAGGCTAAATGATGGCGATCACACCGCTTGGGGCCGGGCGGTCGAGTCACGGCCGAAGTAATCGACCAGCGGCCCGTAGTCTTGGTAAACGTGAAGCCCGTCGTCAACACCCTTCGCGCACTGCGTGCAGCGGTGATTGCGACGGCATCGTCGGTCCCGCCGCGCCGGTTCTTCGCGATCCTGACGGCCATTGTGATCCTCGTCGCAATTGCGGTAATGGTCCCGTTGCCCACCGCGATTCAGCTCCGTGACTGGGCGACATCGGTGGGTCCGTGGTTTCCTCTGGCGTTCCTGGGGGCGCACATCGTGGCGACGGTCTTCCCGTTCCCGCGTACCGCGTTCACCCTGGCTGCGGGCCTGCTGTTCGGCCCGTATCTCGGCGTCGCGCTGGCGGTGGTGGCCAGCGCCGTGAGCGCCGTCATCGCGCTGTTGCTGGTGCGCGCCGCCGGCTGGCAGCTGAGCCGGCTGGTCAGTCATCCCCGCGTCGACTCACTCGACGAGCGGCTACGGGATCGTGGCTGGCCCGCGGTGATGTCGATGCGCATGATTCCCGCCGTGCCGTTCTCGGTAGTCAACTACGCCGCCGGGGCGTCGACGGTGCGGGTGCTCCCGTACACGCTGGCCACAGTGGTCGGGCTGTTGCCGGGTACCGCGGCCGTCGTCGTGCTGGGCGACGCACTCACCGGCAACGTCAGCCCGCTGCTGTTCGTGGTGTCGCTGTGCACCGCGAGCCTCGGTATCGCCGGCCTGATCTATGAGATCCGCATGCATCGCCGGCACCACCGGGCGCGCGTCGCGGAATCGAAGCAGCCCGCCGCGCCCGCGATCACCGGCTGACCTCGGATCCCTTCGCGGTGACCGTCGCGAACAGCGCCGCGAAGAACGCCGCCGCGGCGGCACTCGGGCTCACATCGCGCGCCTTGATGTGGAAGCCCACCGCGAGCACGAAGTAGATCGTCAGCATCAGGGTGGTCAGCCGCGCCAGCCCGGGGGACCATCTCGCCGAGAACAATCCGATCGCCGCGGCGGCCTTGATGGGTGTGAAGATCCACCAGTACCGCCGGGGGAAGTGCACGGCTTCAAGGGTCTGCCGGGCAATTGAGACCGGTTTGTAGTCGCCGACCGCGCTGGCCGCCATGAATGCGCCAAGTACGTCATATGTCCGGGGTGAGGTGAACGCCTCCGTTTTCATATCTCCGTACTACCGCTGTTACCGCTGTGGCGCCCCTGCTGCGGGGCCGGCGGAGGCGGCGGTGTCTGTGACTGTTGAGACAGCGGTGGGTACTGCATCGGCGGCGGCGGATCGACGGGCGCCGAGATGGCATCGACACCCGAGGAGCGGGCGTCGGCGACGGCGGCGGCCACGGCCTGGGCGATCTCGGGGTCGGTCTGGGTGTTGAACCAATCGGCGACCTCCGCCGAGTCGTCCTCCGGCTTGGGCAGGTTCTCCTCCACCGGCGACGGCGTATACCGGAACACGCCGTCATCGCCCGGCGCACCGAGCATCTTGGTGAAACCCTGCAGCGCCGAGCCGAAGTCGCTTGGCACCACCCACACCTTGTTGGCCTCGCCCTTGGCCATCAGCGGCAGCGTCTGCAGGTACTGATAGGCCAGCATCTCTGGCGTGGGACGGCCGGCCTTGATCGCGGCGAACGTCTTCTCGATGGCCTTGGCCTGACCCTGTGCCTGCAGGTACATGGCCGCCCGTTCGCCCTGGGCGCGCAGCATCCGCGACTGCCGGTCGGCCTCGGCCGTCAGGATCGCCGCTTGCTTGGCGCCCTCGGCGGCCAGGATTTGGGACTGCTTTTGGCCCTCGGCCTGCTTGATCGACGCCTCCCGGCTGCCCTCGGCGGTCAGGATCATCGCCCGCTTCTCGCGGTCGGCGCGCATCTGCTTTTCCATCGAATCCTGAATCGACGGCGGCGGGTCGATGCTGCGCAGCTCGACGCGGGCCACCCGCAGACCCCAACGGCCGGTGGCCTCGTCGAGCACCCCGCGCAGCTGCCCGTTGATCTGATCGCGGGACGTCAGCGTCTGCTCCAGCGTCATGCCGCCGACCACGTTGCGCAGCGTGGTGGTGGTCAGCTGCTCGACGCCGACGATGTAGTTGCTGATCTGGTACACCGCCGCCTGCGGGTTGGTGACCTGGAAGTACACCACGGTGTCGATGTTGACCGTCAGGTTGTCTTCGGTGATGACTGGCTGCGGCGGGAACGACACCACCCGCTCCCGCAGGTCCACCCGCGCCCGGATCCTGTCGATGAACGGCAGCAGCAGCGTGAGTTGCCCCGATACGGTCTTGCTGTAGCGTCCGAGTCGTTCGATGACCGCGGCCTCGGCCTGCGGGATCAGTGCGACCGACTTGGCCACCACGATGGCGGCGAATATCACCAGCACCACCAGCAGGACCAGGCCTGCGACGGCACCTTGCATGACGGTTCCTTCCGTTGTTTGCCGAGACTTCTCTAGACGACCTTTTGGACGACCGCCGTGGCACCGTCGATCTGCACGACGGTGACGTGGTCGCCGGGTTCGTAGACATCGTTGTCGTATAACGGGCGCGCCGTCCAGACTTCGCCGTCGAGTTTCACCTGTCCTTCATGGCGTGCGACGCGGTCGAGAACCAGCGCGCTCTTGCCCTCCAGAGCCTTTACCGGCTCCGGCCACCCCTTGCCGGATGTCAGCCGCTTCCGCAGTACGGGCCTGACAAGCATCAACAAGAGGACCGACACCACCAGGAAGACGGCCCCGTCGGCCCAGATCGGCCAGTCGAGCAGAAAGTTGGATCCGGCGGCCGCCACCGCCCCGCCGCTGAGCATCAGCAGGAACAGGTCGCCCGTCAGGGCTTCGGCCCCGGCAAGGGCCAGCGCGGCGATTAGCCAGATCAGCGCGACGGGCATGGCGCCAGCCTATCGCGTAGCCGACCCGATTCGGCGTTAAGAACTACACTGCCAACATCATGTGGTGTCCGAGTGTTTCGTTGTCGGTGTGGGCCAACGCGTGGCTCGCCGGTGCCGCCGCGCCCGACGACGTCCTGGACGCGTTATCACTGTGGGCACCAAGACATTCCGTCACGGCCTACGATTCGGTTGCTGCCGGTCGCACCGGGTTACCCTGGCCAGACCTGAACGACGTCGGCGCGGTCGCGTTGCTGCAGACGGTGCGCACGGCAGCGGGCGGGACGGGCCCGGTTCCACCGATCGGCGTGGCGATGCCCGTGCCGGGCGACGTCCGGGGGCTTCCGGCCGGCACCCAGTTCCAGCGCGACGCGGTGACCGCGGGTGAGGCGATCATCGTCGCCCGCGATCCGGCCGCAGCGGTCGGCTTGGTCCCGGAATTCGAATACGACGAACTCGATGACGAGTCCGATTACGAGCCGGAAGCGTGCGCGCTGTCGTGGACCGTCTATTCGGTGCCGGGCACGCAGATGCCCGAACACCTCGACCTCGGCGAGGCCGAGCACGCGTTGCGGTCGGCGGTGCGTTCGGCCGCCGACGCGCTTGGCGCCATACGTGCCGGCACCAGCGCCGAGGTGGCCGATCCGCGCGGACTCGTCGAGCAGGTGATGGAATCCGCTCGGCAACACAGGGTGCCGGAGCACGCACCATCCAGGGCGCTGCGGGTGCTGGAGAACGCCGCGCATGTCGACGCGATTATCATTGTCAGTTCGGGACTGATGCCGATCGGGCTGCATAGCTCCGCAGAGGTGCAGATCGCCAACGATGCGCTGCGGCCGTTGGCCGGGGTGGTGCGATCGGCCCGGATGGCCGCGGTCACCGCGATTCTGTATTCGGCCTGGACCGGCTAGCCGCAATCCGGCGTGCATACGACGCCGTTGATCGAAAAGCCCTGTAGCGGTGGGGCATCCGGCCCGGGAACACGAAGGGGCTCGCGGCCGTCACGCAGTTCGTCGATCAGATCGGCCGCCAGCCGCGCGAACCGGGGATCGGCGTTGGGGGTAGCGGCGCGCGCAAAGGCGATACCGGCGTCGTCGGCCTGTCGGCGAAGCTCGTTGTCCAGGTCCCACACCACCTCGATATGGTCGGACACGAAACCGATCGGGCAAACGATCATTGCCTTGGTGCCTGCGTCGGCAAGCGTGGTGAGGTGATCGGCGACATCGGGTTCCAGCCATGGGACGTGCGGAGGCCCGGAGCGTGACTGCCACACCTGGTCGTACTCGTGATAGCCGGCCGCCGTTGCCACCAACCGCGATGCGTAGGCCACCTGACGGCTGTAAAGGTCCGTGCCACAACGGGATCGGGCTGCCACCGGAATGGAGTGCGCGGTGAACACCAGCCGCGCGCCGTCCGGCACGGACTTAGCGGCCGCGGTGATGGCGTCGCTGAACATCTCCACGAACAGCGGATGGTCGAAGTACTGGCGCAGCTTGACCAGCTCCGGCGCGCCGTCGCCCGCTGCCGCTCGGCCTCTCGCGATGTCCTCGACGTACTGAGTGCAGCTGGAGTAACCGCCCCAAGCCGAGGTGGTGAACACCGCTGCGCGGCGAACACCGTTGTCGCGCATGTCGGTGACCGCGTCCTCCACATACGGCTCCCAGTTGCGGTTGCCGAAGTACACAGGCACGTCGACGTGCGCGCGCAGCTGATCGATCAGTTCACGGTTGATCCCGTTGATCGGCGACACCCCGCCGAAGTGCAGGTAGTGCTCGGCGACCGTGGCCAGCCGTTCCGCCGGGATGCCCCGGCCGCGAGTGACGTTCTCCAGGAACGGCATCACCTGCTCTGGCGCCTCCGGACCGCCGAAGGACAGCAGCAGGACGGCATCAAAAAGGCCGAGCATTCCATTTCCCTATAAGAGTTGTGTGCTGGCGCCGCCGTCGGCGTAGATGACCGTCCCGGTGGTGGCGGGCAGCCAGTCCGAGATCAGTGCGCAGACGGTACGCGCGACGGGCGTCGGGTCCTTCATGTTCCAGCCCAGCGGCGCCCGTTGATCCCAGCCCTCTTCCAGCAGCCTTATCTGATCGCCGGCATCGTCACCAAGCGCACCGCCGACGATCGCGCTCATCGCGAGGGTCCGAATCGGGCCTGCCGCAACGAGATTCGACCGCACGCCGTACTTACCGGCCTCGCGCGCCACGAAACGGTTGACGGACTCCAGCGCGCTCTTGGCCACGGTCATCCAGTTGTAGGCCGGCATCGCCCGGGTCGGGTCGAAGTCCATGCCGACGATGCCCCCGCCGCTGTTCATGATCGGCAGCAGCGCCTTGGCCAGCGAGGCGTACGAATACGCCGAGATATGGATTCCCTTGGCGACGTCTTCATACGGCGCGTCGAAGAATGGGTTGAGGCCCATCCCGGACTGTGGCATGTAGCCGATCGAGTGCACGACACCGTCGAGTTTGTTGCCGTCCACGATCACCTCGGTGACCCGGTCGGCGAGCGTGTCGAGATGCTCGTCATCCTGCACGTCGAGCTCCAATAAGGGAGCCGAACTCGGTAACCGATCGATGATGCGCTGGATCAGCCGCAGCCGGTCGAATCCGGTCAGCACCAGCTCAGCGCCCTCTTCCTGGGCCACCCGGGCGATGTGGAACGCGATCGACGCGTCGGTGATGATCCCTGTGACGAGGATGCGTTTGCCTTCGAGAAACCCTGCCATGACAGTCCTTTGCTCTTTAGTGGCCCATACCAAGGCCGCCGTCGACCGGGATCACCGCGCCGGAGATGTAGGCCGCGTCCTCGGACGCCAGGAAGCTGATCACGCCTGCGACCTCTTCGACGTAGCCGATGCGCTGCAGCGGG
>DATARY010000066.1:0-15616 GCA_036263935.1 Mycobacterium sp.
CGCCGCGCACCGGGCCGAACTGGCCCTCGACGAGTTCTTGGAATTCCGTCAACCGCACCGCCCCAACTTACGCCGACGGCGCGAGCGCTTCATGGCACACCCGTACCGGATCTTCGACCTCTGCGACGCCGGCGCCGGCCAGCAGGGCGGCCTCACGGTACCGCGGCGTCGACAGCACCTCGGTGACCGCGGCCACCAGTGAGTCCGAGGTCAGAGGTCGCACTAGTCGCGCACTGCCTTGGCGGACAACGCGATTGGCGATCTCCCATTGATCGCCACCACCCGGGACCACCACCAACGGCACGCCGGCCAGCAGCGTCTTGGACACCATGCCGTGCCCGCCGCCGCAGATCACCAGATCGGCTTGCGAGAGGAGTTCGTCCTGGCGCCCCAGGCCGACGATGGCCCACGCCGGCACCGCCACCTCGGGTCCGGCCAGCCGCGACACCACCAATCGCGCGCCCGCTGGCAGCACCTCCCCCGGCACCAGCGTCTCCACGGCCAGCTCGGCGAGTCCGCGGGTGCCGGTCATCGCCGTCGACGGGGCGACCACCACCACCGGCCCTGACCCCGCCGGAATCGGCAGCACCGACGACGTCGGCTCGAAGTGCAGCGGTCCCACCACGACAGCCTCGTGCGGCCAGTCCGGTCGGGGCACTTCCAGGGCCGGCAACGTCGCGATCAGGCGTCGCAGCGGACCGGGATCGACGGCGGGCAATCCGATCTCGACCCGTACCGCCGACCGCTGGCGCTGTCCCTCCCGCCACGAGCGCGCGGTCAGCGCGCGCATCACCATGTCGCGCAGCCGGCCACGAACACCCACGCCGCGCGCCAGCCCGCTCCCCAGCGGCGGCAGTCCTTTCGACGGCCGGTACAGCGGATGCGGGTTCAGCTCGATCCACGGCACACCCATCAACTCGGCGGCCAGGCCGCCGCATGCGGTGATCACATCGGACACCACCAGCTCCGGCGCCAGGACGCGCAGCCGCGGCACGTTGAGTACCGCCATCCGCGCGGCTCGCTGGTGAATCTTGGCCCCGGCGTCCGTGTCGTCGTCGACCTCGGTCGGATCCAGGCCGTCCAGCTCGACGGCGGCCACCCCATGAGCGCGTGCGGTGTCCAGCCATTCCGTGCCCGTGAGCAGCGTCGGAGAGTCGCCGGCGGCCAGGAACCGACGGCACAGCGCGATGGCCGGGAATGCGTGCCCGGGATCGGGTCCGGCGACGACCGCGACGCGCATTGGGCCTACCCTGCCACAGCGCCCGACAACTAGGCTTGGTGTCATGACCGACCAGGCTTCCCATACGAAATCTGCTCAGGACATCTCAAGCAACGCGCGAACGGTCGAGAACTTTCTCAACGCCCTGCAGGACGAGGACTTCGATACCGCCGAGTCCTTGGCGGCCGAGGTTCTGGTCTGGGAGAACGTGGGATGGCCGACCATTCGAGGCCGCGCTCGGGTGATGAAGCTGATGCGGAAAATGAAGGGCCGAATCGGCTTCGAGGTGAAGTTCCACCGCATCGCCGCAGACGGAGCCGCCGTTCTGACCGAGCGGACCGACGCCCTGACTTTCGGTCCCCTGCGGTTCCAGTTCTGGGTGTGTGGGACATTCGAGCTTCACGACGGCCGGATCACGATGTGGCGCGATCACTTTGACCTATTCGACTTTGTCAAGGCCACGCTGCGCGCGATCGCCGCGACCGTGTTCCCGTCGCTGCGGCCGTCGTTCTAGCATTCGCCGGATGTTGTAGCATTTTGACAGTGCCGAGTACCGGCCACCTCGGTGAGACCTGCCTCGAGCCCGTACCGCTAGCCGAACGCAGGAATCACTCATGAGCAACAACACCCAACCAACGCACCCGAACCTTGTTCAGTACATCGGCTACTGCTACGGCCGACGGCTGCCCGACTCGATGCGCGACTGGGTGCGCAACGACCTGGCGGGCAAGGGCGCCACCGTGCGGATGATGGTCCGCGTGTTCATTCCGGCGTTTCTGCTGCTGCTCCCGTTCTGGTTGATCCCGACCACGCTGGACGTGCACCTGTCCATGACGTTGCCGATCCTGATCCCGTTCGTGTTCTTCTCGCACGCGCTCAACAAGGTGTGGCGCCGCCACATGCTGGCCAAACACGGACTGGACCCCGGTCTTGTCGACGAGTTGTCCCGACAGAAGAACGCCCACATTCATCAGGCGTACATCGAGAAGTACGGTCCGCGGTCGGGTCCGTCCAGTTCGCACGACATCTAGTCGCTACGCGCGGCGCAGGCGACCCAGCTCGTCGAATGCCTGCGCCCAGCCGGCGAGGCGATCGGTGGCGTTGACCAGTTCGTCGCGATAACGCTGCTGGGCCATCGGCGAGCTCGACATCGATCCGGTATTCGCCGCTGACACCAATTGCGCTGCGGCGGTAACCATTTCGTTGTACTGGCGGGCGCCGTGTTCGAGTTGCGTGCCGAACGCGGTGATGGTGGGGGCCAGATGCGACCGCGACTGCGGCGCGGAATTCATGGCCTTCTCCATCGAGACGACCTCATGGGCGGTGGCGGCCATCGTCGCGGCGGTGTGGTTGGCTGCCGCCGTCAGTTCGCGAAGCTCATCGGCGGGCAACATGCGGCCGCGTTCCATCACGCCGAGCAGAGAGAACAGCCCGCGTTCCGATGCCGCAAGGGCGGCCATCGGCTGCCTGGCCGCCGAACCCCACGGCGGAAGTCGCCGGGCGGCGCGTGACCGCTGCGGCGGCAGCGGTTCCCCGCGAAGCCACCGGTAGCGCAGGAACGCCAGCGTCGCCAGAAAGGCCGCGCCGACCGCGATCGGCGCGGGGATGAACAGCGCCCACACGGGAGTGCTCCACGATGCCAGCAGGGCCGTCACTCCCACCCAGAACACGCACGAGACCGTGAAGAACAATCCGAGCCGAAGCGCCCAGCGCCGCTTGCGCAACAACTTCGCACGCGGATCGGCTGCGGCATTGAGCCGTTCGGCCAGCACGTCGGACCACTCCGCGGCGGTGTCGACCCCGCGCTGTACCAACGTGCGCCACGGTTCTGGTCTACCCGCGCGCGAACTCACCGCTATCCTCATGAAAGTTATTGCGACAGGGGGTTTTCCGGAGTCGCTTGCTGATTCGTCGCTGGGGTGGCCGGCGCGGTGGCCGCGCTGCCGCCCGCCGGAAGCTGCTCGCCGCGCATCGACGCGCGGATCTGCTCCAACCGGGAATGTCCAGCCATCTGCACGCTGGCCTGCTGCACCTCGAGCATCCGGCCCTGCACCGAGTTCTGCGCGAGCTCGGCGGCTCCCATGGCGCTGGCGTAGCGGCGTTCGATCTTGTCGCGGACCTCGTCGAGGCTCGGAGTGTTGCCCGGCGCGGCGATCTCGCTCATGGAGCGCAACGACGCACTGACCTGCTCCTGCATCTTGGCCTGCTCCAGCTGGCTGAGCAGCTTGGTGCGTTCGGCGATCTTCTGCTGCAACACCATCGCGTTCTGTTCGACGGCCTTCTTTGCCTGCGCGGCGGCCTGCAGGGCCTGGTCGTGCAGCCCCTTGAGGTCCTCGACGCTCTGCTCGCCGGTCACAAGCTGGGCCGCGAACGCCTCCGCGGCGTTGTTGTACTCGGTGGCCTTTGCGGCGTCGCCCGTCCCGGTGGCCTGATCAGCCAGCGTCAGTGCCTGCCGCACGTTGACCTGGAGCTTCTCGATGTCGGCGAGCTGGCGGTTGAGCCGCATCTCCAGTTGCCGCTGGTTGCCGATCACTTGGGCGGCCTGCTGCGTCAGCGCCTGGTGCTGGCGCTGGGCTTCCTCAATGGCCTGCTGGATCTGCACCTTCGGATCGGCGTATTGGTCAACCTTGGAGCTGAACAGCGCCATCAGGTACTTCCACGCCTTGACGAACGGATTGGCCATCAGTTCATTCCGCCTTCGTGTCGTTGTGTGATGCCTAGTGCCAACTTATCGGTTTCGCGCAGTTCACCACACCCCTGCGGGGGTTTTCCAAGATCGGGCTGGCAAGCGCTCAGGCCACCGCCATCGACACGACCCGGGGGATGACGACCTTCGTGGCGGCGTCGATGTTGGCCGTCGCCGAGCCGACGCTCACGCGCTCCTCATGGGCGAGTTCTTCACCGGCGTCCGAGAGCACCCGAGACAGCGGAACCTCCAGGGCGCCGCAGATGGCGCTCAGGAGTTCGCTCGAGGCCTCCTTGCGGCCGCGTTCGACCTCCGACAGGTAACCGAGGCTGACCCTGGCCGAGTCGGACACCTCGCGCAGGGTGCGCCCCTGCTCGGTGCGGGCACGACGCAGCACGTCGCCGATCACCTCGCGCAGCAATGCCGTCATCGCGCTCTCCTTCGTCGCCGGGCTTGGCTACTAGGGCAACGCAGAGTGACGCCGGGTTGGTTCCCGGATGGCGCAGATCATTGCCGCTCGATACGCACCCGCAGGCGCGCCAGGGCCTCGTGCACCGCGGCGAGCCGGATCTGCCAGCGTGATCCGGTCAATGCAAGGTGTACGACCTCGGTGTCGATCGGACCGGCCAGACCCACGAACACGGTGCCCACCGGGTGCCCGCCATGCGGTTCCGGGCCTGCCACACCGGTCAGGCCGACACCCCAGGTGGCCGCGCAGCGCTGCCGGGCACCGACGGCCAGGGCTCGCGCGGTGGGCTCGGCGACCGGGCCGACGGCGTCGAGAAGCTGGGGCGCCACCCCGGCCAGCGCGATCTTGGTGTCCTCGATATAGGTGATCAGGCCACCGCGCAGGACCACACTGGCACCGGGCACCCCGGCCAGCGTGGCGGCCAGCAGCCCCGCTGTCAGCGACTCCGCGGTGGCGATGCTTTGTCTCCGGACCGTCAGGTCGGCGACAACCGCGCGGGCGTCGTTATTTACCAGCGGGTCGTCCACGCGAATCCCTGATCGCCGACACGACGTAGTCGACGCCGGTGAGCACCGTCAGCACGACGGCCACCCACATGACCACCCACGCACCGGAGAGCCAAGGACCCGACAGTGGCAGCACGAAAAGGCCGATCGCGACCGCCTGCACCAGGGTCTTGAGTTTCCCGCCGCGGCTAGCCGGGATGACTCCGTGGCGTAGCACCGAAAGCCGCAAGAGGGTGACGCCGATCTCACGCACCATGATCACCACCGTCACCCACCACGGCAGGTCGCCGAGGATCGACAGCCCGATCAGGGCGGCGCCGATGAGGGCCTTGTCCGCAATCGGGTCGGCCAGCGTGCCGAATTCGGTCACCATGCCATAGCTGCGCGCGAGTGCACCGTCGAACCGGTCGGTGGTCACCGCGATCGCGAACACCACGAATGCGGCTATCCGCCAGAACGTTTCATGGCCGTCACCGACGAACAGCACGACGATGAAAACGGGGACCAACACCAGCCGCGCAGCGGTGAGCACGTTGGCGATATTCGCCACGCGGGCGCGCGGAACCACTGGATCGGTATGGGGTTGGCCCGGCACCGCAACAGGATATCGGTTGCCCAACCGATACCCTCCACCTGTGAACGCCGTGCCGGACAATGGGCTCGTCGTTCGCCGTGCCAGGACTTCCGACGTGCCGGCGATCAAGGACCTCGTCGATGTCTATTCCGGCAAGATCTTGCTGGAGAAGAACCTGGTGACGCTGTACGAAGCGGTGCAGGAGTTCTGGGTCGCCGAGCTCGACGGCGAGCTGATCGGTTGCGGCGCACTGCACGTGTTGTGGTCGGATCTGGGTGAGGTCCGCACGGTTGCCGTCCACCCAAAGGTCAGGGGCCAAGGGGTCGGCCACGCCATCGTGGACCAGTTGCTCGACGTGGCCAGGAACCTGCATCTGGAGCGCATCTTCGTGCTCACGTTCGAGGTCGACTTCTTCAGCCGGCACGGTTTCGACGAGATCGACGGTACACCGGTTACCGCTGAGGTCTATGAGGAGATGTGCCGGTCCTACGACACGGGTGTGGCGGAGTTTCTCGACCTGTCCTACGTCAAGCCGAACATTCTCGGCAATACCCGAATGCTGTTGACACTCTGAGGCGTACCGTGAAGGCATGCGTCGTGGAGCGGTCAACTTGGCGCTCGTGGCAACTCTCCCCGTGGCCACCGCGCTGATCGCGTCTGCACCGGCGCAGGCCGGCCCACCGCAATGCGACAACGGCCCGATCGTCGCGGTCGACTGCCCGGCCGGAGGACTCTGCACCGCTGTGATGAACGATCAGTGCGTCGGGCCCATCGTGCCGCCCCTGCTCCCGCCACCAGGCCCCGTCACGGTCAAACTCGAAGGAACCGTCGGGATCTAGCCGTCGTCCCCGCCGCTGGTGTCCGCGCCGCGGATCGACATCAACGTGGCCGCCAGCTCGTCGGGCTTGACCAGCACCTCACGCGCCTTGGACCCCTCACTGGGGCCGACGATGCCGCGGGTCTCCATCAGGTCCATCAACCGGCCCGCCTTGGCGAACCCGACCCGCAGCTTGCGCTGCAGCATCGACGTCGAACCGAACTGGCTGGACACCACCAACTCGACCGCCTGCAGGAAGACGTCCATGTCGTCGCCGATGTCGGGATCGACATCGGTGCGCTCGCCGGTCGGCTTTGCCGTCGTGACGCCATCGGTGTACTCCGG
Source organism: Mycobacterium sp. (assembly GCA_036263935.1). Lineage (GTDB taxonomy): Bacteria > Actinomycetota > Actinomycetes > Mycobacteriales > Mycobacteriaceae > Mycobacterium. The sequence goes on from DATARY010000066.1 coordinate 6,617, forward strand.
CTCGGCCTGCTCCTTGCAGGCGGTGACGACGGCGTGGATCTCGTCGTCGGTGATGTATGCGCCCTGCAGCCGGATCGGCTTGTTGGCGCCCATCGGGATGAACAGCCCGTCGCCCATGCCGATCAGCTTCTCGGCGCCCTGCTGATCGAGGATCACCCGACTGTCGGTCAGCGACGACGTCGCGAACGCCAGCCGCGACGGCACGTTCGTCTTGATCAGCCCGGTGACGACGTCGACCGACGGCCGCTGCGTGGCCAGCACCAAATGGATGCCTGCGGCACGGGCCTTCTGAGTGATCCGCACGACCGCGTCCTCGACATCGCGCGGCGCGGTCATCATCAGGTCGGCTAGCTCATCGACGATCGCCACCACATACGGGTAGGGACGGTACTCTCGCCGGCTGCCCAGCGGGGTGGTGATCTCGCCGGATCGCACCTTCTTGTTGAAGTCATCGATGTGGCGCACGCGGCTGGCCTGCATGTCCTGGTAGCGCTGCTCCATCTCCTCGACCAACCATGCCAGCGCCGCTGCGGCCTTCTTCGGCTGCGTGACGATCGGGGTGATCAGATGCGGAATGCCTTCGTACGGCGTGAGTTCCACCATCTTCGGATCGATCAGGATCAGCCTGACTTCTTCCGGGGTGGCCCGCGCCAGTAGCGAGATCAGCATCGAGTTGATGAAGCTCGACTTGCCCGAACCGGTGGAACCGGCCACCAGCAGATGCGGCATTTTCGCGAGGTTAAACGAGATGTATTCGCCCTCAATGTCTTTGCCGAGCGCAATCACAAGGGGATGGTGGTCGCGGCGCGTCGACGGGTCGGTCAGCACATCGGCGAGCCGCACCATCTCCCTGTCCACGTTGGGCACCTCGATGCCTACAGCGGACTTGCCGGGAATCGGCGCCAGCATCCGCACGCTCTCGGTGGCCACCGCATACGCGATGTTCTTCTGCAGCTGGGTGATTTTCTCGACCTTCACGCCTGGGCCGAGTTCCACTTCGTAGCGGGTGACGGTCGGACCGCGGGTGCACCCGGTGACGACCGCGTCGACCTTGAACTGCTGCAGCACCTCGCTGATCGCCTCGGCGGTACGGTCGTTCGCCGATGTGCGCCGCTTCGGCGGATCGCCCGCAATCAGCAGATCCAGCGACGGCAGCGTGTACGGTCCCTCGACGACCCGGTCCAGCGACGGCGCCATCTGTTTGGCCGGCTTCTTGCGGCGCGTCTTTGCGGTCGGCTCGGGAACAGTGGGGGCTTCGTCCTCGATGGGGTAGTTGTCGTACGGCGTTCCGGCCGGCCAGGCCTGCGCCTCGTCGTCGCGGCGCGCCGACGGGTCGTCGTAGTAACCATCGGAGAAGTCCTCGGCTGCCTCCGCGGCGTAGGGCTCATCGTGGTCGTCGTCCTCCCCGTAGGCCGCACCGCGAAACGCGCGAACGGAGAACATCGCCTGCACGGTCGCGGGCACATCGCGGATCGTCGTACCTGTGACGAGCAACACGCCGAACAGCACGCCGATGAACAGCAGGGGCGCTGCGATCCACTCGGTCAGCCCATCCGACAGCGGTCCACCGATCGCAAAGCCGAGGAATCCCGCGGCGTGCTGACGCGTCGCGGGTTCCATCGGCGAACCCGCCCATAGGTGCCACAGCCCAAGGGCGGGTAGCGCGATCATCGTCGTGCCGAGAATCAGCCGCGGTCGCGCCTCGGGATCGGGCTCGGTGCGCATCAACACGACGGCGATGGCCGCGAGCACGATGGGCACAAGCACCACCGCCGAGCCGATGACCACCCGCAGGAACGTGTCGATCCACTGTCCGACCGGCCGCGCCGCATCAAACCAGGAACTCGCGGCGACGACGACCGCGACGCCGAGCAGGGTCAACGCGATGCCGTCGCGGCGGTGTCCGGGCTCTAGATCGCGGGCCCGGCCCACTGAGCGTGCGGTCGTTCCGGCGCCCTTGGCCAGCATCAGCCAGCCCCCGCGGAGGCCTCGCCCCACGGTCGCGCCGGCGGCGGAAATGGGCGAAGGGTTGCGGCGCGTCGGCCTCCGGCGGGGCGCGGACGGCCGCGAGCCACCCCGCGAACTGGTCTTTGACCTGCTCGAACGGGTGCCGGACCTGGCGGCGGTCTTACTAGCCATGTCCGCAAGCCTAGTCGCAAACGCCCCATATTCACCATCTGCCACACTGGTCACAGAAACGTATCGATTCCGGTGCCCCTGAGCCTTAACGTGCCGAAATGACCGAAACTTCACCGGCTGTACCGACAGCCAGCAAGGTGCTCTGCGCCGCCTACGCCCTCATTTCGATCGCGGCGCTGATCGCGACGTGGAGCCAAAACATCGCCTATCTGGACAAGCCGTCGGGCTTCTTCGATTTCTGGGTGGCAACGAAGGTCAACCCGGCGTCGCGGTCGATCACCGTCGACATCGCGCTGTTCAGCCTTTCCGCCGCGATCCTGATGGTGATCGAGGCCAGAAAGCGCGGTGTCAGGTTCGTGTGGGCGTACATCGTCGGCGGACTCCTCATCGCGATCAGCGTGACGTTTCCGCTGTTTCTGATCGCCCGCGAGATGCGCCTCGCCAAGACCGATCCGGCACGACTGAGCACCGTCGACACCGTCTGGCTCGCCGTGTTCGCCGTCGCGGTTGGTGCCCTGACCATCTGGGTCGACGTGTTCCGACATGAGTAGGCTTGGGGATCGATCCAGCCAGCCTGCTCACCGAGGAGTCGCCCGCCGATGTCCAGCCCGAGTCCGATCGTCGTCGTCGCAACGATGATCGCCAAGCCCGAATCCGTTGACGCGGTGCGCGAGGCGTGCACCCAAGCCATCGAGGCGGTGCATCAGGAACCCGGCTGCGAGCTCTACTCGCTGCACGAGGCTGACGGCACATTCGTTTTCGTCGAGCAGTGGGCGGACGCGGACGCGTTGAAGACGCACAGCACCGCGCCCGCGGTCGGCACATTGTTCGGCACGGTCGGCGAGCACCTCGAAAGCGCGCCGGACATCAAGATGCTGCAGCCCGTCCTCGCCGGCGATCCCGTCAAGGGCCAGCTGCGCCCCTGACGAGCGCACTGATGGCTGGGCTCGACGGCAAGGTCGCGTTCATCACCGGCGCCGCCCGCGGTCAAGGTCGCGCCGAGGCGGTCCGGCTGGCCTCCGACGGTGCAAACATCATTGCGGTCGACATCTGTGACCAGATCGCCTCGGTGCCTTATCCGTTGGCCACCGCCGACGATCTGGCCGAGACGGTCAAGCTCGTCGAGGACACCGGTGCACGAATCGTGGCGCAGCAGGCCGACGTTCGCGATCAGGGAGCGCTGCGAACCGCGATACAGGGCGGGCTCGACGAGTTCGGCCGGCTGGACATTGTCGTCGCCAACGCCGGCATCGCTCCGATGCGGGCGGGTGAACAGGGCTGGCGCGACGTGATCGATGTCAACCTGACGGGCGTGCACCATACGGTCGAGGTCGCCAAGCCGGCGATGGTCGAGCACGGCGGCGGCGGGTCGATCGTGCTGATCAGTTCGGCAGCCGGTCTGATTGGCATCGGTAGCGACGACGCTGGGTCCATCGGCTATACGGCCGCCAAGCACGGCGTGGTCGGATTGATGCGGATCTACGCCAACCACCTTGCGCCGCACAATATTCGGGTCAACTCGATCCATCCGACCGGCGTGAACACTCCGATGATCAACAACGAGCACACCCGGCAGTGGCTCGAGCAGATCACCGTCGGGTCCAAAGCGCCCATCGATTGGGGGAACGCAATGCCGGTTGACATGGTCGAGCCGGAGGACATTGCCGCCGCGGTGGCGTGGCTGGTCTCGGATGAGGCTCGCTACGTCACGGGGATCACGCTCCCTGTGGACGCCGGACTCGCCAACAAGCGCTGATGGCAGGCAATCCCGCGGCCCAGACCGCCTTCGGTCCGATGGTTCAGGCCGCCATCGAGCAGTACGAGCCGCCCGAACGACGCCTGGTCGACGACGACCTCGCCCTGTCGATCCTGCCCGCGGGCCAACGAGGGCTGGTTCGCGCGATGCGCTGGCCGCTCCTTCGGCGCCTGACGATTTCGGCGGGTGAGCGGGCAGTGCCCGGCTCGTGGGCAATGATCGCGTGCCGCAAACGCTACATCGATGACAGGCTCGACGAGGCGCTGGGAAACATCGACTCCGTCGTCATTCTGGGTGCGGGCATGGACACCAGGGCGTATCGCCTCGCGCGTCGATCAGACATCCCGGTCTTCGAAGTGGACCTCCCAGTCAACATCGCGCGCAAGAGGGCCGCCGTCCAGCGCGTTAGCGGTGCGCTGCCCACGTCAGTTCACCTGGTGCCCATGGACTTTGAGCAGGACGACTTGATCCCCGCGCTGACCGCGCGGGGCTACCGCAACGACGCGCGCACGTTCTTCATCTGGGAAGCCGTGACACAGTATCTGACCGAGGACGCGGTTCGGGCCACGCTCGGCGAAGTGCAGGCCGCCGCTGCGGGGAGTCGGCTGGTGTTCACCTATGTACGCAAGGATTTCATCGACGGGGTGAACATGTACGGCGCCGCGTTCCTGTACAAGCGGTTCAGGCAACGACACCAGGTGTGGCGGTTCGGCTTGGATCCCGACCAGGTCGGCGAATTCGTGGCCGAATACAGTTGGCTGCTCGTTGAGCAGGCGGGACCAGATTACTACTTACACAACTACATCGAGCCTACAGGTCGCAATCTTACAGCATCCGAGCTCGAGTGGGCCGCGTACGCGGAGAAGCGCTAGACGTCAGATCTCGATCACCGTCGGCACGATCATCGGTTGACGGCGATAGGTCTCCCCCACCCACTTGCCGACGGTGCGCCGAACCGCTTGGGCCATCCGCGTCGCGTCGGTAATGTTCTCGGAGGCAAGGAATTCCAGCTCTTCCTCGACCCTTCGCGCCACCGGCTCCAGCGCCTTGGGGTCCTCCGAGAAACCCCGGGACTGCAGATGCGCCGGTGCGGCGGGCCTCCCTGTGCCGCGTCGCACGACGACGGTCACCGCGATGAAACCCGAAGACAGGATGAGCCGTTCGCCCAATGTGGCATCACCGACGTCGCCGGTGATCAACCCGTCGACGAACATCTTCCCCACCGCCACGGCCCCGGCGATACCGGCCGTTCCCGCGACCAGGTCGACGCTGACGCCATTCTCGGCGAGCGCGATGTTCTCCTGCGGCACGCCAGTACGCGCCGCCAACGCCGCGTTGGCCCGCAGCATCCGCCAGGTGCCATGCACCGGCATCACGTTTCGCGGGCGCACCGCGTTGTAGAGAAACAGCAGCTCGCCGGAGTAGGCGTGCCCCGAAACATGCACGCGGACTTGCGCATTCGTGACGACGCGGGCACCGATCTTGGCCAGCGCATCGATCACGCCGTAGACCGCTTCCTCATTGCCCGGGATCAGCGATGAAGACAAAATGATCAGATCGCCGGCGGTGAGCGTGATGCTTCGGTGCTCGCCGCGCGACATCCGCGACAGCGCCGACATCGGCTCGCCTTGGGTACCCGTCGTGATCAACACAACGCGGTCGGGCGGCATCATCTCGGCGGCGCCGATATCGAGTAGATCGGAGTCCTCGACCCGCAGATAACCGAGCTCACGGGCTATGCCCATGTTGCGAACCATCGAGCGGCCGACAAACGACACCCGGCGCCCAAGCGCCACCGCGGCGTCAATGATCTGTTGCACCCGGTCGACATTCGATGCGAAGCACGCCACGATCACGCGGCCGTCAGCGCCGCGGATCAGCCGGTGCAGCGCAGGCCCCACTTCGCTTTCAGACGGTCCCACACCGGGGATCTCGGAATTCGTCGAGTCGCACAGGAACAGGTCCACGCCCGCGTCGCCAAGCCGCGACATGCCGGGCAGGTCGGTGGGGCGGTCGTCGAGCGGCAGCTGGTCCAGCTTGATGTCGCCCGTGTGGAGCACGGTGCCCGCGCCGGTGTGAATAGCGATCGCCAGGCAGCCGGGAATCGAGTGGTTGACGTGAAAGTATTGACACTCGAACACACCGTGGGTGGTCCGCTGCCCAGCCGAAACCTCGATGAACACCGGCTTGATGCGGTGTTCGCGGCACTTCTCCGCCACCAGCGCATTCGTGAACTTCGAACCCACGACAGGGATGTCGGGCCGGAGCCTGAGTAGGAATGGGATCGCGCCGATGTGGTCCTCGTGGGCGTGCGTGAGCACCAGCGCCTCCACATCGTCGAGGCGATCCTCGACGTGGCGCAGATCGGGCAAGATCAGGTCGACGCCCGGCTCGTCGTGACCCGGGAACAACACGCCGCAGTCAACGATCAGCAGCCGTCCGAGATGTTCGAAAACGGTCATGTTGCGCCCGATTTCGCTGATCCCACCCAGTGCGGTCACCCGCAGACCTCCGGGGACCAGCGGTCCCGGCGGTCGGAGTGCCGAGTTCACTACCGGAGCACCGCCGCGGCGCGCAGGTCGGCTGCGAGCTCTTCGATCTGGGCGGGCGTGGCAGGCACCTGTGGGAGCCGCGGGTCCCCGACGTCGATGCCCTGCAGGCGTAGACCCTCCTTGGCCAAGGTGACACCGCCCAATCGCGACTGGGCGGCACTGAGCGGGCCGAGCGTGACATTGATCTTGCGCGCCGTCGCGACATCACCAGAGGTGAAGGCCGACAACATGTCTCGCAGTTGTCCCGCGGCCAGGTGGCCCCAGACGCTGACGAAACCGACGGCACCCATGGCCAGCCAGGGCAGGTTCAGCGCGTCATCACCGGAGTAGTACGCAAGACCCGTCTCGGCGATGATCTGCCCGCCGCCGTGCAGGTCACCCTTGGCGTCCTTGACGGCGACGATGTTCGGGTGAGCGGCCAACGTGCGAATGGTGTCCCACTCGATCGGCACGACGGAACGAGGCGGGATGTCATACAGGATCACCGGCAGCTCGGTGGCATCTGCGATCGCGGTGAAGTGGGCCACCAGCCCCGCCTGCGGCGGTCGCGAGTAATACGGGGTGACCACCAGCAGTCCGTGCGCGCCCTCGGACGCACAGGCCTTGGCCAGGTGCACGCTGTGGGCGGTGTCATACGTGCCCGCCCCGGCGATGATCCTGGCGCGATCGCCCACCGCCTCCAACACCGCCCAAAGCAGCGCGATCTTCTCGTCATCGGTGGTCGTAGGCGATTCGCCGGTGGTGCCAAAGAGCACCAGGCCGTCGCAGCCGGAGTCGACGAGATGCGTGGCCAGCCCGGCCGCGGTAACGGTGTCCAGCGAGCCGTCGGGCTTGAACGGAGTCACCATCGCGGTCAATACGGTGCCCACCCGGGCCGTCACGTCGATTCCGCTGGTGCTCACGGGCTACAAGATTACTCGCTCGACCTCACGCTTCCGTGGCGAGCGGGCTGGTGGCTACCTCTGTGCCGTCCGCCAGCGTGGAGATCACGAAATCAGCGAACACCTGCGGGGCGACATCGATGAGCTGACGCAGGCACTCGATGGCGAGCCGGCGGATTTCCACGTCGGCGTGTTCACTGGCCCGCACCGCGATGAAATGCCGCCATGCGCGGTAATTCCCGGTGACCACGATGCGCGTCTCGGTCGCGTTGGGCAGCACGGCACGGGCGGCCTGGCGGGCCTGCTTGCGCCGCAGCACGGCGTTGGGCTGGTCGGCGAGCTTCGACTCGAGCCTCGTCAACAACTCGGTGTACGCCGCGCGGCTGGCGTCGGTGGCCGCCTTGAATATCTCCTGCAGTTCGGGGTCGTCTTCCATGCCCGGCGGGACGACCACCTGCGACTCGTGCTCGGGGACAAACCGCTGCGACAACTGTGAGTACGAGAAGTGACGATGCCTGATCAGCTCGTGGGTACACGACCGCGAAATGCCGGTGATGTAGAACGACACCGACGCATGCTCGAGTACCGAGAAATGCCCGACGTCGATGATGTGCCGCAGGTATCCGGCGTTGGTCGCGGTCCGGGGATTGGGTTTGGACCAACTCTGATAACACGCCCGTCCCGCGAACTCGACCAGCGCCGGCCCGCCCTCGGCGTCGGTGCTCCACGGGACGTCCGGCGGCGCCACGAACCCTGTCTTGGCGATCAGTTGCACGCGCAGCGGCGTGGTCTCGGCCACGGCTCACCCTAACTTGACGCCATTGCCCGGCATGGTGTTAGTCGGCTAACATGTTAGTGACTAACAGAAGTTGGGCGACATGAGCGATGACTGGCGCGCGCGCAAGAAGGCGGCGACCAAACACGCGATTCAGGACCATGCGTTACGCCTGTTCGTGGAAAAGGGTTACGACGCCACGACTGTCGATGAGATCGCAGCGGCGGCGGGCGTGTCGCACATGACGTTCTTCCGTTACTTCCCGCGCAAGGAGGACGTCGTCGAATACGACGAACACGACCCGCTGCTCGAGGAGTTGATCGCGGCGAGGCCGCCGGACGAGCTGCCACTGACAGCACTGCACGCCGCGATCCGAGACGGGCTCGAGCAGATCCTTGCCACCGACCGCGAGGCGCGGCTGATCCGGACCCGGCTTGTGTTCAGCAATCCCGCTTTGCGTGCGAGAAACCAGACCGCGCAAGACGATATCCGCAACCTGCTCGCCAGAGCGCTTGCCCGCCGCGCAGGTCTCGCCGAACCCGACCTTGCCTGCGCCGCGCAGGCCGCCGCCGCACTGGGCGCGGTCGGTGTGGCGATGGCGGCCTGGGCCAAGGGCGACGGCGACACGGACCCCGTCGCGCTTGTTGACGAAACGTTTGCGGCGCTGCGAACACGTTAGACATCCCAGGGCCATAAGTTGTCAGGCCGCGGCGGGGATGCGGTGTGCCCAGGCGGTGTGCTCGTTATAGGGGGTGTGGTGGCGCAGGCAGCCGTGCAGGATGCCGACGAGGCGGTTGCCCAGGGCGCGCAGTGCCTGGTGGTTGGTGCCGCCTTTGGCACGGTGAGCGTCGTAGTGGCGCGGGCGCCCGGTGATGTGGTGAGAGCTGAGAAGGCCCA
>DATARY010000095.1:0-9927 GCA_036263935.1 Mycobacterium sp.
GCAGCTGCAGCACCGCAGCGCGCAGCGATCACTGGGCGATGGCGATTTCGAACCCGTCGACGAGCTGGTTGCCGGCCCGCGTTCGTGGCTCAGCTGGGACGAGGCCGTCACACAGGAATTCCCCTTTGGGCCGTTGCGCGTAACGAGTCTGCCCAGCGCCCTTGATATCTCGATCCCGGCCGGCACCGACGTGGAGGCGGTCGACGGCGGGCGGCTGGTGCGCAGCCGCCGGGAACTGCGGGGCCAGCTCAGCATCTCCGCCGAGCCGGCCGGCGAGTTGTCGCTGTTGACGTTTGAGGTGCGCAACACGGCGCCGCCCGCCTCCGACAAGGACGAGGCAATCGCGGCATCAATGATCGGTGCGCATCTGCTCGTCGAAGTCACCGGCGGACAATTCGTGTCGCTGCTCGAACCGCCTCCGTCCGCCGTCGACGCAGTGGCGAAGTGCCGACAGCATCGGTGCTTCCCGGTGCTCGCCGGTGCCCCCGGTGACCGCGACATCGTGCTGGTATCGCCGATCATCCTCTACGACCATCCCGAGATCGCCGAACAGAGCGAAGGCGCGCTGTACGACTCCACGGAGATCGACGAGATCCTCACGCTGCGCGTCATGACGATGACCGACACGGAGAAGGCCCAGGCCCGCGCCACCGATCCGCGCGCCGCTGAGATCATCGACCGCTGCGACTCGATGTCGCTCGAGTCGATGCTGAATCTGCACGGGGTGCTTCGCAATCCACATGGTGCGACGCCGGACACGGGCCTGATTCCCGAGGTGCCCGACGGCGTCGACTGGTGGGACCCGGTGGCCGACAACGCCGTCCGCCCGGGAATCGACGCGGTGCTGGTCGACGGTGTTCGAGTCACCAGAGGCAGCCGGGTCCGGCTGAGGCCGTCGCGCCGGGCCGACGCCCAGGACTTGTTCTTCACGGACAAGATCGCACGAGTGACGTCGGTGCACGAAGACGTCGACGGTGAGCAGCATGTCGGCGTCGTCCTGGAGGACGATCCGGCCGCCGACCTGCACGACTGGTACGGCCGCTATCTGTACTTCGCACCGGACGAAGTCGAACCACTGGTTGAAAGGAGTGCGAAATGGAAGTAGTGGGTTGGGTCGCCGTGGCAATAGCCGCTGCGGTAGTTCTCGGGGCCGCGATGCTCGGGATCCGCTCGATACCGGATGCCCGGCGCTACCTCAAGATCCGCCGCATGTAGCGACAGCGAGGTGCGAACAACGTCCGACATCCTGGTAGCCGGAATCGGCAACATCTTCCTCGGCGACGACGGCTTCGGTCCCGAGGTGATACGTCACGTCCCCGCGCGTCTCGCTGGACCGCGAGTCCGATTGGTGGACTATGGAATTCGCGGCATGCACCTGGCATATGACCTGCTCGACGGCTGGGAGGCACTGGTGCTCGTCGACGCCCTGCCCAGCCGCGGATCTCCGGGCACCCTGCACGTGTTCGAGGCCGACCACCAAACGCTGTCGTCCGAGGCCGGGCTCGATGCGCACGCGATGGACCCCACTGCCGTGTTCGCCAGTCTCAACGCCCTTGGTGGAACCCATCCGCACACCATCGTTGTCGGTTGTGAGGTCGAGAATGTCGCGGAAGGAATCGGGCTGTCCACGAGCGTTTCAGCCGCGGTCGCCCGGGCGGTGCAGGCCATCGAGGACGTGGTGACAGAGCTGTTGGCGCGGTCCTCGGTGAAGGAAGGCTGAACCATGTGTCTGGGAATTCCAGGGCAAGTCGTCCGGATGTTGGAGGGTTACGGCGGCCAGCTCGCCCTCGTCGACGTCGCCGGAGAGCACCGCAAGGTCAACGTGGGGATGCTGCCCGAGGAGACCTTTGAAGCCGGCGACTGGGTGGTCATCCACATGGGTTTCGTCGTCGAAAAGACCGACAAGGCCGGCGCCGACGCCGCGATGGCCGGCCTGGAACTGATGGGGCGCGGGAGTCAGGCGGGCCGAACGATAGAAATTCCGAGCCGAGACAGAGAACCGCCGCCATGAGCGCACGGCGCAGGGTGCGCGTCTGCGTGCGCGGGGTGGTGCAGGGCGTCGGTTTCCGGCCGTTCGTCTACACGACCGCTGCTGGCCTGGGTCTGACCGGCTCGGTGCGCAACGACAGTTCCGGCGCCATCATCGAGGTCGAGGGCAGCGCCGAGGACGTCGATGAATTCCTCAATCGGCTGCGCGACGAGCCTCCTCCGCTGGCTGTCATCGAATCCTTTGAAACGCAGAGGATCCCGGTGGCCGGCGGCACCGGGTTCACGATCGCGGACACGTCACGAACGGACGGTGGCCGCACGCTTGCCTCTCCGGACGTCGCGATGTGCGACGCGTGCGCGGCCGAGCTGCGCGATCCTGGCAACCGGCGTTACCGCCACGCCTTCGTCAACTGCACCAACTGTGGCCCGCGCTTCACGATCATCGCATCGCTACCCTATGACCGGTCGTCGACGACGATGACCGACTTCGCGATGTGCGCCGAATGCGCCCGCGAATACACCGATCCCACCGACCGGCGGTTCCACGCGCAGCCCGTCTGCTGTCCCGACTGTGGACCGACGCTGAGCTACCGCGACCGCCGGGGTCGCATCGCGCCCGGCCAGCCCGGACTGCTCGAGGCCCGTAGGCTGCTCCGCCAGGGCGGCATCCTTGCTGTCAAGGGCATCGGCGGATACCACTTGGCCTGCGACGCAGGCAGCGACGGCGCGGTCGCCGAGCTGCGCAGCCGAAAGCGCCGCGGCGACAAACCGTTCGCCGTTATGGTGTCCGACTTGGCGACAGCGCGCACCATCGCCGTCGTCGACGACGCATCGGCGCGCGTACTTTCCGGACCACAGCGCCCGATCGTGCTGATGCCCCGCCTGCGCGGCGCACCGGTGGCCGACTCGGTCGCGCCACACAACCCGGACCTCGGCGTCATGCTGGCATACACACCCCTGCATACGCTGCTGTTCGGGCTGCCCGGCGACGAGCCCGGTCCCGCCGTGCTGGTGATGACTTCCGGCAATCTCGCCGGCGAACCGATCTCCTTCGCCGACGACGATGCGCTCGACCGGCTTTCGCGCCTGGCCGACGGCTGGCTGATGCACAACCGGGCGATCCTGGTGCCGTGCGACGACTCCGTCGTGCGTGTGGTCGCCGGCGGCGAGTTGCCTATCCGGCGCTCCCGTGGGTACGCGCCGCTGCCGATCGCGCTGCCGGTGCCAGTGCCACCGACGCTGGCGGTCGGCGCCGACCTGAAGAACACCATGGCGGTTGCCGACGGGTCCTACGCGTGGCTGAGTCAGCACATCGGCGACATGGACACCTTGGCCACGCAATCCGCCTTCGATTCGGCACAGCAGCACCTGCGGGCGTTGACGGCCGTCACACCGGAAGTGCTTGTCGCCGATGCGCATCCGCTCTACAGATCCACTGGCTGGGCGCACCGCAACGCCGCGGGCCGGCCGGTGCGCACCGTCCAACACCACCATGCCCACATCGCCGCGGTGATGGCCGAGCACGGACTTGACGGGTCGCGGCGCGTCCTGGGGTTCGCGTTCGACGGAACGGGTTATGGCCCCGACGGGGCCGTGTGGGGCGGTGAGATGCTGTTCGCCGACTACAAGGGCTATCAGAGGCTGGCCCACCTGAAATACGCGCCGCTGGCGGGCGGGGACATCAGCGTGCTCAGGCCGTACCGCATGGCGCTGGCGCACCTGTGGGCGGCCGCGCTGCCATGGGACCCCGACCTGCCGCCCGTGCGGGCATGCCCGGCCGACGAACGTCGCGTGCTGTGCCGACAACTCGAAACGGGCCTGGGCTGCGTGCCGACGTCCAGCATGGGTCGGTTGTTCGACGCCGTGTCCGCGCTGGCGGGTGTACGGCAGGTCGTTGCCTATGAGGCGCAGGCGGCGATCGAACTCGAAGGCCTCGCCCGTGCTGGCGACGCCGGCGCGAGGACGTACGCGTTCGCCGTCGATGCCTCGACCGTGCCTACCGAAATCGACCCCGCTCCGGTCCTCGCGTCGATCATCGAAGACCTGCGCGCGGGTGTGCCAGCCGCGGTCATCGGCGCCCGATTCCACCTCGCCGTCGCCGATCTGATCGTCGGCCTCGCCGGCGCCGAGGCCGACGGCCCGCACACCGTTGCTCTGTCGGGCGGCGTATTTCAGAATGCTCTGCTGCTTCGCCTTGCCCAGGATGGTTTGCAGGACAAGAGTTTCGAAGTCATCTCTCACCGGCGAGTGCCGCCCAACGACGGCGGCATCGCCCTTGGCCAGTTGTTGGTGGGCAATGCCGGTTAGCGAGACAGGTATGACCACACCGCCGGGGCAACGACTCCCGCCGGGGCACTCGCTGTTCGCCAGGTATGCGTTGCCGCCCAACGAACTCGGCTACTGCGGTCCGGGCGATGCAAAGGTGTTGCTCGGCGACAACCCTGCTGAAGTCGCCGCACACGCACGCGAGTTCGACGGGACCTGGCCATACCTGACGGCGATCGCAGAAGCCGCCGGTGTCGACGAACCCCTCGATGCCGAAGTCGTCAGAAGCTATTGGGTCGGCGGTCCGCTGTTGAACCAGATCGAACCCCCGTCCCTTCTCGATACGCTGCGCCACGCCTTCGCGGGACAGGTCACGGGCCTACTCGCCGACCTGACGGATCCGGCCGGCGTGCTCGCCCACCACAGCTTCCACGTTTTCGTCGTGTACCCGTGGGTGCGATTCCTGGACCGCGACGCCACAACCGCGCTGCGCGTGCTGCAAGACTGCCGGATTCGTTGGGGCACAGTCGAATCCGTCGAGGATGAAGCCGCGGTGATCGTGTCGCAACCGCTGGTGTTCGACAGCTCCGTGATTGCGCTCGGCGACGCGATGACCGAGCGGGTGCAATGGAGCCAGGACGGGGTGTCGTTGATGAGCGCACCGCAACCCGGCGACATGGTGTCGGCGCACTGGCACCGGATCTGCGACATCCTCACCGACTCCGAAGCCGAGGCATTGGCCACCGCGACACAGACAACGCTCGACCTGGTCAACACGATCAGACGAGTTTCTGCACACACCCCGACGGGTAGCCAACGACCGTCCCCGGACCCGCGGCGACGGTGAACAGGGAGATGAGATCATGACCGCCACCGCACCGCCGAGCGGACTCTTCGTCGACGAGAGCCTGTCAGCCGACCTCGCCGCGGGGGCGCTCGATCTGGCCCGCAGATTCCACGACGGCGCGACGCTGTGGGTCATCTCCCCGCAATGGGAGCCGCACGCCCATCACGTCGCGGTCGAGTTCGTCCACCCCGTGATCATGGGCAAACGCGCGCTCCCGTCCGTCGCGCTTGTGGATCCCGATCCCGTGGCCCAGGCCCGGGTCGCCAGCAGCCCTGGCGATCTGCTGCTGGCCGTGGCGTCCGCCGACGAACCCGCGGTGGTCGACGCGATGCGGCGGGCACCGGCGTGGGGTGTCTTGACACTGTGGATCGGCAGCGGCCCGCGACCCCCGGCCGGCGCCGCCAACCACGTGCTGTGGATCGACTCCGACGACCCGATGGTCTCGGCTACCGGCAGGTTCGTGCTGATGTATCACCTGCTGTGGGAGCTCACTCACGTGTGCTTCGAACATCCCGGCCTGCTGACGCCGCCCGGGGAGGACTGCACCGACGAGACGTGCGTGACGTGCGGCGACGAGGGACGATTGGGCGAAGTCGTCCTGGAGCCCGCCGACGTGACGGCACGGGCCCTTGTCCGGACGGCCAAGGGCGAGGAATGGGTGGACACCAGCGTGGTGGGCGTCCGGGTCAACGATCTCGTGCTCGTGCACGCGGGCGCGGCAATCACCCGCCTGGATGAGGAGGCGACGCGGTGACAGTGAATATTTCGGGCCAAGAGCCCGAAGCTACAAGTTTTCTTTACCCGTTCATCGAATCCGAGGAGACGGACGCAAAGAGCCTTCTTGACGACCTCGCGGCATCGGCTCGGGGAAAGGCCGCCGAAAGCGCACGCCTGCAGCGAGAATCGCTCGACGAGTACGCGGCCGGTCTGACCGCGGCAGGTACCACGATGGCCGAGCGCTTCCTCCGCGGCGGCCGGCTCTACACGCTGGGAAACGGCGGCAGCTCCACCGACGCTGCGACGCTGGCGTCGCTGTTCAGCCGTCCCGCACGCGGCCGGCCGGTGGCCGCCTGGTCGCTGGCCGCCGACGAAGCCGTGGTGACGGCGCTGGGCAACGACGTCGGATTCGAACTGATCTTCAAGCGGCAGATCATCGCCCACGCGCGGGACCGCGACGTGGCGATCGCGTTGTCGACCTCGGGCAACTCGGAGGACCTGATGACTGCGATCGCCGAGGCCAAGCAGCGCGGGCTGCTGACCATCGGCTTCTCCGGCCACGACGGGGGCAGGATGGCCGCCGCTGACGATCTCGACTTCTGTTTCACCGTGCACTCGCAGAGCATCCACCGCATTCAGGAGAGCCACGCGATGCTTGGGTACCGGCTCTGGTCGGTCACCCAGAAGCACATGGCCCGACCGCGGTCTGGTGCGCGTCCATGAGCACCACCGCCGACCGCGAAGACCGCGTCCTGGAACGGATCGACAAATTCCGGCAGCGGCGTCCCCGGCTGCTCGACGACGTGGTGACGCTCGCGCACGGTGCGGGCGGCAAGTCCTCGGCGGCACTCGTCGACGCGGTGTTCCTCGAGGCATTCCGCAACCCAGAGCTCGACCAGCTCGGCGACGCCGCGGTGCTGGTCACCCCGTCGGGTGAACGGCTCGCATTCTCCACCGACTCGTATGTCGTTCAGCCGCTGCGCTTTCCTGGTGGTTCGATCGGCCAGGTCGCGGTGCACGGAACCGTCAACGATCTGGCGGTGTCCGGCGCGCGTCCCCGATGGTTGTCCGCGGGCTTCGTCATCGAGGAGGGCTTCCCCATCGCCGAACTGCGCGAAATCGTCGCGGACATGAGCGAATCCGCCGTCCGGGCTGGGGTTCAGATTGTCACCGGTGACACCAAGGTCGTTGGTAAGGGCGCGGCCGACGGCATGTACGTTACGACGACCGGTGTGGGGGTGATCCCCGAGGGCCGGCGGCTCTCACGTGATCTCGTGAAGCCGGGCGACAAGGTGGTGCTGTCGGGGACCATCGGCGAACACGGCATGGCTGTCATGCTCGCGCGTGGCGATCTCGCCATCGACGCCGACATCGCCTCGGACACAGCGCCTGTCCACGAGCTCGTCGAAGCGCTGCTGGACGCGGCACCGTCGACGCGGTGGATGCGGGACGCGACGCGAGGAGGCGTGGGGACCGTCTGCAATGAACTCGTCAAGGGCTCACCATTCGCACTGATCCTCGACGAGGACCGGCTTCCGGTCGAACCGCAGGTGCTGGGTGCCTGCGACATGCTCGGCATCGACCCGCTGTACGTCGCGAACGAGGGCAAATTCGTCGCAATCGTGGCGCCCGACGAGGCCGACAGAGCGATCGCGGCCTTGCGGGCCCACCCGCACGGCGCGCGCGCAACGGTGGTTGGAGAGATCGTGCCGGAACCGCCGGGCATTGTCGCGTTGCGAACGTCGTTTGGCGGCAGCAGGATTGTCGACATGCTCGTCGGCGACCCGCTGCCGCGGATCTGCTGAGAGGAGTACAGCGATGTGTTTGGGGATACCCGGTCAGGTGGTCGAGATCGTCGACACCGAACAGCATCTGGCCAAGGTCGACGTCAACGGCGTGCGCAGGAACATCAGCGTGCGGCTGCTGGCCGACGACAACCTGCAGGTCGGTGACTTCGTGCTCGTGCACGTCGGTTTCGCGATGGCCAAGATCGACGAGCGCGAGGCCACGATGACGCTGGATCAGGTACAGAAGATGGGCGCCGACTATGCCAACGAAATCGAGGCGTTCAACGCCTCCGAAATCGCTTGAGAGGGCTTGGAAATGAGATTCGTCGACGAATTCCGCGATCCGGCGGCGGCACGCGCGCTGGTCAAATCCATCACCGAACTGGCCGGCAACGACGAGTTCAAGTTCATGGAGGTGTGCGGCGGTCACACGCACACCATCTACCGCCACGGCATCGAGCACCTGCTGCCGGAGTCGGTCGAGCTGGTACACGGACCGGGCTGTCCGGTGTGCGTCATCCCGATGGGCCGCGTCGACGATGCGATGTCGCTGGCCGAGCGACCGGGCATCATCTTCACGACGTTCGGTGACATGATGCGGGTGCCGGGCTCGAGGGGAAACCTCATCGAAGCGAAGGCCCGTGGCGCCGATGTGCGGTTCGTGTACTCCCCGCTCGACGCGCTCAAGGTCGCCCTCGACAACCCCGACCGCCATGTGGTGTTCTTCGCGGTCGGCTTCGAAACCACGGCGCCGTCGACTGCGGTGACGCTGGTGCGCGCCCGCAGTCTCGGCGTGCGCAACTTCAGTGTGTTCTGCAACCACGTCACGATCGTTCCTCCGATCAAGGCCATCCTCGAGTCCCCCGACCTGCGGCTCAACGGATTCCTGGGGCCGGGGCATGTGTCCACCGTTGTGGGCCTGCGGCCGTACCGGTTCGTGCCGGAGGTGTACGGAAAACCGATGGTGGTCGCGGGATTCGAGCCGCTCGACATCCTCGCGTCGGTGCACATGCTGCTGCAGCAGATCCGCGACGGGCGCTGCGAGGTCGAGAACCAGTACACACGGGTGGTGCGGCCAGAGGGCAACACCCAGGCCCTGAAGCTGATGGCCGAGACGTTCGAATTGCGCCCGCATTTCGAATGGCGCGGTCTGGGCTTCATATCGCAGAGCGCCCTCAAGGTGCATTCCGACTACGCCGAGTTCGATGCGGAGCGCAAGTTCGAGATGCCAGGGGTTCGGGTGGCCGATCCCAAGGCGTGCCAATGCGGCGAGGTGCTCAAGGGCGTCATCAAACCGTGGGAATGCAAGGTGTTCGGCACCGCGTGCACACCCGAAACACCGATCGGCACGTGCATGGTTTCCCCCGAGGGCGCCTGTGCGGCGTACTACAACTTCGGCAGGCTGCACCGCGAAACAGCCCAGCTGCTCGGCCAGCGCTAGCGGCGTCTTCTGGGAAAGTCGTAATCGCGGAATGTCATGATGAAGCCGGTTCCGGTGGCGATGGCGGCGATGATATAGATCGCCACGGACTGCCACAGCGTGTGCACCGACGAGGCAAGCCAGCAGGCTAGATAGGCGCCCATCAAGAGCAGGGCGCCGTAGAAGGGCGTCCGCTGTGGATGCTCACCGCGGGCCATGCTTGCCCAATTCCCACCCGAGCGCACCGCAAAACCTCACCACTGATCGTTCGGGACGTCGAAGTCCGAGCACAGCGCCCGCCACACCTCGCGCGGGTCCACACCGTCCTCGATGGCCTTCGCGGCGGTGCGGCCACCGAAACCCGTCAGCACGTGGTCGACGAGCAGAGACGCGCCGCGCACCGTTCCGAACTGCCCCTCGACGAGTTCCTGGAATTCCGTCAGCCGCACCCGACCAAACCTACGCCGAGCGGCTCAGCGCGTCGTGGCACACCCGTACCGGATCTTCGACCCCGGCGACGCTGGCCCCCGCCTGCCCGGCGGCCTCCCGATACCGCGGCGCCGACAACACCTCGCTCACCGCCGCGGCGAGCCCGGCAGCGGTCAACGGCCGCACCAGCTGCGCACTGCCCTGTCGCACAACGCGATTAGCGATCTCCCACTGATCACCACCGCCCGGAACCACCACAAGGGGCACCCCGGCGAGCAGCGTCTTGGACACCATGCCGTGTCCGCCGCCGCAGATCACCAGATCGGCGTGGGACAGTAGTTCGTCCTGGCGGCCCAGCCCGACCGCCGCCCATGGCGGCACCTCACTTTGGGCGACCCCCTGGCCCGCCAGCTGCGACACCGCCAGCCGCGCACCGGCGGGCAGTACCTGCCCCGGTGTCAGCGTTTGAAGGG
>DATARY010000101.1:0-13137 GCA_036263935.1 Mycobacterium sp.
CCCGGGAACCTTCAGCTTCTCGGCGGCAGCGTCGACGACAGCTTGAAAAGCCTTGGGATCGATGCTCTTCAGTGCGGCCTCCTTCGCTGCGGAGGTCGCAGTCGTGGACGTGCAGCTCACGATCAAAAGGGCGACGCACGCCGCGAGCACAGCGACGCGCATGCGACGCACCCGGCGGCAACGAACTCCTTCGTCACGCGTGCTCGGGACGTTATCCGCCCGGGAAACGATCATCGTCGCCACCACCGCCTCAGCTAGGGGCTTCGCGTACCAAGCCGATCACGGGGCCGCGTAGCCGGAGCCTAGCCCCTCGACGCCTTCACAATCGGCGTTGACTTAATTCCTGCCTGGCCGCCTCATCGGTTGGTGATGGGAACGGCGCTAGACGTTAATCTCGGGCGTCAACCCGTTCAAGGTGAACGTAGGCTATCTCGGTGTGGCCAACGCCGTGCTCTTCTGACCTGACATGCCACCGATGACGACGACCACCGCCGGAACCCTGGTTTCCCTCAACGTGGGCATGCCCGCCGACGTGCAGTGGCGGGGCAAGACCGTGCATACCGGCATCTACAAGTCGCCTGTCAGCGGGCCGGTGATGGTGCGGCGGCTCAACATCGACGGCGACGGGCAGGGCGACCTCAGCGGGCACGGCGGAGAACAACGCGCGGTCATGGTGTACCAGACTGCGTCTTACGACTACTGGCAGCGCCATTTCGGGCGCAACGACCTGCAGCCGGGCAGCTTCGGAGAGAACTTCACCGTCGACGGGCTAACCGATGACGAGGTATGCATCGGTGACCGCTACCGGATCGGCGAGGCCGAGTTCGAGGTGACCCAGCCCC
Source organism: Mycobacterium sp. (assembly GCA_036263935.1). GTDB lineage: Bacteria > Actinomycetota > Actinomycetes > Mycobacteriales > Mycobacteriaceae > Mycobacterium. The sequence goes on from DATARY010000101.1 coordinate 843, forward strand.
GCGTCACGTGCTTCCGGGTCGGCATGCGCCTCGGCAAGCCTGACATGCCCAATCTGCTTGTCGCCCACCACCGTCCAGGTTTCTATTTCCGCGTCATCACGGAGGGACATGTTCAGGCGGGCGACACCATCGTGCGGATCCGCCGCGGGCGCCACCAACTGTCCGTCGCCGATGTCGACGCGCTGCTGTATCTGCCCGATCGAAGCATCGAGCAACTCCACAGGGTCGTGGAGGTGGAGGCGCTGAGCCCCGGTTGGCGGCAGTCCTTCACCGAGTTGCTCGCTGCCCACGAAAGCTCCAGCGCCGCAACACCACCGCCCATCGGGGTTGAGCCGGGCTGGAGCGGATTTCGCAGGCTGCGGGTGTCCGCGACGCATGCAGAGAACGCCACCGTCATGTCGATCCAGTTCGAGGCGGACGACGGCGCGGCGCTGCCCCGGCCGCTGCCCGGCCAGTATCTGACGGTGAGGGTGCCGGACGCCGGCGATCCTGCACCGCTGCGCAGCTATTCACTGTCCGGCGGCGCGCCCATGGGCCAATACCGGATCAGCGTCAAGCGGGAAGACCTCGGACAGGTGAGCCGCTGGCTGCACACCCACATCACGCCGCGATCCGTGATGGATGTCGCCGCGCCGCGTGGCGATTTCTACCTCGCCGACGACTCCTCCCCCGTGGTACTTCTGTCGGCGGGCATCGGCGCGACGCCCGTGCTCGCGATGCTCCACGCGCTGGCGGCGGAGCGCAGTGAGCGCGAGATCTGGTGGCTGCATACCACGCACGACGCCGAGACGCATGCTTTCGGCGCGGAAGTCGACGATCTCATCGCCGCTCTTCCGCTGGCACGCCAGCACGTGTTCTACACCGCCGCAACGCAATCCACGGCAGCCATAAGCGCGGGGCGGCTGGACCATCACACGATCGCCGCGCTGAACCTCCCTCGCGACGCCACCGTCTACATGTGCGGGCCGGACAGATTCATGGCCGACATGCGTGACGCCCTTACCGACGCGGGCATCGACCCCGCGCACATCAGCACCGAACTGTTCGCTGCCCTGCCGCCGATCAACCCCGGCATCGTCGCGGCGGCACGGCCCACACCGCCGCACCTTCCCGACGGGCCGATCGGCCCCGGCCCACCGGTTTCCTTCGCCCGCAGCGGGATCACCGTCAATTGGTCGACGGCGTATCAAAGCGTCCTTGAACTCGCCGAGGCCTGCGACGTCCCCACCCGGTTCTCCTGCCGCAGCGGCGTCTGCCACACGTGCGTCACGCGCGTCGTCGCCGGAACGGCGACCTACACCCTGGCGCCACTGGAGTCTCCCCCTGCGGGAACGACGCTGATCTGTGTCGCAGCGCCCAGTGATGACCTCGTGCTGGACCTTTAGCGGATCCTCTCGCCGTATACGTGGTCGACCGTCAGCGCCATGAGAACCCTGCGGTCGGACACCATCACCGATCGGTATTCATCCCAGTCCGGATGTTCGCCGGCGGCGCTGCGGTAGTAGGCGACGAGGGCCTCCACCTCGGGTCCGTGCGGGTCGGTGCCCGGCCCGGTGAGCGTCACGGCGCCCTCGGCGGTTGCCCACGCCCAGCCGTCGGAGCTAGTCACCTCGAGGGCGGCCCACGGGTCTCGACGCAGATTGGCCGTCTTGGCCCGTCCCTCGGTCATCGACACGTAGATGACGCCGGCGTCCCGGTCGTAATAGGGGGTGACCGGTGAAAGCTGCGGACGGCCGTCGGCCTTGATCGTGGCCAGTACACCGAGTCGGCTGTCGGCAAGCAGGGTTTGTGGATTGAAGGTCATGACCGGGGGAACCCATGGCCGGATGCCCGCTATTCCACCCCGTTTCATATCGTGGCTTGATGAGCACCGTCGCTGATTCGGAACGCGTCGCCGATATCGCCCGACAGGTCGTCGCCGACCACGACCCGAAGTCGGTCCCGATCCCTGAATTCCTCGGCGCCTGCTTCGACGCGGGCCTGTCGTGGGTGCACTTCCCCGAGGGCCTCGGTGGCCTCGGAGTGTCCCGCGGCCTGCAGGCCGTCGCCGACAGAATCCTGCAGGGTGCGGGCGGCCCGGTGCCGCTCGCGTTGAACCCGATGGGTTACGGCATGGCCGGGCCGACGGTCCGCGAGCACGCCCAGACCGACGAGGTGAAGCGACAGCTGCTGCGTCCGCTCGCCACCACCGAGGACATCTGGTGCCAGTTGTTCTCCGAGCCGGGCGCGGGCTCAGACCTGGCCGGGTTGGCCACCTCGGCGGTACCCGACGGCGACGACTGGGTGATCAACGGGCAGAAGGTCTGGACCAGCCTCGCCCACCGCGCACGGTGGGGCCTGCTGCTCGCACGGACCAATCCGGACCTCCCGAAGCACAAGGGGCTGACGTACTTCGTCCTCGACATGCACGCACCAGGTGTCGAGACCCGGCCGCTGCGCCAGATGACCGGTCACGCCGAGTTCAACGAGGTGTACATGACCGATGCACGCATCCCCGATACGCACCGGCTTGGCGAGGTCGGCGACGGCTGGCGTGTCGCGATGACCACGCTGATGAACGAACGCACCGCGCTGGGCGCCGGCGGCAGCCGTCGCGGTGCGGGAACGATCGCCGATGCGGTCTCGCTGTGGGCATCCCGCCCCGACCTGCAGACGCCGGTGTTGCGCGACCGGCTGACCCAGTTGTGGCTGCGCGCGGAGGCGCAGCGACTCACCTCCGAACGCTCGCGGGCCACCGCAACCGCTGGCGGTCCCGGCCCCGAAGGCTCGGTCGGCAAGCTGGTCGGCGCGGAGTTGAACCAGCACATCTACCAGTGGTGCATGGATCTGCTTGGGCCCGAAGGGATTCTGTACCACAGTTACGCGATGCGCGACTCCGATCGCGAGGTCGAGGACTGGCGCGGGCCGATCCAGCAACGGTTCCTGCGCAGCCGCGCCAACACCATCGAGGGCGGCACCTCAGAAGTCATGCGCAACATCCTCGGCGAACGAGTCCTGGGGCTGCCCGGTGACCTGCGCGCCGACGCAGGCATGCCGTGGAAGGAGATCCCCCGTGGCTGAGTTCGCATTCACCGACGAGCAAGGACAGCTGCGCAGCACGGTGCGCGACTTCTGCGCCGAGAACTTCGACGAGCAGACGGTGCGCCGACTCATGGAGTCAGACCCGACCTACGACCCCAAGGTCTGGGCCCGGCTGGGCTCCGAGCTCGGCGTGCTCGGGCTGTCTGTGCCCGAATCCGACGGCGGAGTGGGCGGCACCCTGGTGGACCAGGCCGTCGCGGTCGAGGAACTGGGCGCATCACTTGCTTGCGGCCCGCTGTTCGGCACCGTGTACCTGGCGATCCCGGCCCTGGTCGCGGCGTCGGCCGGGCCGGCGCGTGACGAGCTGCTGGCCGAACTCATCGAGGGCCGCAGGACCGCCGCGTTCGCGGTCGGCGATCGTGCGGGCGCATTCGACCCGGCGGCGGTGACCGTCACTGCGGCCGGTTCCGCGCTGACCGGGACCGCCGAGTGGGTGGTCGATGCCGCCGCCGCCGACGACCTTCTCGTCGCCGCGAACGGTGCGGATGGCGTTGCCCTGTATTGCGTCGACGCCGGTGGGCCGGGAGTGGACCGGACCTCGTTGGTCACGGTCGACCTGACCCGGCCCCAGGCCATCATCCGGCTGTCCGAGGCACCCGCCCGGCTTGTCGCCGGGCCGGACGAGGCCGAGCGGGTGATCGGGCATGCGCTGCGGGTGGGTTCGGCGTTGCTTGCGGTCGAGCAGGTCGGCGCCGCGCAGCATCTGTTGGACCTTGCGGTGGAGTACGCGAAATCCCGGTTGCAGTTCGGCCGGCCGATCGGCTCGTTCCAGGCGGTCAAGCACCGGCTGGCGGACATGCTCGTCGACCTCGAGCACGCCCGGTCCACCGCCTATCACGCGGCGTGGGCGTTGACCGACGGCTCGGACGATCCTGCGTTGGCGGCGAGCATCGCGCAGGCAACGTGTTCGGCCGCGTTCAGCCGCATCGCGGCGGACACCATCCAGGTACTCGGCGGGATCGGATTCACCTGGGAACACCAGGCGCACTTGTACTTCAAACGCGCGACGACCGATGCCGCACTGCTGGGCACCGCGGAACAGCATCGCTCGCGCGTCGCGTCGTCGGTTCTCGACACCGCTGAGGCCGAGAGGGTCCCGACGGTGGCCGTCGGCTCGCCGTCTTAGCGCGAGTTGTCCCGCACGCCGCGGTAGATGCCCCACCGGACGATCACTGGCATCAGGATGCGGTCGAACGACCATGCGGGGAAACGAAATGCGCGGCCGTTGGGCGCAAAGACCTCCAGCCCGTCGGGCTGCACGCCGATAATCGAGCCCCATCGCCGCTTCGGCGGGCGGAAGCTGCGCAGCGGCCGGCCGGCGAACTCGGCGCGGACATTGTGGGCGAGCAGACCATCGGCTCTGTTGCGCGCAGAATTCCGAAGAGGATCGGTCGCGGCGACGTCTCCGAGCGCGAAAATGTTGGGGTGACCCGGAACTCGCAGCTCCGGTGTCACGCGCACGAAGCCGTCTTCGTCCAGTAACTCCGAAGGCAGCCAACCGGTGTTGGGGCGCACACGTCCGATGGTCCACAGCACCGCATCCGCGGACGCCGGCGGCTGCCCGGTGCACCATTCGACCGGCGCGCTTGTGATCTGGTCGCACGCGAAGCTTTCGGGTATCACAGCGCGGTGCCCGGGGTGCAGCTTCACGCCCACCTCGCCGAGTCGGCGCTCGACACGTTCCCACGCCCGGGGATGGTGGTGGACAAGGGCGCGCTCACCCGGGAAGTAAAGGTCGACTCGTGTCTGCGGCCAGGTCCTCGCCACGTTCGCCGCGCTGCTGACCGCCGCGGCGCCGCCGCCCACGACGATCACCGATCGCGCGGCCGCAAGGCGGTCGTGTACAGCCCGAAGATCGGCGCCGATCTCGTCGGCGGTCTGCATGTTCGGCTGGCGCCAGAAGCCGTTGGTGACTCCCGTCGAGATGACCAGCGCGTCATATGGCTCGGCCGATGTCGCTCCGTCGTCATGCCGGACGAAGACCTTGCGGGCGGCCAGGTCGACACCGGTCAAGGTGCCGTGGACGGTGCGCACACGGTCAAGGCCGCGGAACTTCTCGAACGGAATCCAGTTGGCCCGGGCCCAGTCGTCGGGTCGGCTGAGCCGCCACCCGAGTTCCTGGCCGCTGACCAACGCAGGCTTGGTCGAGATGCCGACGATGTCGACACGCCGGGCCAGCCTGATCGCGGTGAGGACACCGCTGTCGCCGAGTCCAGCGATGACGACGCGCTTGCGGCTCATACCGGCAGAAATGTAACACGTTCTAGAAGGCATCCATCAGTTTCTATTGACGGATGGTGAAATCCGGCGACTGACAATCATGTTCGCCGATCTGGTCGAGTGGACGGCGCTGTCCACCCGCATCGAGCACGAAACGTCGCGCGCGTTGGTCAGCGGCAGGTGTCGGTGATTGTCAGTCGGTACGAACTTCGTCCGCACCGGCAGCGTCTCGGCGTACCGTGACGACGCGGGCGAGAGCCACATCGGACAGTCACAGGAGAGCCCAGTGAGCGGCAACAGTGTCAGGCTTGGCCTGCAGGATCTGATTTTCGTCTACGGCGAGACGCCGAGTTCGAAGATGCACGTTGGCGGCCTCTTGCCGTTCACGCCTCCGGAGGGCGCGCGCGCCGATTATCTCCGCGGGCTGATCGACGAGGCGCGCAGCCAAGAGGTTGTCCCGCCATGGAACCGCAAGCTGGCACATCCCCGGCTGCAATACAGCCCGTTACACAGCTGGGTCGTCGACGACGGCTTCGACTTCGACTACCACGTGCGCCGATCCGCCCTCGCCAGCCCGGGCGACGAGCGGGAGCTCGGCATCCTCGTCTCGCGACTCCACAGCAACCATCTCGACCTGACCCGACCGCCGTGGGAGATCCACGTGATCGAAGGCTTGGAAGGAGGCCGATTCGCGCTCTACCTTAAAATCCACCACGCCCTGGTCGACGGCTACAGCGCGATGAAGATGCTGGCGCGCAGCCTGTCCACCGACCCGAACGGCCACGACACTCGGATGTTGTTCACTACGCCCACACCAGTGCGCGACAAAGGCAACGCGCCCGCCGGCTCGTCGAACCCGTTGGCCGCGGGGCTCCGCGCCGTGGGCAGCCTCGGTTCCGCGGTGTTGGGTGGCATCAGCTCGACCGTTGACCTGGCAACTGCGTTGGTCAACACGCAGTTTCGCCGTAACGGCGACTATGCGCAGATCGCCGGCTCCGTGTCCGCACCGCACAGCATCCTCAACGCGCGGATCAGCCGGAACCGCAGATTCGCCACGCAGCAATACGAGTTCGGCCGGCTCAAGGCGGTCGGCACGCAGCACGGAGCGACCATCAACGATGTCGCGCTGGCCATCATCGGCGGAGGGCTGCGCAAGTTCCTCTTCGAGCTTGACGAGCTGCCGGACAGATCGCTCATCGCGTTCCTTCCGGTCAACGTGCGCCCCGCGGGCGACGAAGGAGGCGGCAATGCGGTGGGGGCGATCCTGGCCCCGATGGGCACCGACATCGCCGATCCCATCGAGCGGCTCAAGTCGATTAATGCCGCGACGCGGGCCGCCAAGGCGCAGCTGCGGACCATGTCGACCACCGCGATCCTGGCCTACAGCGCCGCCCTGCTGGCCCCGGCCGGCATGCAGGTCGCCGGCGCGCTCACCGGTGTGCGGCCGCCGTGGCCGTACACGTTCAACCTGTGTGTGTCCAATGTACCGGGGCCGCGAGAACCGCTGTATTTCAACGGTTCTCGACTGGAGGCCACCTATCCGGTCTCCATCCCGATTCACGGCATGGCGCTGAACATCACCCTGCAGAGTTACGCGGACACGATGAACTTCGGCTTCGTCGGATGCCGCGACAGGCTTCCGCACCTGCAGCGGCTCGCCGTCTACACGGGCGACGCGCTCGATGAACTCGAGAAGGCGTCGATCCATTAGCCGACGACCGATCTCAGCGCGGCAACGTAGATTCCTGCGATCGCGCCGCGCTCACTGCGACTCATCGGCAACCGCGTTGTCGTGAAGGCCAGCCCGGAGGAGATCCCACGCGAGATGGCGAGCTTCGGCGGCCCGCTTGCGCATCAGCCGCTGTACCTCTTGGGCCGAATTGGGGTCCGGTGCATGTCCTTCGACCACCGCAACGTGAACATCCTCTGCGACCCGAATCGCCATCAGGACAGCCGCATTCACGCGGTTCAGCGCTTGATGCACGCGGTCGTCTTCAATGAGCAGGTTGGCATTGGCCAGTTCCACCGAGAAGTCGTTCACCAGTCGACCGATCTCCTCGAAGATCGGGCTCATGGCCTCCTCTCGCGCGTCGCGGTCCTCGATGCCCAGAATGCTCGCACCCCGGCTCCACACTGTGGCCAGCAACTGAACATGCGTGTTGACGGCGCGCGATACGTCGATCATGGCTTGTTTCTGGAGCTGGCCATGTAGGTGGATGCGCTCAACGCGAGCCAGCTCGCGTTGAGCCTCCATCTCGGCGCGGTGCGACTCCCGTTGAGCCTCCATCTCGGCGCGGTAAAACGTCTGCGTTAGTGCCAGTTCGCGTTCCGACCGCTCTTGGGCAGCCGCCAACTCGCTTCGCAATCGTTCGGCGGCTTCGGCCGCGTCGCGTTTCGCCTGGCGTTGGATGATGGTGGTCTGCCACATGCCCACAACGACGGCACCGAATACCACAGCGCCAAAAAACCACTCGGCCCTGGATCCGAGCTCACCCGGGCTGAGGAAGATGAACCACGCGATGGCCACTCCGCCCACGACACCGCAGACCAGCCATCCGATTCCGCCCCAGCCGCCGACTGCGGAGAACCTGCGCGGTGCGCGGCGAGCTGGCTCGGTCTGCTCTGTCGGCTTCGCCGATTCGGCCGCTTCGCCGGGTTGTCGGGGCTCCGTGGCGCTGGTGGATTGCGCTAGTCCAGTCATCTCGGCCTCCCGTTTGCGTCTCTCGCAATGCGGTTCAGACTAGGGGCGCGCCGATTGAGGCGCGTAACCGACGCCGCCTCTGGAGTCCCGCCAGCGGATCACCTTCCGCGGTGTACGTAAGCGCGGCGGGACCGCTAGTGTCAACCCGTGCTCATGTGAAGCACCGCGGGCGACGAAGCCCGACCCCGCTGCCTGCGCACCGCCAGGAACTGACTGTCAAAGAAGCAAACAAGTGAGGGGACATGGGACAACCTGTGACAGAGGAAGGCGACTCGTCAGTCATTGTCAGTCTGTCCGACGCGGCGATGCACATGTACACCGCTGCGATCGATGCGTTGCCTTTCCCAGAGGACAAGAAGTTCCATAAGCGCGCCGATGTCGTGCTGTCGGGCATGCGGAAGCTTCGGGCAGCGCTCACAGAAGCGGCCGGCCGCAGCAGGTCCTCAGCGGCGGTGATTCTCGCGCTGAGCGATGTGCGTCGGCGCTACGACAGGCTGATGGCCCACGCGGCCGCTGCACCGGGTTCGACATTGGGCCAGCAGTTGTATGTCGCACGCATCGAGGCCCGATTGTCTGCGCAGGAAGTGGCGAACGGGGCGGGGCTACGCGCCGATCTCCTCGATGATCTGGAGGCCGGCGAGATACCCACCGAAGAGGAAGCCGCGAAGGTCAGAGACCTTATCGCGGCCCTCGGTGGCGTACCGGGGACCGAACATCACCAGTATCAAGAGCCCGCGCATCATGAGCCCGAGCATCACGAGCCCGAGCAGTCACACGACAACGGCTGGGAAGGTTCGCATGAGGGAGAAAACGCCGGCTAGCCCGTGGTGAGCGGATCCTGACCAAGTGGCCAGAAATCCGACCTGCTGACTGCGACAATGCCAGTGGGCCGGGCTAGCACGAGGAGTTTGAAATGAAGAAGCTGGCTGGAGCGCTACTGACGGCGACGGCGATGGCGTTAGCGCCGGTGGCGGTCGCACCGGTAGCGCACGCCGACATTTGCGCCGGCGCGCACGGCCGCCATGCCGCGGTGGGTGGCTGCACCAACATCGCCGGTGACGTGGCGACCGGCGAGGCGATAGCGTCGGCCACCGACCCGTACTATCCCGGTGAGGAGCCGTGCTTCACGGCAGAGGGTGTTCCGTATTTCACGCCTGACGGCGACCCGTGCTAAGGGTGCGAACGTAATTCGTTATTGGTGCTGCAAGGTCTTCAGGCGGGTTGCGGTTGTCTGAAGCGCTTGCTCCGGCGCGGCAGCGTTCGCGGTCAGCACCTCGGAGGCCATCGCCGTCGCAACGTCGCGTGGATAGGTGCGGCGTGCCAGGCACAAGATGAGCGCTGCCGCGATGACCAGCGTAACCAGCAGGACGAGGAAGGTGTGGCCCAACGCGGTGGCAGCGCTCGGGGCAACTCCATCGGTCGTTGAATCGCCCAGTTTGGTGGACACAATGCCGAACACCAGCGGCGCCAAACCCGTCGATATCGACACCAGCGTGGTCCGCACCGCTTCTGATGTCCCCCACAGCCGGGAATCCACGATGTCCAGCCTCGCCGCGTTAAGTGGCGGATTCACGCCACCCAACGCGATCCCAGCGAAGAACGCGAACACCAGCGCCAACGGCAGGCTGTGGGTGAGCAGCGTCGGGAGGATAAAAACAGCCGCTGCCAGGAACGCCGCCCCGCCTACCGTCATCCGCGCACAGATGTGCCCGCGGGCTGTCAGCCAGTCGGCGATGCGTCCGGTGCTAAGCACTCCGATCAGGGCGCCGACGCCGAGCACGTAGATGAGCAAGGTGGCCACGGCCTGACCGATCTGAAACCGGCCGCACAGCAGCGCCACCCCAAAGGTGCTCAACCCGGTGAAGAAGAAGTAGCCGAACGAGGACCCCACCACGAGCACGATATTGGTGCGGATCGAGAGCACATACCGCACGTCCCGCCACACGGAGCGACGCTGCCCGGTCGTGGGCGAGCTGTCCGGATTCGCCCCCGACGTGATGTCGCTACCCTCGGCGGCGAGGCGGCTGCGCCCGCCACGGAGCGGTTCGCGAAGCACCGTTGCCACAGCGATGGCGAGGATGAGGCCGACCACGGCCAGCCACAAGAAACCCAGCCGCCAGCTGACGGCGCCAAATTCCCCCGCGACCAGCAGTCCCACTGCCGTGCACGCGCCCTCGCCCGCGAGCACAAGCCCGTACACCCGTCCCCGCTCGCTGGGCGCGAAGTAATCACCCACCAGCGAGGCGACCACCGGACCTGACACCGCCACCCCTGCGCCGAGCGCGACCCGGCATGCCAGCAGCCAGCCGTAACTGGGGCTGGCTGCGCTCAAAGCCATTGCCGCCGAACACACCATCAGTGTCATCCACAGCAGGCGAACCCGGACGGTCCGGTCGGCGAGTGCCCCGGCGATGAGTGTGGCGAGTGCGCCGACGCCAGTCGATACGGTGACCAACAGCCCAACCTGCATGTTGTCGATGTGCAATGAGTCCTTGAGCGGCACGACCAGCGCTCCAACGGTGCCGGCATCGGCGCTTTGCAGGCCCACCACCAATGCGAGCAGCACAATCGGCTTCAACCGTTCGGGGCGGCCCGCGCGAGCGAGTGTCGTTGTGAGGGAGAGCGTTCCGCGCTTCAGGGGTCGGACCGCCTTTCCAGCATCAGCAGCATTAGCGCCGGGCTTATTCGTAGCGAACTAGGTTGGTCGCCGCGATGGCTACGCCGCCACCGAGGTCGTACTCTCCGATGAGGACCACTGCATGTCGGGACGGCGCGTCTTCGAGAGCCTCCACCGCGGAGGTTTGCTCCACGACAGGCCGGCCCGAGCCCAAGATACCGTGGTGAACACAATTTGTTGCTACAGGGCGTGCGCGAGTCACCGCCAGTACCCCGAAGTTCGGACTGAATTCACTCCTGGTGCAGTCAGATGGGCCGCATCGCCAGCGGCCCTACGCGCTAACTACTCCCGCGCTATCCGAACTGGCCAGGCTGGTAGTCGCCGGCAGGCTGCTGGACGATGACGTTCCCGCGGTTGAAGGCGTTGATGACGGCGATGAGGCACACCAGCGCGGCGAGCTGATCGTCGTCATAGTGCTTGGCGGCATTCGCCCAGGCCTCGTCCGTGACACCACCGGCCGCGTCGGCGATGCGGGTGCCCTGCTCCGCCAGCTCCAGGGCAGCGCGCTCGGCGTCGGTGAAAACCGTGGCCTCTCGCCAGGCCGCGATCAGGTTGAGGCGCGTCGAGGTCTCCCCGGCGTGTGCGGCCTCCTTGGTGTGCATGTCAATGCATCCAGCGCAGCCATTGATCTGACTCGCGCGGATCTTCACCAGTTCTTGCGTCGCGGCCGGGAGCGTCGATTCCGAGACCACCTTGCCTGCCGAGACCACGTACTTCCAGAACTTAGCTCCGACCGGGCTGTCGATTACGTTCAAGCGAGCATCCATGGGTGAACTCCTGTCCGGTTGTTGGTGGTTACGCCTTCCTGACACCACAGCCCGGCAAGATGTGACAGCAACGACGTGACGTGCGTCTCCCTCGTGGCTCTTTTGGCGTTACGCCTTGATCAGCCGCTCGCTCAGCTCCCAGAGTCGCTGTGCGGACTCCGGGTCGACGGCGTGCGGCACGACCCCGCGCACGGTTATCGGCCCGGAACCGAAGGCGATGGTCGACGGGGCGTCATCCAGCGGGGCGATGTCATTGTCCTTCATGTAGACGCCGCCGATCCCGGCCAGCAGGCGATTCGTCGCCGCGAACACGCTGGTGCTGGCCGCCTGTTGCGGCGTCTTCAGCTCACGGTCGGGGTCGATGATCGGCCGACCGGAATCGTCGATCACTCCCATGGCCCGCAGTTCGCCCTCGGTTATCCAGGGTGCCAGGTTCGTGCCGAAGGCTACGCCTGGGTGCACGGCGTAGCCGCGGATTCCCTGTTCGGACCATCGCCGATCCAACTCGACGGCGAAAAGTACATTGGCGGTCTTGGACTGGCCGTAGGCGAGCATGCCGTCGTACCCAGTGGTGAAGTGCGGGTCGTCCCAGCGGATGTCGGAGAGTCGATGGCCACCTGATGACACGTTGACGACCCTGGCGCCGTGAGCAGCGCGCAGTGCTGGAAGCAGGCCCAAAGTCAGTTGGAAGTGGCCCAGATGATTGGTCGCGAACTGCGATTCGTAGCCGCGCCTGTCTCGGATCAGTGGTCCGCCCATCAGGCCGGCGTTGTTCAGCAGGATGTGGAGTGGCCGGTCGGTGTCGAGGTAGCGGGTGGCGAAGGCGTCGATCGACTTCGGGTCGAGGAG
>DATARY010000114.1:0-32309 GCA_036263935.1 Mycobacterium sp.
CAGTTCCGCTAGGGTCATCGGCTCTTTGCCATTGGCATTGGCGCCGTTGGTGCATTCGCGAAGGCCGGTGGCGACGATTTTGAAGCCGGCCCGGTCTAGGGCGCGCGAGACTGCCGCAAGCTGAGTGACCACGTCCTTGCAGTCGCGGCCCTGTTCGATCATCGAGATCACGCCGGCGAGTTGCCCTTGGGCGCGGCGCAGTCGATTCAGCACTGCGGCGATGCTTTCTTCATCACCAACCATGGTGTCCCCTTCAAATGTCGGTAACCTCCAGCTTACCCACGGGGGTATATGGCGTGCCGAGACTCGCCTGTCAGGTCGCGGTGGCGGTCGCATTGGGGTGGCCGACGAGTCGGCGCAGCGGACAGTAGCGCGTCTTGCTGCATGTGACGTTCACGCTTGCGCCGATTAGGGTCATTGCTGCGACGGTGGCGCCGACGGCGGGGTGGAGTTCTTGGGCCAGGATCACCGAGGCCATCAGCAGCACGAACCACCCGAACAGCTGGCGCAACGTATTCGGGTCGAGCATCGTGGTTAGCCGCCCGCCGACCAGACCACCGATGACTGCGGCGGCGGTGACCATGCCCGCGAGCCGCCAATCGATATGTTGGCTGGCCAGGTGGCCGGCCAGGCCGGCGAAGGACTGCATGCCGATGACGACCAGCGAGGTTCCTACGGCCACGGGCATGGACAGTCCGCCCAGCAGCGCCAGGGCGGGCACCAGTAGGAAGCCGCCCCCGGCCCCGACGAGGCCACTCAGGGTTCCGACCCCGACTCCGAGCATCGCGATTTTGACTACCGGCAGGCGGGCGACGGTGGCGGCTGCGGTGTTTCTGCGGCCGCGCAGCATCGCGATCGCGGCGGCGATCATGACGGCGGCGAACGCGATCATCAGTGCCGTTGCCGGGATGAAGCGGGCCAGCAGGCCGCCGCTATAGGCCCCGGCCATCGCTGCCGAGCCGAATAGTGTGGCGGTACGCCACTGCACACGACCGGCGCGGGCGTGTGTTGTCGCGCCGACCGCGGCGGTCACGCCCACCACGAGCAGTGAGACGGTAATGGCCTGCTTGGGATCCAGGCCGGCAACGTAGGCCAGCAGCGGGACGGTCAGGATGGCGCCGCCGCCGCCCAGCAAGCCCAGCGCGACGCCGACGAAGACGGCCAGGGCGATGGTCAATGCGATCATGGCGGTCAGCTGGCTTTGCCCCGGCGGCCGGGAGCGTCGACGAGTTGGGCAACCATCGCCTGCGGGTCGCATGCCGGACCGCGGTTGTAGGGCAGACGCGACAACAACATGCCCATGGCGCAGGAGTTGGTTAGCGCGGCGACTGTCAACCCGCCACCCATGCCGGCGGCCAGCCATTTGACCCGCGGTACGGCGATGCTGCCCAGGAGGCTGGTGAGCACGACCGAACCGGCGAGCAGGCGGACCTGACGTTCCAGGTCCCAGCGTTGGGCCCCGCGGTTGACCGCGAAACCGTTGGCCTCCCAGGCGGTGATGCCGCCGGCCAGGACGTGAACGTTGGCCAGCCCGGCGGCGCGAAGTGTCTGCTCGGCCTGGCCGGCGCGCTGACCAGAGCGACAGACCACTACCACGTCGTCGTCAAGGTGGTCAACGATCTCATCCCGGTGTTCGCGTAGCAGATTCAATGGCACGTTGTAGGCCCCGCGGATATGCACGGTTTCGAACTCGGTGGGGGTGCGCACATCGATCAGGCGCGGCGGCGTGCCCGATTCCAACAGCTCGCGCAGATCGCAGGATTCGACGGCGGCGGGCGTTGAGGTGTTCATGAGGGCCTTTCTGTCTGGTCGGCGAGCTCCTTGACTGTATACCCCACGGGGTATACAGTCGTCCACATTACATACCCATGGGGGTATATTCAAGACCGAGTCGGAGAAAGGAAATGGCGATGAAGTTCAACCAGTACTTCCTGGAGTGTCTGTCGCACGCGTCTTACCTGATCGGTGATGAGGCGAGCGGGCGGGCCGTTGTTGTTGACCCGCAACGCGACGTGTCGGAGTACCTCGCCGACGCCGAGCAGCTCGGCCTGACGATCGAGCTCGTCATCGAGACGCATTTCCACGCCGACTTCCTTTCGGGCCACCTGGAATTGGCGAACGCGACCGGTGCGACGATCGTCTACTCGTCGGTTGCCGAGACCGAGTTCGAGTCGATGGGCGTCGAGGACGGGCAGCGTCTTTCGCTCGGCGAGGTGACGCTCGAGTTCCGCCACACTCCTGGGCACACCCCCGAGTCGCTGAGCATCGTGATCTACGAGCGCCCCGACGACGCAACCCCATTCGGCGTCCTCACCGGTGACACCCTGTTCATCGGCGACGTGGGCCGGCCCGACCTCTTGGCCTCGATCGGCTTTACCCGTGACGAGCTCGCCGACAAGCTCTACGACTCACTGCACGACAAGTTGATGACGCTGCCCGACGCCACCCGGGTCTACCCGGCCCACGGCGCGGGCTCGGCGTGTGGCAAGAACCTGTCGGCCGACCTGTGGTCAACGATCGGCGACCAAAAGGACACCAACTACGCCCTGCGTGCCCCCGACAAGCCGACGTTCGTGTCGCTCGTCACCGACGGGCAGGCGGCCGCGCCGAGCTACTTCGCCTACGACGCGATCCTCAACCGCAAGGATCGCGGGCTGCTGGACGAGACGAAGCTGCCGACCTCGATGAGCTACGAGCAGACGCTTGAAGCGATCTACCGCGGCGCCGTACTGGTCGACGGGCGCAATCCGGAGGAGTTCGCTCACGGCCACCTCCGCCAGGCCATCAACATCGGGCTGGGCGGCCGCTACGCCGAATTCGCCGGTTCAGTGCTCCCACCAGATGTCGACATCGTGCTCGTCACCGAGCCCGGTGACGAGCTCGTGGGCAAGAACCGGCTCGCCCGCATCGGTTTCGACCGAGTGATCGGTTACCTCGACCAGCCCGACAAGGCGATGTTCCAGCACGACGACAACGTCCAGTTTGCATCGCGGTTGACGGCCAAGGCGTTCGACGCGGTTGCGGGTGAGATGGCCGATCTCCAAATCGTCGACGTACGCAACCCGGGCGAGACGGAGGCCGGGACCATCCCGAACGCGGTCAACATCCCGGTGGGCCAGCTGCCCGGCCGCCTCGGCGAGCTCGACGCCACCTTGCCGACGGTCGTCTACTGCGCCGGCGGCTATCGGTCATCCGTCGCGGCGAGCCTACTGCGGCAGCGGGGCTTCGCCGACGTCAGCGACATCCTGGGCGGTTACAACGCCTGGGCAGAAACCATCCAGAACGCTTGAGCGCCAAGACAGAACGAACATCATGAGCACCGCAAAGCACGAGATCCTGATCATTGGTGGCGGGTCGGCCGGCGTCTCGGTCGCTGCCCGTCTGCTCCGTAGGGGTTACCCCGACGTCGCGGTCATCGAGCCGTCGGACAACCACTACTACCAGCCGCTGTGGACCCTGGTCGGCGCGGGCCAGGCCAAGGCGTCCCAGACCGTGCGCACCGAGTCCTCGGTGATGCCCAAGAAGGCGACGTGGATCAAGACCGCCGCCACGGCCATCGACCCGGACTACAACGCCGTCGTGTGCGCCGATGGTTCTGCCTACGAGTACGACGTACTGGTGGTGTGCCCGGGTCTCCAGCTCGACTGGGACCGCACGAAAGGGCTGGCGAACTGCCTTGGCAGGGGCGGCGTGTCGTCGAACTACCGGTACGATCTCGCGGCGCACACTTGGGGCTTCATCCGCGACATGCGATCGGGCACCGCGGTGTTCACGATGCCGTCGGGGCCGATCAAGTGCGCAGGAGCGCCGCAGAAGATCGCCTACCTGGCCGCCGACTACTGGCGAAAGGAGGGTGTACTCAACAACATCGACGTTCACCTGGTCGTGCCGACACCGCGGATCTTTGGCATCCCCGAGATCGCCAACACCCTCGACCGGATCATCGCCGACTACGGCATCACGCTGCATACCCAATCCGAGGTGACGTCCGTCGACGCGGCGGCCCGCAAGGTCGCTGTCACCAGCCTCGGCGAGGGCGCCGCCGACACCACGCTGCCCTACGACGTCCTGCACGTTGTTCCGCACCAGTCGGCACCGGATTGGATCAAATCCAGCCCGCTGTCCACCGGTGATGCGAACGGCTACGTCGACATCGACAAGCACACGATGCAACACGTGCGCTACCCCAACGTCTTCAGTCTCGGCGACGCCGGCTCGTCGCCGAACTCCAAGACCGGCGCCGCGATCCGCAAGCAGGCTCCTGTCGTCACCGCCAACGTCGACTCGCTTTTGAACAACGAGCCGCTGAGCGCCGAGTACGGCGGCTACGCCTCGTGCCCGCTCACCGTGTCGGCCCACGCGGTGCTGATGGCCGAATTCGACTACTCGCTGAGGATGACGCCCTCGATCCCGCTGCTCGACCCGGCCAAGCCGCACCGGATGTATTGGTATCTCAAGAAATACGGCCTGTCGTTCCTCTACTGGAACCTGATGCTTAAAGGCCTCGTCTGAATCGTGCGAACGATAAAGCACCCCACCACATATATTGTGATTGCCGCCGCCGCTGCGATAGCGATCATTACCGCGCCGAGTGCTTCGGCAGCAACGAGCGAGCAATCCTGTTTCGACACAGGGGGACCGGCCGCCTGTCAGGCACCGGACAACGTGCAGATCTACACTTCGCCTCACCGGCTACCCGACATGCCCCCCCGCGGTAACCCGAGGTGGCGTGCGTTTGGGGGTAACCCGAGATGGCCAGGGCTGGGGCATAACCCGAAGTGGCAGTCCTTCGGCTACAACCCGAGGTGGAACGGGTTTCAGCATCGAAACAATGCATCAAAACAATGATTGGACGACAAGACGTCCTCAGCCACCGGCCGGACCAGGAGCGCCGGGTATCACGGGATTACTCGGCGGAACCACTGTCACTGTCGGCACGGTGACTGTTGCCGTACTGGTGCTCGTGCTTGTCTGTGTGGGAGCCGGTGTCGGTGAGGTCGTCGTCGTTGACGGCGCGGTTGTCGCCGGGACCAGCGTCGTCGTGTGCGTCGCTGTAGTGGTAGACGTTGTCGTCGAGCTCGACGTGGTGGTCGTCGACGCGGTATCGATGACACCGCAGGCGACCCGCGCGCCCGCATCCCAAGTGGCCAGCGTCTCTTCGTCGGGGCCGGTCGTACCGTTCTTCTGCTGGTACCTGTCCGGGATATTGGCGAAGTTGTCGGACTTCTCGTGGATGATCAACGCGGTCTTGTCGCCGGCCAGCAGGTCCGAAGCGGTAAACGCACTGGAGGTCGTGACGAGTTTGGCCGAGCCGTCGGAGCGGACCTCCAGGGACGTCAGATCACCGCTGGCCGGATGATCGGTGTGGCCCGGGGCCTGATAGTGGCCTCCAGCGGAATTGAAGTTTCCCGACGCCCCACCCGTCGGGGCCACCGAATTCGCTTCACACTTGCCGACCGAATGGATGTGCATGCCGTGGAAGCCGGGACTCAAAATCCCGGTGCCGACGGTTTCCACCGTCACCGTCGCGAAGCCCCCCGCGAAATCGAGGGTGGCCTTGGCGACCGGGGTGCCGTCCGCACTGTTGAGCTGCGCGATCAGCCGCTCGGTGCCCGCGGGCACACTCGTCGCGGTGCCGGTCGAGGAGGCGCTCGGTTGCTGGTTGGTTTGGTTGGTTGAGCAGCCGTTCAGAGCGGCAAGGGGCGCCACCAACAGCGCGGCAGCAATTATGACGGGCTTGGCCATCTGGGCGGCATACCCGCGCCGGGTGTGACCAAACACACTGTTGGTCATTCGGCGTTAACTCACAGGCTGCCCAAGTCGTCAGGGACGTCAACCGCATGCTCCTGAAGCGCCTCGAGGGGGACCACGTCGAGCGTGCGCTCGTGGGTCGAAGCCAGCACAACGGGGGAGGCGCAGCCTGCTTGATGGGCCCGCAGCCAGTTCGCGGCGGTGACGCACCAGCGATCACCCGGCACCAGGCCGGGAAACTGGTATGCGGGCATCGGCGTCGACAGGTCATTGCCGATGGAGCGCTGGTGTTCGAGAAACTCGGCGGTCACAACGGCGCAGATGGTATGCAGGCCGATGTCCTGGGGCCCGGTTGAGCAGCAGCCGTCGCGGTAAAAGCCGGTGAGCGGATCGCTGCCGCACGGTTCGAGCGGCCCGCCCAGCACGTTGCGTTCAGACACCCTGCCAGTATCGCGCCGTCGTGCGGTGCCTGCCGCGAGAGCCGTCCTCGTTCAATACATTTGCAGACGTGGCCGAGCGCGTCAGTTTCCAGAGCACTACCGGACCCACCCTGGCGGGTCTCGTCGACCTCCCAGAGCGCGAGGTCCGCGGATGGGGCGTCTTCGCCCACGGCTTCACACTCAGCAAGGACAGCGCGGCCGCGAGCCGGATCTGTAAGCAGCTCGCCGGCGAGGGCATCGGCATGCTCCGCTTCGACAACCTCGGCTTGGGCGACTCCGGGGGCGACTGGGGCGACGGGTCGTTCTCGCACAAGGTTGCCGACACAGTCCGCGCCGTGGAGTACATGAACGCGTCGGGCCGCGAGGTGCACCTGCTCGTCGGGCATTCCTTCGGGGGCTCGGCGGTCATAGCCGCGGCGCACGAGTGTCCAACCGTGGCGGCGGTGGCCAGCATCGGCGCGCCGTTCGAGCCGGCCCATGTCGAGCACAACTACGACGCACTGGTCCAGCGGATCGAGTCCGACGGCGAGGCACCGTTCCTCATCGGCGGTAAGGCACTGACCCTGAAGCGACATTTCGTCGAGGACGTCCGCGCCGCCGATCTCCGAGAGCGGATCCGGACGCTGCGCCGGGCGCTGCTCGTCATGCATTCGCCCACCGACAACACCGTTGGCATCGCCAACGCGAGCGAGATCTTCCGCGCCGCCCGGCACCCCCGCAGCTTCGTTTCGCTGGAAGGAGCCGATCACCTCCTCACAGGGAAGAACCAGGCGGCCCGGGCGGCCCGGATCATCAGCGCCTGGGCGGACCCCTATCTGTGACCTACCGGAGCTTGACGACGACCTTGCCCTTGGCCGTCCTGTCCTCCAACGACGCGATCGCCTCCGCCGCGCGTTCGAGCGGGTAGACGACCGGCTGGGGTGCCGACACCTTGCCGGAGGCCAGCAACGGCTCCAGTACCGCCCACTGCTCGTGCAGATACCCGGGATGCGTCAATGACCACGCGCCCCAACCGACGCCGACCGCGTCGACGTTGTTGAGCAGCAGGCGATTCACCTTGATCGTCGGGATCTCGCCGCCGGTGAACCCGATCACCAGCAACCGGCCGCCCGGCGCAAGGGAGCGCAGCGAGTCGGTGAAGCGGTCGCCGCCGACGGGGTCGACGATGATGTCCACGCCACGACCGTTCGTCAGCTCCTTGACCGCATCCTTGAACCCCTCGGCCAGCACAACGTCGGTGGCGCCCGCGGCGGTGGCGACCGGAATCTTGTCCTCGGTGCTGACCACCGCGATGGTGCGGGATGCGCCCCACGCGGGGGCAAGCCGCAGAGTCGACGTGCCGACGCCGCCCGCCGCGCCGTGCACCAGCACGGCCTCGCCCTCGGCCAACCGGCCCCGCGTGAGCAACGCGTGATGCACCGTGAAGTCGTTGAACAGCAGACCCGCACCCGCCTCGAAGGACACCGAGTCGGGCAGCTTGAACACCCGATCCGGTGGCAGCGCAACGACTTCCGCCATCGCCCCGCTCAACATCGTCAAGCCGCAGACCCGATCGCCGGCCTTCACGTGCGCGCCGTCGGGCGCACTGCGCACGACGCCGGCGATCTCCGCGCCGGGGGTGTAGGGCATTTCCGGCTTGAATTGGTAGAGGCCGCGCGACTGCAGCGCGTCCGGGAACGCGACACCGGCGGCGTGCACATCGATGACGACCGCACCGTCGCCGTCCGGCTCGTCGATCTCGACGACCTCCGCCGCTTGCGGACCATCGAGCCGGGCTATCTGTATCGCGCGCATCGCGGCCTTCCTCTCGTCGCCGAGCTTCATTTAACCCGCTGCCAAGTTGTCTGCCCCCGCCCGGCTACCCACCGGTAAGCTGATGTTTGCGGCAGCGTTGCCGAAACTCGATAGGAGCACGCATGGGAGCCGATATTCCGGGCAGTAGGTTCGCCGCGGCCCGGGCATTGCCCCGGCGCCGCGTCGTCAAAGTCCGGTCCGCTGACGGCGTGCGGCTCCACACCGAGGTGTTCGGCCCCAAGGATGGCTACCCGGTTGTCCTTGCGCACGGCATCACCTGCGCCATCCGGGTCTGGGCCCATCAGATAGCCGACCTGGCCAAGGACTACCGCGTCATCGCCTTCGATCACCGTGGTCACGGCCGCAGCGACGTGCCGAAGCGCGGCGGCTACAGCCTGGACTTGCTGGCGGCCGACCTCGACGCGGTGCTCGACGCGGCCCTGGAGCCGGGCGAACGCGCCGTCATCGCCGGGCACTCGATGGGCGGCATCGCCATCACCTCCTGGGCCGAGCGGTATCCCGAGCGGGTGTCACAATGCGCGGATGCCGTCGCGCTGATCAACACGACCACCGGCGACCTCCTGCGCAACCTGCAGTTCCTGCCGGTCCCGGCGCCGTTGGCCGACGCCAGGGTGCGCACCGTCGAAACGGTGCTGAAAACCTTTGGCGCGGCGCCGCTGCTGCGCGCCGTGGACCGGCCGAGTCGGCGCTTCGTGTCGATGATGGCGGTTGGGCGCGACGCCGACCCTGCCGTAGCCGAATTCGTCTACGAGTTGTTCGTCTCGACGCCGGCGGCCGCCCGCGGCGGCTGGGCCCGCACCCTCATCGACGGGCTGGGGCCGCGGCACATCGGGCTTAAGAACCTGACCGTGCCGACACTGGTCATCGGCAGCGAGAAGGACCGGCTGCTGCCGGTGGTGTCGTCGCGCCGAATCGCCGGTGCCGCACCGAATCTCGCGGCGTTCGTCGAGCTGTCCGGCGGTCACTGCGCCATGCTCGAGCGCCCCGACGAGGTGAATAAACAGCTGCGCTGGCTGATCGATTCGGTCAATCAGGAACGAAGCGCCTAACCCGACAGCGCCCGGTGCACCTCGTCTGCTGCCCGCTTGCCCGACCGCACCGCGCCGTCCAGGAATCCCGTCCACTCATCGGCGGTTTCGGTGCCCGCCCAGAAGATGCCGTCGACCGGCCGGCGCAACCACGCTCCGTATGTCGTCCAGGAGCCCGGCGGCACCGCGGCGGTAGGGCCGCCCGGTGCGAATTCCTCTGTGCCCCAACAGTGATCGACGTAGTCGATCGGCTGCAACGCGGCTCCACCGAACAGCGTCGCGAAGCAGTTCAGCGCGCGTTCGCGGCGCTCGGCGGCGGGCAGCGGATCAAACGTTCGCGGATCGGTGAAGCCCAGCAGGATGCCCGGTCCCGTCTCGTTCGGACTGACGTCGAACGTGATAAAGACCGGGCCCTCGTCCGAAAGTGCTTCTCCCGAGTAATCGTTCGCTCGCCAGAACGGGGTCTCGTAGGCGGCGTAGGCCTTGCTCAGATTGCCCTGTGGCCAATGCTCGGTGAGCTTGTCGTGCTCGGGTGGCAGGGCCGGACCGAACTCGATGCCGGCACGGTGCGCGGGCGGGAGGGCCACGATGACAGCCCGGGCGGTGACAGCGCCGTTATCGGAGCCGACGGTCACCGTGCCGTCGGCGTGCCGCTCGATGCGGCGCACGACCGCGTTGAGCGCAACGCGGTCGCCCAGCTCCTCGGCCATCCGCAGCGCGATCTGCTGAGTGCCGCCCGGGAAGCGGTCCTGCTGTGCGCCGCCCTCGACGTCGAGCATGCGGTCCAGCCCGCCGGCCGCCTTTACGTAGCGCACCGCGTGCAGCATCGACACCGCGTCGGGCTCACAGCCCCACGTCACCCTGGCCATGATCGCCATCAGATCCCGCGTCGACGCGCCCGCGTGCACCGACCGCAGCCACTCGTCGAGCGTCTGCTCGTCGAGTTGGTGGGCGATCGGCGCTGTCCACGGCTCTGCCACCGACACCCGGCGGCTGATCCGGTCGAACCGCCATTGGATCCGCGACACGTCGAGCAGCTCGAGGATGGACAGCCGGGGGATCGTGCTTCGGTACTCGCGGACCCGACCGCGCCAGCGGATCAGGTTCTTGCCCTGGCCGTAGGTCGGGACGGTCTCGCAGCCCAGTTCGGAGGCCAGCGCAATGACTGCATCCTGGGTAGGGCCGACGAAGGTGCCGCCCAGGTCGACCGGTATGCCGGCGATCGTCGTGGTGGACGAGCGGCCACCGACGCGATCACGGCCCTCGAGAACAACCACGTCGTGCCCGAGCCGCACCAGGTCACGGGCCGCAGACAGGCCCGCGAACCCGGCACCCACGACGACGACGTCTGCCTTGGCGGGCGCTGTCATGTGATTAGGCTCTCACGCCGCAGACGTCGTGACATATCGTGGTACCCAGACGGACCAAAGGAGGCTTCGGGTGGGCTCTGAGCAGGTCGAATACTCCGATGTGCTGATCATCGGTGCAGGGATTTCCGGAATCGGCGCTGCCTACCGTATCCACCAGAAGAACCCCAAGCTGTCCTACACGGTGCTGGAGCGACGCGCGCGCATCGGCGGGACCTGGGACCTCTTCCGGTACCCCGGCATCCGGTCGGATAGCGACATCTTCACGCTCAGCTATCCCTACGAGCCGTGGACCCGGCCGGAGAACGTCGCAGACGGACATGACATCCGCGAGTACCTGACCCGGACCGCCCGCAAGTACGGCATCGATGACCACATCCGATTCAAAACCCGCGTGTTGTCGGCCGACTGGGATTCCACCACCGACACCTGGACCGTCGACACCGAATCCGACGGGCAGTCGAAGACCTATCGTGGACGGTTCCTGTTCTTCGCCACCGGCTACTACGACTACGACGAGCCCTACCGGCCGGAATTTCCTGGCATCGAACAGTTCTCCGGCGATCTGGTTCATCCGCAGCAGTGGCCCGAGTCGCTGGAATACCGAGGCAAGCGGGTTGCGGTGATCGGCAGCGGCGCGACAGCGGTCAGCATGATCCCCTCGCTGACCGAGAAGGCCGCGCACGTGACCATGGTGCAGCGCTCACCGACCTACATGCTGTCCATGCCTCGCATACATCCGGTGGTGCAGGCGATCCGGAAAGTGTTGCCGCTGCGGCCCGCTCACGCGGTCGTCCGGTTGTACAACACGTTCTTCACCGTGCTGACCTACGTTGTCGCGCGCAAGGCACCCAAGTTCAGCAGATGGCTCATCCGAGCGATGGCGAAGCAGAGTCTGCCCGAAGGCTATCCCGTCGACATCCACTTCAAGCCCCGCTATGACCCGTGGGACCAGCGGCTGTGCCTGATCCTGGACAACGACCTCTATACCGCGGTCGGCGACGGGCGCGTGGACGTCGTCACCGACTCGATCGACCACATCGACGCCAGCGGCATCGTGCTTAACTCCGGCCAGCGCGTCGATGCCGACGTGATCATCACAGCGACCGGCTTGCAGCTGCAGGCGCTGGGCGGGGTCGCGGTCAGTATCGACGGCGCGGAGATCAAGCCCCAGGACCGGTTCGTCTACAAGGAACACATGCTCGAGGACGTGCCCAACATGGCGTGGTGCGTCGGCTACATCAACGCGTCGTGGACGCTGCGGGCCGATCTCACCGCACGGTCGGTGGCGAAGCTGTTGACATACATGGAATCTCACGGGCACACGCACGCGTATCCGCACCTGGGGGATAAGCCGATGCAGGAGAAGCCGGCGTGGAACATCAACGCCGGGTACGTGCAGCGCGCCGCGCACGTGCTGCCGAAATCGGGCACGCACCGGCCGTGGAATGTCCGGCACAACTACGTCCTCGACGCGATCGACCACCGCCTCGATCGGATCGAGGAATCGATGGTGTTCGGCCGCGCCCAGCCAGCCTAGGAGGTATCAGGATGACCGAGGCCGAATATTCAGATGTGCTGATCATCGGCGCCGGCATTTCGGGCGTCGGCGCGGCATACCGCATCCATGAGCGCAATCCGAATCTGAGCTACACGATCCTCGAACGGCGGTCACGCCTCGGCGGAACCTGGGACCTGTTCCGCTACCCGGGCATTCGATCGGATAGCGACATCTACACGCTGTGCTTTCCCTGGGAGCCATGGACACGTCCCGAGATGATCGCCGACGGTGACCACATCTGGGAGTACATCGCCGAGACCGCGCGAAAGCACGGCATCGACGAGCACATCCACTTCGACACGCATGTGCGCTCTGCGGATTGGGACTCGAGTACCGACACCTGGACCGTCCACACCGAACAGAGGACCTACCGCGGTCGGTTCCTGGTCTTTGGCACCGGCTACTACAACTACGACGAGCCCTACACGCCGGCATTCCCCGGCATCGAGAACTTCAACGGCGATGTCCTGCACCCGCAGCACTGGCCCGAATCCTTCGATCACGCCGGCAAGCGGATCGTGGTCATCGGAAGCGGCGCGACCGCGGTCAGCTTGATCCCTTCGCTTACCGAGAATGCCGCGCGCGTGACGATGCTGCAACGGACGCCGTCCTACATGATCTCCGCGATGAAGGTAGAGCCGACAGCCGTCGCAATCCGGAAGGTGTTGCCGCTGCGGTTCGCCCACTGGATCGTGCGGTGGCGCAATGCGCTCGTCGCCAGCCTGATGTGGGTGGTCGCACGAAAGGCGCCGGAGTTCAGCAAGCGCGCGCTGCGCCGCATCGCCGAGCGCAACCTGCCCGAGGGCTACGACATCGACACCCATTTCAAGCCGCCGTACAACCCATGGGATCAGCGGTTGTGCTTCATCATCGGGGCCGACCTGTACAGGGAGATCGCCGAGGGCAGGGTCGAAATGGTGACCGACCACATCGATCACATCGACGCGACCGGCATCGTGCTGAGGTCGGGTAAGCACATCGACGCCGACGTGATCGTCACCGCGACAGGCCTTCAGCTACAGGCACTCGGTGGCATCGCTGTCAGCATCGACGGGGAGAAAGTCAACCCACACGATCGCTTCTTATACAAGCGTCGCATGCTCGAGGATGTCCCGAACGCGGCGTGGTCGGTTGGCTACACGAACGCGTCCTGGACCTTGGGAGCCGACTTGACCGCGCAAGCCGTGTCGAAGTTGTTGGCCTACATGGATTCTCACGGTTATACCCATGCCTATCCGCATCTCGGCGCTGTCGATATGCCCGAACAGCAGGCGTTCAACCTGCAGTCGGGCTACGTGTTGCGGGCGTTGGACGTGCTGCCCAAGAGCGGTACCCGCAGGCCATGGGTGATGGGCCATAACTTCCTGCGCGACGCTCTGGGCCACCGCTTCGACCGCATCGAGGAGTCGATGGTGTTCGGCCGCGTCGAAGCCGAGCAGGCCCAATCGGCCTGAGCTACCCCGCGTAACGCCATGGCGCGACTGCCGCCGAAATTCCGCCACAGCGTTACGCGCGACGAAAACTAGGGCGCGACGGTCAGCCAGTCGGGGAATCCGGACGGGTCGTGCCGGCCGAGCGCGCCGTGCTCGAACAGGCCCCACCCCTCACGTGCGATGCCAGCGGCGTCCCGGCACACCGCGCGCCCGACGTGGTCGATGACGCCGAATCCGGCCCGCCCGACGATCACCGGATCGGTCATGTCGTACGTCCGTCGCTCGGTGAAGTTGTCGCCCTTCCACATTCCGTGCAGCCAATCCGAGTCGCCGCCGTAGCCGCCGCCGACGTGGATCGGCACCGGCAGTTTCGACTCGACGTCCAACTGCACGGGGCCGCCGTCAGCCGCGGTCGCCTCGATGGTCGCGCCGGTGGGGATGCGGGTGCCGGAGCGGTACTGGATCTTCACCCTCGGCCAGCCGAGCTGCTCGACGCGGCCGTCCTTCCAGATCCGGGTGCAGTCGTTGAGGCTGCGGAACCCGCTGGGCTCCTCCTGGATGATCAGCACGATGCCGAAGTCGTCGAACGCCATCGGCACATAGAGCCACCACATGCCCTCGAACGGCGGGTCCGCCGGCCGGCCCGCCGGCTCGGGTTCACCGATCGGCCGGATTCCCCAGGACCGGTCCCGACTGCCGATCCACACCGACGGGTCGACGGTGACCTCTTCGCCGTCGATCGCGATGATGCCGCTCCACGACCCGACTTGGGCAAACCGCTGAGCGTCCAACGTGGTTCGGGTGCCGCTGCGCAGCACGTGGCGCTGCTCCTGGACGACGTCGAACAGCCCGTCCCAAGTCAAATCGGCGGCGATGCCCTCGGTTGCGTCGAGCACGATGCGCAGTTTTTGCAGCGGCTCGATGACCTCGACACGGTAACCGCCCACCCGCTGGTTGAGGCGGTCGTGATCGATCGCGTCGCTGAGGTGCACGGCCGTCTGGACGTCCCCCCGGCGCACCAGCAGGAACGCGTCCTTCACGCCCAGGTTCGGGTAGTAACCGATCCCGGAGATGACGAAAATGTCGCCGGTGCGGTCGTGGGCGTTGAAGTACGAACGATCGTAGAAGTTGCGGTCGCTCGAACCGGGCCACGCGACCGGCTGCGGGATCTGGTGGATCGGGAATTCGTCGACGGGTCCAAGCATCACGCCTCTCCTGTCTGCTCTTCGCGCGAGCGCTCATCGCCTTCTCCGATGAGCCGCTTGAGCACCGAGCCGTGATAGAACAGCGATTCCACGTCGTCGGGCTTCTCGATCTCGCCGAAGCGGACCCGCCGGGCGCTGGTGCGCATGAAGACGCACGCCCAGATCACGCCGGAATACACGTAGAACCAGTGCAGGTCGCCCAAATCGACGCCGGCACGCTCGGTGTAGGTCGCGCGTACGTCGTCTTCACACATGAAGTCGGGCAGACCGGGAAGGCCGGCCAGCCCGGCAAGCTCCTGAAACACCATGTGCGCGAAGATGATCCACGCTACGTCCATCTCACGCGGCCCCAGTGTGGCCATCTCCCAGTCCAGTATGGCGACCGGCCGGAAGTCGGAGTAGAGCACGTTGCCGACCCGGGAATCGCCCCATACCAGGACCGGGTCGGTCGCGGCGACGTCGGCCGGCCAGTTGGTTTCCAGCCACTCCAGAGCGCGCTCCAGCAGCGCCGATCGGCCGATGTCCGGCACGGCGAACTGGTACCAGGACCGCAGCCAGTCGAGGTTGCGCCGCAGCGCATTCGCCGCCGGAGCCGCTCCGGCGGCGACATCGGACCCAGCGCCCCCGGCGAGGAAGCCGAACGTCTTGTCGGGCTCGGGGATTGAGTGCAGTTTGGCGATCACCTCGACGGTGCTGTCCTGCAGTTCGCGCTGCCGCTGTGCAGGCGCGTCGGCGAACCAGTTGTTGCCGAATGTGTAGGGCATGACGTCGGGCGGTACCTGCCCCTCGACGTAGTCCATCAGGAAGAACGGCGTACCGAGCACCGAGCCGGTGGGCTCCAGCCAGCGCACACGCGGGACGGGGACGTCCGTTGTCTCCGCCACCAGCCGGATCACCTCGAACTGGTGGTCCATCCGATACGACGAGAACACCGGCACGTCCTGCGTGGTGGGGGCCACTCTGGCCACCCACTTCTGTTCCCGGTGCTGCCCGTCCTCGTCCCAACGGCCGGTCAGGATGATGGTCTCGGACGACATGCCGTTGGCGTCGACGCCGCTCTCGACGGTGATTTCGGGCGCGACCCCGCCGGGTAGCTTCGTCGACACCCACCGCGACATCACGTCGGGCAGCGTGGTGACGTCGCGACTCGAATGCGCCAGGCGGCTGACATCTTCGACAGCCGGTTCAGATGACATCAGAGATCTTCCTTCGACCCAGAATTACGATACGGTGAGTAGCGTTATGAAACCAGACCCGTCAGCGGTTGACAACACCCCGGGTGTCGGGCGGCCCCGGGATCCGCGTATCGACGCTGCCATATTGCGGGCCACGGCGGATCTGCTTGTCGAAATCGGCTATCCGAGCCTCACCATGGCCGCGGTCGCCGAACAGGCAGGCACCACCAAGACCGCCCTGTACCGGCGGTGGTCGAGCAAGGCCGAGCTGGTGCACGAGGCGGCGTTCCCCGCGACACCGACGGCGATCGCGACCCCGCCGGGCGACATCACCGCGGACATTCGCGCGATGATCAGCGCCGCGCGCGACGTGTTCACCAGCCCGGTGGTGCGCGCCGCGCTGCCCGGGCTGATCGCCGACATGGCCGCCGACGCCGAACTCAATGCGCGGGTGATGGACCGATTCACCGACGTGTTCGCCGCGGTCCGGATCCGGCTGGCCGACGCCGTCAACCGCGGGGAGGTGCACTCCGACGTCGACCCGGACCGGCTCGTCGAGGTGATCGGCGGAGCCACCCTGTTGGGGATGTTGTTGCGGCCCGACGAGCCGCTGGGCGACGACTGGGTGGACCGGACCACGGCCATCGTGGTCCATGGTGTGGTGGCATAGAGACCGATGCCCGACGAGTTTCCGACCGATTGGCGCACCGCGTTGGTGCTTGTGCCGCACCCCGACGATCCCGAGTACGGCTGTGCTGCGGCGGTCGCCAAATGGACTGCCGAGGGTAAGACCGTGCACTACGCGTTGGCGTGCCGGGGGGAGGCCGGCATCGCGGGCATGCCGCCCGAACAGGCGGGGCCGCTTCGGGAAGGGGAGCAGCTGCGGTCGGCGGCCGTCGTCGGAGTGACCGACGTTCAGTTCTGGGACTTCCCTGACAGCGACATCCACAACACCCCCGAACTGCGCGCCAAGATCGCCGCGACGATCACCGAACTGGCGCCCGACATGGTGATAACTCTCTACAGCGGTCCGGAGTGGGCGCCCGGCGCACCGAACCAGCGCGACCACATCGAATTCTCCAATGCCGTTGCCGCGGCCTATGACTCGCTCACCCATCGGCCTCGATGGCTGTTCGAGAACGGTCCGGAGGTCACCCACGCCGAGGTGATTGACGACGACTGTTTCGACCGTGCGGTGGCGTCACTCAGCGAGCACAAGGTGTATTTGTCGGTGCTCGACCCGGACACGCCCGTTGCGGAGCAGGCGCGCAAACAGGTCGACATGACCACCACACCGCGGCCGGAATTCGGCGGCCGGCGCACGGTCGAGTTCATTCTGCGACGAACCACCTCATGACGATCGCGGCGATAGTGGTATCACATGCGATACCGCAATTGCGCCTCCACCACTAGCGCGGCTCGATCTGCTCCTTGTTGCGCCTGGATACTTCGCGGAATTGCTCGCCCAACCCTTCGAAGTCCCGATGCTGTGCAAACGCGATCTTCTCCTCGGCGGCGAGCGCGGGGTCGATGACCGCTGCCGCCCCCGTCGTATAGATCTCCTTGAGGCCGGCCAAGGTCGGGCCGGGGACCTAGGCGATCTGGCCGGCCAGTTCGAGCGCCCGGTCGATCAGCCGATCGTGGGGCACGACTTCGGTCACTAGCCCGATGCGTTCGGCGCGGGCGGCGTCGACGACCTCGCCCGTCATCGACAACCGCCGGGCCATCGCAAGCCCGACGACCTGGGGCAGGCGTGCCGTCATGCCGCCCGCGGGCAGGATGCCGACGCGGACGTGAGTGTCGGCGAATACCGCCCGCTCGGACGCGACGAGAAAATCGCAGCCGAGCGCCATCTCAAGCCCACCGGTGAAGGTCGCACCGTTGATCGCGCCGATGATCGGGGTGCGCATCTTGGCGACGGCGGCGATGCAGCTCTGCGACCGGAACTCCTGGAAGTACTTGAGGCCCTCGCGCTGCGCCTCCTTGAGGTCAACGCCGGCACAGAACGCCGGATCGGCCCCGGTGAGCACAACCGCCCGCACCGACTCGTCGGCGTCGGCTTCGGTCAGCGCGGTGTACAGCGCCCGGATCAGGTCGTGGTTCAACGCATTTCGGGCGCCGGGGCGGTTCATCGTCAGGAGCCGAACCGCGCCGTGGTCGGTGCTGAGGACAAGGGTCATGGCAGGAAGTGGTTTGCGGTGTTCGCCAGGTCCAGCAGCGGCTGCGGCAGGGCGCCGAGGGCGAACGTGACGGCCGCAGTGATCGTGACGACCGCTGTGCTCAACCCGCTGGGGACCACCACGGTGGGTCCGTCCTCGGGCGGCTCGGTGAAGAACATCAACACAATCACCCGCACGTAGAAGTACGCGGCCACCGCGCTTGCGACGACGCCGATGACGACAAGCGGAATCGCGCCGCCCTGGCCCGCGGCTTTGAACACCGCGAACTTGCTGACGAATCCGCTCGTCAGCGGGATACCGGCGAACGCGAGCAGGAACAGCGAAAACACAATGCCGACAACGGGATACCGCCGGCCCAAACCTGCCCACCGGGCAAGGGCGGTGTCTTCCTCGCCTTCGGGGTTTCGCACAAGACCCACCACCGCGAACGCGCCGACCGTGCTGAACCCGTAGGCGAACAGATAGAACAGCGTCGACGACACACCCGCCTCGTTCTGGGCGATGACGCCGGTGAGGATGAACCCGGTGTGCGCCACGGCCGAATATGCCAGCATCCGCTTGACGTCGTTCTGCGTCACGGCGGTGACGGTGCCCACCACCATCGTCAGAATCGCGATCGCCCACATCACCGGGCGCCAGTCGTCACGCAGACCGGGCAGCGCGATGTAGAAGATGCGCAGCATCGCCCCGAATGCGGCGATCTTGGTCGCGGCGGCCATGAACGCGGTGATCGGCGTGGGAGCACCCTGGTACACGTCGGGGATCCACGAGTGGAACGGCACCGCCCCGACCTTGAACAGCACGCCGACGAGCAGCAACGCGGTGCCGATCAGCGCCAGCGACGTCTTGCCCGACCCGGCGGTCACCGCATCGGCGATGCCCCGGAGATTCAACGTGCCGGCATACCCGTACAGCATGGCAACGCCGTAGAGGAAGAACGCCGATGAAAACGCGCCAAGCAGAAAGTATTTGACCGAGGCTTCCTGTGAGAGCAGGCGCCGCCGGCGGGCCAGCCCGCACAGCAGGTACAGCGGCAGCGACAGTACCTCGAGCGCGATGAACATGGTCAGCAGGTCGTCCGAGGCCGGGAACAACAGCATGCCGCCGATGGCGAACATCGTCAGCGGGAACACCTCGGTCTGCGCGACGCCTGCCCTGGTGGCCAGCTTCTCGGCGACACTGCCCGCGACCGCCGACGCCTGCGGGGTAAAGGCGTCAAGGCCGGACTCCGTCTCACCCTCCGACGGCGCGGGGATGCGCCGTTCGGCGATGAGCAGGATGCCGAGCACACCGACCAGCAGGATGGTGCCCTGCAGGAACAGCGCCGGGGCGTCGACCGCGACGGCACCGAGCACGGCCGTATGCCCGGGGCCGCCGTGCAGTTCTCGGGCCAGCACGACGACCGCGACGAACGCGGCGACCAACCCGCCGAGGCCGAGCACCAGCTGGGCGGCGTAGCGCTGCTGACGCGGCAGGAACGCCTCGACGAGGACACCGACGACGGCCACGCCGAGGACGATCAGCATGGGGGAGAGCAGGCCGTATTCAACGCTGGGGGTAGGTAGGTTCATCGCGACGGCCCCTCCGCGATCTTCGGTGCCGGATCAGGCTGGTTGATGGTGGTCAGCGTGTGGCTGACCGCGGGGTTGATCACGTCGAGGGCCAGCTTGGGATACACCCCGAGCACCACCAGCAGCGCGACAAGCGGTGCAACGACCACCAATTCGCGGGGCAGCAGGTCACGCAGCCGGTCGTTGCCGTCCTTCACCGGGCCGGTCATCATCCGCTGATACATCCACAGGATGTAGACCGCGGACAGCACCAGCGCGGTCGCGGCGAACACCGCGAACGCGGGGTAGCGGGTGAATGTGCCGATCAGGACCAGGAATTCGCTGATGAACGGCGCCAGGCCGGGCAGCGACAGCGTCGCAAGACCGGCGACAAGGAAGGTGCCGGCCAGCACGGGCGCGACCTTCTGCACACCGCCGTAGGCGTTGATCAGGCGAGTGCCCCTGCGCGACACCAGGAATCCGGCGATCAGGAACAGCGCGGCGGTCGAGATGCCGTGGTTGACCATGTACAGCGTCGAGCCGGATTGGCCCTGGCTGGTCATCACGAAGATGCCAAGGATGATGAAGCCGAAGTGGGATATCGACGTGTACGCGATCAACCGCATCACATCGACCTGGCCGATCGCCACGATCGCGCCGTACACGATGCCGATCACCGCGAGCGTGATGATCAACGGCCGGAAATACAGTGAGGCGTCGGGGAACAGCTGCAGGCAGTAGCGCAGCATGCCGAACGTGCCGACCTTGTCCATCACGGCCATCATCAGCACCGCGCTGGCCGGGGTGGCCTGCACGGCGGCGTCGGGCAGCCAGCGGTGGAACGGCCACAACGGCGCCTTGACCGCGAACGCGAACATGAACCCGCCGAACAACAGGTTCATCACCGCGGGGCTCACCACGAACCGACCGCTCGACACCGCGGCGACGATCTCGCGGAAGTCGAACGTGCCCGCCGCGAACGCGTGGCTCTGCGCGGTCACCACATACAGGCCGATCACCGCGGCGAGCATGATCAGGCCGCCGAACAGGTTGTACAGCAGGAACTTCACCGCCGCCTTAGAAGACTCAGCTCGATTCCCCCCAAAACCCCCGATAAGGAAGTACATCGGGATGAGCATGGCCTCGAAGAACACGTAGAACAGCAGCACGTCCAGCGAGGCCAGCGACATCAGCACCATGCCCTCGACCGCGAGCGTCAGTGCGAAGTACGTGTGCACCGATCGGCCGGCCCAACCGATCTGGTTGCTGGCGTCGTTCCAGCCCGCGACGATCAGGAGCGGCACCAGTACGGCTGTCAACACGACCAGCGCCAGCGCGATGCCGTCGACGCCGAGGATGTACCCGGTTCCGAACGACGGGATCCACCTGTGGGATTCGACGAATTGGTACTGGTCGCCCCCGGGCCGGAAACCGACCGCGATCACCACCGTCACGCCAAGGACCGCGATCGAGATCAACAGAGCCAGCCACTTGGCCACCGTCCGCTGCGCGGCGGGCAGCAGCATCACAAGGCCCGCGCCGACCATCGGGATCGCCCAGAGCAGCGTCAGCCACGGAAACGACGTCACCACAGCCGCACCGCCAGGATCGCGGCGACCACGAGGGCCGCGCCGGCCAACATCGACAGCGCGTACGAGCGCGCGAATCCGGTTTGCAGCTGACGGAAGCCATCCGAGACACGTCCGACCAGCGCGGCCAGCCCGGTCGCGGCCCCGTCCACCGCGTCGTCGTCGAACTCGACCAGGCCCTTGGTGAGAAGCTGCCCGGGCCGCATGAACACCCGCTCGTTGAACGCGTCGCCGTAGAGGTCCCGGCGGGCCGCCACGGCCAGCGCCGACCCGGCGGGAACCTCTTCTGGAACGGCCCGCGTGCCGTACATGCGATAGGCGATCGCGATGCCGACGGCCACCACCGCGAGGATCACGGTGGTGGCCACCCACACCGGTGTCGCGTGGGCGGCTTCATGGGAGCCGACAACGGGTTGCAGCCAGTGTTGCAGCGTGCCGCCGATCGCGAAGAAGCCACCGGATGCCACCGAGCCGACCGCCAACAGGATCATCGGCCAGGTCATCACCGCGGGGGCTTCGTGCGGGTGAGCCTGGGAATCCCAACGCTTTTCGCCGAAGAACGTCATCAGCATCACGCGGGTCATGTAAAACGCGGTGATGCCGGCGCCGAGTATCGCCGCGCCGCCCAGGATCGGACCCTTGATTCCGCCGCTGCCGAGCGCGGCCTCGATGATGCCGTCCTTGGAGAAGAACCCGGCCAACGGTGGCACGCCGATGATCGCCAGGTAGCCGAGCCCGAACGTCGCGAACGTGATCGGCAGCACGGTGCGCAGCCCGCCGTAGCGGCGCATGTTCACTTCGTCGTTCATCGCATGCATGACCGACCCGGCGCCGAGGAACAGGCCGGCCTTGAAAAAGCCGTGGGTGAGCAGGTGCATGATCGCGAACGCGTAGCCGGCCTGACCCAGCCCCGCGGCCAGCACCATGTAGCCGATCTGCGACATCGTCGAGGCGGCAAGGGCTTTCTTGATGTCGTCCTTCGCGCAACCGACGATCGCCCCGAACAGCAGGGTCACCGCGCCGACGATGACCACCCCCAGCTGCGCGCCGGGCGCGAGGTTGAAGATGGGACCGGACCGCACGATCAGGTACACACCCGCGGTGACCATGGTGGCGGCATGGATGAGCGCCGACACCGGTGTGGGGCCTTCCATCGCGTCGCCCAGCCAGGACTGCAGCGGCACCTGCGCGGACTTGCCGCACGCGCCGAGCAACAGCAGCAGCCCGATCACGGTGAGCGTGCCTTCGGTCAAACGCGGCGCCGCCGAGAAGACGCCCGCGAAGCTGATGGAGCCGATGTACGCGAACATCACCATCAGTGCGATGGCCAGGCCCATGTCGCCGACGCGGTTGACCACGAACGCCTTCTTGGCCGCGGTCGCCGCCGAGGGCTTGTACGACCAGAATCCGATCAGCAGGTAGGACGCCAGACCGACGCCTTCCCACCCGAAGTACAGGCCGAGGTAGTTGTCGGCCAGCACCAGCAACAGCATCGCGGCGAGAAACAGGTTGAGGTATGCGAAAAACCGCCTGCGCTCGGGATCTTCGGCCATGTAGCCGATGGAATAGATGTGGATCAGCGAGCCGACGCCGGTGATCAGCAGCACAAAACACATCGACAGCGCATCCAGCTGCAGGCCGAAGTCCACATGCAGGCCTCCGACGGGCACCCACGAGAACAGCACCTCGTGGACGAACCGCTGTTCTGCGCGACGACCGACCATGTCGACGAATAACACGGCGCCAACGGCGAACGACGCGAGCGCCGCCAGGCAGCCCAGCAGGTGACCCCAGCCGTCCGTCCGTCGGCCCGCGAGCAGCAGGATCGCCGCACCCGCCAGCGGGAGGACAATCAGCAGCCACACCAGAGTTGCCATGGCAGCCTTAGTGTTTCAGCAGACTGGCGTCGTCGACCGAGGCCGACCGGCGGGTGCGGAAGACGGTCATGATGATCGCGAGGCCGATCACCACCTCGCAGGCGGCGACCACCATGGTGAAGAAGGCCACCACCTGGCCGTCCAGGTGACCGTGCATGCGGGAGAACGCGACGAACGCGAGGTTCGCCGCGTTCAGCATCAACTCGACACACATGAACATGACAATCGCGTTGCGGCGCAGCAGCACTCCGGCCGCGCCGATCGTGAACAACAACGCCGACAGGTAGAGGTAGTTGTCAGGGTTCATCAGTCATCACCCTCGCCGTTCACCTCGGCGACCGGGCGTTTCTGCAGGATCGCACTGACCGACAGCTCGGATCCCCTTCCATCTGGCAGCCGCGCGGGCACGTCGACGGCGTTGTGCCGCGCGTACACACCGGGATTGGGCAGTGTCGTCGGGTATCCGCCGGGCCGGAACCGCTCCTCGGCGAGCTCACGCTGGGTCTTGCGCCGTTCGAAGCGTTCGCGGTGGGCCAGCACCATGGCGCCGAGGGCGGCAGTGATCAGCAGCGCCCCTGTGAGCTCGAACGCCCACAGATACTTGGTGAATATCAGCGCCGCCAACCCCTGGACGTTGCCGCCCGCGTTGGCCTGAGCAAGTCCGGTGAACCCGGCCACCGAAACGTTCCCGATCCCGGCGATGAGCAGAACGCCGAAACCGATACCCGTCACGATCGCTGCGATGCGTTGCCCGCGAATGGTTTCCACCAGCGATTCGGACAGGTCGACGCCGATCAGCATCACCACGAACAGGAACAGCATCATCACGGCGCCGGTGTAGACCACCACCTGCACGATGCCGAGGAACAGCGCGTCCTGCGCGATGTAGAGCACCGCAAGCACGATCATCGTGCTGGCCAGGAACATCGCCGAGTACACCGCCTTCGGCGCGGCCACCACACCGATCGCCCCGACCACGGCCACCACGGCGCACACCCAGAACAACACCGCCTCCGCCGTCACTGGGTAACCTCTGTGACAGGATTGATCTTCCCGAGGTAGTAGTCCTCATCGGTGCTGCCCGGCGCCATCGCGTGCGGCGGAGGCTGCATCCCGGGCTGCAGCGGCGCGAGCAGTTTGTCCTTGCCCCAGATCAGGTCGGCGCGGTTGTCGTCGGCCATCTCGTAGTCGTTGGTCATCGTCAGCGCCCGGGTGGGGCAGGCCTCGATGCACAACCCGCAGCCGATGCAGCGCAGATAGTTGATCTGGTAGACCTGGCCGTAACGTTCGCCGGGCGAGTAGCGCTCGTCGGCGGTGTTGTCCGCGCCCTCGACATAGATGGCGTCGGCCGGGCACGCCCACGCGCACAACTCGCAGCCGATGCACTTCTCCAGCCCGTCCGGGTAGCGATTGAGCTGGTGGCGGCCGTGATAACGCGGCGCGACCGGGCCCGGCTTCTCCGGATACTGTTCAGTGATCGGCTTTTTGAACATCGTGCCGAACGTGACCGCGAATCCCTTGATCGCGTCGATGAAGTTAGGCATCGGCTCGCTCCTTTGTGGTCGATGTCCGCTGGCTGGGAAGCGGCGGCACCGGGAAGGTGCCTTCGTCGAGAGCTTGTTGTGGGGTCTTCGGAGTGGTCCTGGCCCGCACGGCTCGCCAGAGCGCGAACAGCAGGACCAGGGCCAGCACGATGCCCGCGGTGATCAGCCGGGTGGCCCATCCGGGGGAGCCGTTGAGTTGCAGGCTGCGCGAGACCGCCACGATCATGATCCAGACCAGCGACACCGGGATGAGAAGCTTCCATCCCAGCGCCATGAATTGGTCGTAGCGCAGCCGGGGCAGCGTCGCGCGCAGCCACATGAAGAAGAACAGGAACGCCCACACCTTGGCGGTGAACCACAGCAGCGGCCACCAGCCCGTGTTCGCGCCGTCCCACATGTTGATCGGCCACGGGGCGTGCCAGCCGCCCAGGAACAGCGTGGTTGCCAGCGCCGAAACGGTGGTCATGTTGACGTACTCGGCGAGCATGAACATCGCGAACTTCAGCGACGAGTACTCGGTGTGGAATCCGCCGACCAGTTCCCCCTCGGCCTCGGGCAGATCGAAAGGCGCGCGGTTGGTTTCGCCGACCATCGCCGTCACGTACACCAGGAACGACGGCAGCAGCAGGAAGACGTACCACCTGCCCTGCTGCGCGGCGACGATGCCCGAGGTCGACATGGTGCCCGCGTAGATGAACACCGCGGCGAACGACAGTGCCATCGCGATCTCGTAGGAGATCACCTGTGCGCTCGAACGCAGCCCTCCCAACAGGGGATAGGTCGACCCGGACGCCCAGCCGGCCAGCACGATGCCGTACACGCCGATCGACGTTACGGCGAGGATGTAGAGCACCGCGACCGGCATGTCGGTCAGCTGCAACGCGGTGCGGTGCCCGAACACCGACACCTCACCGCCCATCGGGATCACGGCGAACGCCATGAATGCGGGAACCACCGAAATGACCGGGGCCAGCAGGTAAACCAGCTTGTCGACACCGCTGGGAATAATGGCTTCCTTGAGCGCCAGTTTGATGCCGTCGGCCAGCGACTGCAGTAGACCCCGCGGCCCGACACGGTTGGGGCCGAAGCGCATCTGCATCCGCCCGAGGATCTTGCGCTCGATCAGGATCGCCGCCAACACCGTCAACAGCAGGAAGACGAAGATCCCCAGCGCCTTGGCCAGGGTCAGCCACCACGGGTCATGACCGAACAGAGTGGGATCGGGATACCTCATTGCGCCGCCCGTCCTATCGACACCACGTCACCCGCGGTAGCGCCGAGCTGGATATGGATGACGGAGCCCGCGGAGTTCATCGGCAGCCACACCACGCGATCGGCCATCTCCGTGATCACCAACGGCAGGGTGATCTCACCCCGGCCGGTGCTCACCGTCACCAAATCGCCGTCGGCAGCGCCGATCTCGCCGGCGGTGCGTGAAGACAGCCGAGCAACGGGCGGGCGAGCCGTCCCGGCGAGATAGGGTTCGCCGTCCTGCAACACCCCCGCGTCGAGCAGCATCCGCCAAGTCGCGAGCACCGCCTGACCCGTCCCGGGCGGTGGCGTCTTCGTCGGCGACACCTGCGGAGCGTCCGGCCGGGTTCCGGTCCACAGGCCGAGGCGGGCCATTTCATCACCGGCGGCCAACGCGTTCGGCAGGGCGAGGTCGACGCCGATCTCGTCGGCCAGGAAGTTCAGCACCCGCAGGTCGGGGAAGGCGTTCGACTGCAGGGACGGCTCGAACGGCCGAATCCGCCCCTCCCAGTTGACAAATGAACCGGCCTTCTCCACCACCGGTGCCACCGGGAACACCACGTCCGCGAGGTCGGTCACCGCGCTTTCCCGCAACGCCAGGCCGACCACGAACGGCGCGGCGTCGATGCCAGCGAGGGCCATGTCGGGGTCCGGCAGGTCGGCGAGCTCGACGCCGCCGATCAACAACGCCCCCAGTTCACCGGCGCGCGCCGCGGCCAGAATCGCTGTGGTGTCGCGCCCCTCGGCGGTCGGCAGCTCATCGACGTTCCAGGCGGCGGCGGTCTGTCCGCGGGCCGATGCGTCGCCCAGCGGGCGTCCACCGGGCAACAGGCCGGGCAGCGCGCCGGCCTCCAGCGCGCCGCGTTCGCCGGCGCGCCGCGGGACCCAGGCCAACCGCGCGCCGGTGGCGGCGGCCAAATTGCCTGCCGCCGAAAGCGCTCCGGGCGAGCCGGCCAGGCGCTCGCCCACCAGGATGACCGCCCCGGGCATCTTCAGCTGTGCGTCATCGGTCAGGTTGTCAAGGGCGGCCGCCTCGGCACCGGGCGCGCACTCGACGAGCTTGCCCCCCATCTTGGTCAGCCCGCGCGTAGCGAACGGGGCGATCGACGTCACCGACAGACCGTTCTTGCGAGCCGCCTTGCGCAGCCGCAAGTACACGATCGGCGATTCCTCTTCGGGTTCGAAGCCCGCCAACAGAACCGCGGGCGCGCTGTCGAGGTCGGCGTAGGTGACCTCCATCGGCTTGCCCGCGATGTGCGCAGCAAGGAACGCGGCCTCCTCGTCGCTGTGCAGCCGCGCGCGGAAATCGATGTCGTTGGTGCCCAGCACGATTCGCGCGAACTTGGAGTAGGCGTAGGCGTCCTCAACGGTGGCCCGGCCGCCAAGAAGGACCCCGGCGCTGCCGGTCGCGGCCGCCAGCCCGGCCCCCGCGATACCGAGAGCCTCTGACCACGACGCCGACCGGAGCTTGCCGTCCTCGCGAACAAGCGGGGTGATGATGCGGTCACCGACCGTCGTGTAGGTGAAGGCCCAGCGGCCCTTGTCGCAGTTCCATTCCTCGTTAACCTGCGGATCGTCACCGGCCAAGCGCCGCAGCACCTTTCCCCGCCGGTGATCGGTGCGCTGCGCGCACCCCGACGCGCAGTGCTCACACACGCTGGGGCTGGACACCAGGTCGAACGGCCGGGCCCGGAACCGGTACGCGGCGCCGGTGAGCGCCCCGACCGGGCAGATCTGCACGGTGTTGCCGGAGAAGTACGACTGGAACGGCTCGCCCGGTGCGATGCCAACCTGTTGCAGCGCACCGCGTTCGAGCAGCTCGATGAACGGGTCGCCGGCGATCTGGTCGGAGAACCGGGTGCAGCGTGCGCAGAGCACACAGCGTTCTCGGTCCAGCAGTACCTGCGACGAGATGTTGATCGGCTTCGGGAACGTCCGCTTGACGCCCTCGAACCGTGTCTCGGCGCGCCCGTTGGACATCGCCTGGTTCTGTAGTGGGCACTCTCCGCCCTTGTCGCAGACCGGGCAGTCCAGCGGATGGTTGATCAGCAGCAGTTCCATCACCCCCTGCTGCGCCTTGTCCGCTGCCTCCGAGGTGTACTGCGTGCGCACTACCATGTCCGGCGTGACCGTCGTGGTGCAGGACGCCATCGGCTTGCGCTGCCCCTCCACCTCGACCAGGCACTGCCTGCAGGCGCCCACCGGATCGAGCAGCGGATGATCGCAGAACCGCGGAATCTGTACGCCGATGAGCTCGGCGGCCCGAATCACCAAGGTGCCCTTGGGCACACTGACTTCCACACCGTCGATGGTCAGGTTCACCTTCTCAACGGGTGCGGCGGCGGTGCCGGTGTCGGCGGTCTGCGTCATCTAGGCAACGACTCCTTCGGCGGCCATCAGCGTTGAGGCGTGTGGATCGAACGGGCAGCCGCCGTCAAGGTGCGCGACGTACTCGTCGCGGAAGAACTCGATCGACGACAGGATCGGGCTTGCCGCGCCGTCGCCCAGCGCGCAGAACGACTTTCCGAAGATGGTGTCCGAGATGTCCAGCAGCTTCTGGATGTCTTCCTCCGCGCCCGCGCCGGTCTCCAGGCGTTCGTAGATCTGCGCCAGCCAGTAGGTGCCCTCGCGGCACGGGGTGCATTTGCCGCAGGACTCGTGCGCGTAGAACTCGGTCCATCGGCGAACGGCGCGCACCACGCAGGTGGTGTCGTCGAAGATCTGCAGCGCCTTGGTGCCCAGCATGGACCCGACACCGGCCATGCCCTCGTAATCCAGTGGCACGTCGAGGTGTTCGTCGGTCAGCAGTGGGGTTGACGAGCCGCCGGGCGTCCAGAACTTCAGCGAGTGTCCGGCCCGCACCCCGCCCGCGTACTCCAACAGTTCGCGCAGCGTGATCCCGAGCGGTGCCTCGTACTGCCCCGGCGTGGTGACATGGCCGGACAACGAGTACAGCGTGAAGCCCGGCGACTTCTCAGAGCCCATCGACCGGAACCAGTCCACGCCGTTGAGCAGGATCGGCGGCACGCTGGCAATGGATTCCACGTTGTTGACCACCGTCGGGCAGGCGTACAGCCCGGCGACCGCGGGAAACGGTGGCCTCAGCCTTGGCTGGCCGCGGCGGCCCTCCAGCGAGTCCAGCAGCGCTGTCTCCTCGCCGCAGATGTAGGCGCCCGCGCCGGCGTGCACGATCAGCTCCAGATCGAAACCGGTGCCGCGGATGTCGTTGCCGAGATATCCGGCGTCGTAGGCTTCGGCGACCGCGGTCTGCAGCCGGCGCAGCACGGGGACGACCTCGCCCCGCACGTAGATGAACGCGTGATGTGCCCGGATCGCGTACGCCGCGATGATCGCGCCTTCCACAAGGAAGTGCGGCGTCGTCAGCATCAGCGGGATGTCCTTGCAGGTACCGGGTTCGGATTCATCGGCGTTGATCACCAGGTAATGCGGCTTCGCGCCCGCGCCGGTGTCGTCCTGCGGGATGAACGACCACTTCGTTCCCGTCGGGAACCCAGCCCCACCGCGGCCACGCAGCCCCGAATCCTTCACCATTGCAATGACATCGTCGGGATTCATGCCCAACGCCCGCTCCAGCGCGCGGTAGCCGTCATGGCGGCGATAGGTGTCGAGCGACCACGGCTGCGGCTCGTCCCAGAATCGGCTCAACACGGGCGTCAACTGGGTCATTTGTCGGAATCCGGTGCGTTTGGGTTGGTTTCGGGCGCCGCCTTTGTGTCGTCGGGCACCGCCTTTGTGTCGTCGGGCACCGCCTTTATGTCGTCGGGCGCAGACGCGGCGGACGCGTCCGGGGCCGTCATGCCCAATTTCTGGGCCACCCGCAGTCCAGCCAGGGTGGCACCTCCGACCTCCTGACCGGATCCTCGCGAATCCGGCAGTCCCGCAAGTGCTCTGGCGGTCTCCCGGAAAGTGCACAGCGGCGCGCCGCGTGTCGGCAGCGGAGCTTCACCGGAACGCAGCCCGTCGACGAGGTCGCGGGCCGACGACGGCGTCTGGTTATCGAAGAACTCCCAGTTGACCATCACGACCGGCGCGTAGTCGCAGGCGGCGTTGCACTCCACGTGCTCGAGCGTGACCCGGCCGTCTTCGGTGGTCTGCCCGGCGTGGATGCCCAAATGGTCTTGCAGCGCTTCGAGAATCGCGTCGCCGCCCATGATCGCGCACAGCGTGTTCGTGCACACACCGACCAGATACTCGCCGGTCGGTGTGCGCCGGTACATCGAGTAGAACGTCGCCACCGCGGTGACCTCGGCGTCGGTCAGGCCGAGTTGCGCGGCGCAGAACGCCATTCCGGCCGGGGTCAGATAGCCATCCTCGGACTGGACCAGATGCAGCAGCGGCAACAGCGCCGACCGTGCGCTCGGGTAGCGGGCGACGACGTCTTTGGCGTCGCCTTCTAGCCGTGCCGCCACATCGGCCGGGTACGACGCCGGCCCGTGGATCGGTGGGCCGGGTTCGTCGGGCCGCTGTCCGAGTTCGAGGAACACACTCATCAGCGATCAACCCCACCCATCACCGGGTCGAGCGACGCCACCGAGGCGATCGCGTCGGCGACCATGCCGCCCTCGCACATCGCGGCCACGGCCTGCAGATTGGTGAACGACGGGTCACGGTAGTGCACCCGATAGGGCCGGGTGCCGCCGTCGGAGACCATGTGCACGCCGAGCTCGCCCCGTGGCGATTCGACCGCGACGTACACCTGGCCGGCCGGCACGCGGATGCCCTCGGTGACGAGCTTGAAGTGGTGGATGAGCCCCTCCATCGAGTGGCCCATGATCTTGGCGATGTATTCGGGTGAGTTCCCGAGGCCGTCGGGTCCGAGTTGGAGATCGGCGGGCCAGGCCAGCTTCTTGTCCTCGATCA
Source organism: Mycobacterium sp. (assembly GCA_036263935.1). GTDB lineage: Bacteria > Actinomycetota > Actinomycetes > Mycobacteriales > Mycobacteriaceae > Mycobacterium. The sequence continues at coordinate 30,648 of DATARY010000114.1, forward strand.
TCACCGGGCCCGGCTGCAATCTGTCTACGCACTGCTCGACTATCTTGATCGACTCGCGCATCTCCTTGACCCGAATCAGGTAGCGGCCGTAGGAATCACAGCCGTCGTCGGTGATGACATCGAAGTCGTATGTCTGGTAGCCGCAATACGGCTGCGATTTGCGCAGGTCGTGCGGCAGCCCGGTGGAGCGCAGCACCGGACCGGTGATGCCCAGCGCCATGCAGCCGGCCAGGTCGAGATAGCCGATGCCGACCGTGCGGGCCTTCCAGACGTAGTTCTCGTTGAGCAGGTCCTCGAGGTCCTGTAATCGCTTGGGCAGCAACACGAGTAGGTCACGGATCTGGGGGATCGCCTCGTCGGGCAGGTCGGCGGCCAGCCCGCCGGGCCGAATGTAGGCGTGGTTCATCCGCAGCCCGGTGATCGTCTCGAACACCGATAGGATCAGTTCGCGTTCACGGAATCCGTAGAACATGGCCGACATTGCGCCCAGTTCCATCCCGCCGGTCGCCAGCGCGACCAGATGCGACGAGATCCGGTTGAGTTCCATCAGCATCACGCGGATGACGCTGGCGCGCTCCGGGATATCCTCGGTGATGTCGAGCAGCTTTTCCACGCCGAGGCAGTAGGCGGTCTCGTTGAAAAACGGTGCCAGGTAATCCATTCGAGTCACGAATGTGACGCCCTGGATCCAGTTGCGGTATTCGAGGTTCTTCTCGATGCCGGTGTGCAGATATCCGATTCCACATCGGGCTTCGGTGATCGTCTCGCCCTCGATCTCCAGGATCAGCCGCAGCACGCCATGCGTGGACGGGTGCTGCGGACCCATGTTGACCACGATCCGCTCGCCCGGCTGGGCCTCGGCGGCCGCGGCAGCAACCTGCTCCCAGTCCTGGCCGCCGACGACGACCACCGTGTCGGTGCCCGCTGGGGAAGTGCCGCCGTTCTCAGGCGGATTGGCGGGTGTACTCATCAGTTGTAGGCCCTCCGCTCATCGGGCGGCGGGATCTCGGCGCCGTGGTACTCCACCGGAATGCCGCCCAGCGGGTAGTCCTTGCGTTGCGGATGCCCCTCCCAGTCATCGGGCATTTCGATGCGGGTGAGGGCGGGATGGCCGTCGAACACGATCCCGAAGAAGTCGTAGGTCTCGCGTTCGTGCCAGTCGGTCGTGGGGTACACGCCGAACAGCGACGGGATGTGCGGATCGGCGTCCGGCGCGGCGACCTCCAACCGAATCCGACGGTTGTAGGTGATCGACATCACCGGGTAGACGGCGTGCAGTTCGCGATCGGCGTCGTCCGGATAGTGCACCCCAGACACGCCGAGACACAGCTCGAACCGCAGTCCCGGGTGGTCGCGAAGCATCCGCGCCACCAGGGGCAGTTGCTCACGGCGAACCTCCAGCGTCAGTTCGTCCCGGTAGACCACCACGCGTTCGACCGCGGCGGCGTAGCTGTCCGCGCCGAGCGCCGTTGCGAGGGTATCGACGACCTCGTCAAAGTAGCCGCCGTAGGGCCGAGGTGAACTGCCCGGCATCGCGACGGGCCGCACGAGCCGGCCGTAGCCGGACGTGTCGCCGCTGCCCTCGGCCCCAAACATGCCGCGGCGCACGCCGATCACCTCGGGGGGTTCGCTGCCAGTGCTGCCAGTGCTGCCAGTGCTGCC
>DATARY010000128.1:0-5898 GCA_036263935.1 Mycobacterium sp.
CGATATGCGCGTATTGCGTTGAACGGCAGCGGTGACAACACCAACGTGACGGTGTTCGACGACTCGATTCTCGGTATCGCGGCGGTGACCGAGCCGGATGTGACGATCCGGTTGGCAGGCATGGTCCTCGGCGCGCTGCACGGTCTTGCATCCGATGACCGCGAATTGTTGACCCAAACGTTTCGTGCGTGGGTCGACCATCGTGGGTGCGTCGCCGACGCCGCGGCAGCGCTGTTCTGCCACCCCAACACCGTTCGGTATCGGCTGCGCAGGCTTGAGGAGCTGACGTGTCGTTCGTTGTCGGTGCCGAAGGACATTTCGGAGCTGTGCCTTGCATTCGAAATCGAAGCGAGGCTGGCGTCACCGAAGGTGTGACAGCATGCAGTCCGTTTGAACGCGACTTGCCGCCCTCGGACTGCGCGCGGGACCGAGGGGTGTTCCGCCGCAGCGCGGCGCCTCTGAATCGAGATTTGTGTTCCAGCACAATATTTCGATGCCATTTGGATCATCGGGAACAATGACGTGCCGCCACCACTCGACTAGCCTTAAGTGAGGAACGCAGCACCCCTTCGATACTGATCGCGAAGTAACGAGTTCGCTTTGAGGGCTGCAACATTCAACTCGACCGCTCTGTCGAAATGGGAGTCAACATGTCGCAGCTCTTGCCGGGCGTCAGCATTTTCCTGCTTCTCTTTCTCCCGCTGTATATTCCAATTGCCGTCACCGTTGTGAACGCGATCGGCAACTGGCGGGCGAACCGTACCGTCATCGGCCAAACCATTGATCTGCGGCTGCAGCGCCCAGTGCTCGACAAAGCCGCCGAATAAGCGGTGCCCGACCTGCAATTACAGCTGAAAGCCTCAGACGCCGGGGAACTTTCGCTCATCGATGTCGACGTCGTTCACCGACTGCAGTTGCGACCAGCATCAGTCTCGCGCGACAACGACCTTGCCGGCCTTGACTTTGCCGCTCTCGACGTAGGCGAGCGCTTCGACGGTCTGGTCGAATGCGAAGGTTGCGTCGAGGACCGGGCGCAGGTGCCCTGCGTCGTAGAGGACGGCGAGCTCGCGGAGCTGGGCACCACTGGCCCGCATAAAGAAGAACGAATAGCGCACACCACGTTTCCTTGCGGCCCTGCGGACCTTGCGGCTCAAAAACGACATCACGAGCGTGAAGGGCTTAGGCGCGCCGACCTGCTTGGCGAACCCGGCGTCCGGCGGGCCAACCACGCCGATCGCTAGGCCTCCAGGCTTGAGCACGGTGAGCGACTTCATGAGGTTCTCCCCGCCGAGCGAGTCGAGCACCAGGTCGTAACCGGAGAGGATTTGGGAGAAGTCCTGTTTGGTGTAGTCGATCACGACGTCGGCCCCGAGGTCGCGGACGAGCTGCTCGCTGGCTCCGTTGGCGGTGGTCGCCACATGCGCCCCGAGGTGCTTGGCGAGCTGGATCACGGTGGACCCGAGCCCTCCCGCGCCGGCGTGGACGAGGACCTTCTGCCCCGGGGTGAGCTGAGCCTTCTCGACCAGGATCTGCCAAGCAGCCAGCGCGACCAACGGAACGGCGGCGGCGTCGTGCAGAGTGAGCGAGGCCGGCTTGAGTGCGACGTCGTCCTGGTCGATCGCGATGTACTCGGCGAAGGTCCCGATGCGCAGGTCGCGGGGGCGGGCGTACACCTCGTCGCCGACCCCGAAGTCGCGAACGCCCGCACCGACCTTGGTCACTACTCCGGCGACGTCGTGGCCGAGCACGAACGGTGCCTTGTACTTCAGCAGCTGCTTGAACTCACCGTTGCGGAGCATCTTGTCCAGTGGGTTGATGCTGGCCGCGCTCACTCTGACCAGGACGTCACGGTTGCCGACCTTCGGCTCGGGTACATCCGCGGCGCGGATGCCGTCCTCGCCGTACTGCGCGACGACGAATGCCTTCATTTCTATTCACTTTCACCAATATTCGGCTCGAGGCACCGGATGTGGCTCGGCCATGAAGTGCCATCCCTGGCACCGATGACCCTACTATAACTTCGTTATAGTAGGGACGCAAGGCGGGCTGGCGGCCGCGATCGTCAACAGGCTCGTGCGCCGGCGCAGCCGCGTGTACGTACTCCACGCTGCTGCCTCGGCCAATTGGGCGAAGGCGGCGCTGAACGGACTGAACCCGTCGCTCGATAGCGTCCTGTGACGTGACTTTGGCCACGCTTTACCGTCCTCGGCCTTGGCGCGTCATGGGGCGTGAGCCCTCGATTACCTGCGGGCCCGTCGCCCACCCAGACCGCAACGTCAGCGTCCGAGCACTCGCTGATGTCGCTGATGTTCGTCGGCGCCCAGGAACGAGATCCGCAGTCGACGGCGCGACTGCAACGCACGCAACGCATTACAGTTGCCGGTCACGATGACAAAGGCTCGGCTACTAAGGGCGATGAATCCGACCGGCGCTGACATTGTCGGTGACGGCAGCGACATTTCGAAGAGATGGGTCGTAGCGGCCATCGGAAACAAAGTCCACGCAGCCGGCTGTCATGTCGGTCTGGCATGAGTACGGGCGAAGAGGTGCAGGATGCCCGAAGCCTCTACACACTCGGCCTTCGCGGCCGAATGGCCGACAGCGCTCACGGCGTCGATCAGCAGGGCCGCGTTTTCCACGCTTGACCTAGGACACTTGTCCTAGTAACGTCGTCACCACTATGACACATGTCCTACCCATTGCGTCCGTGGGCCGCACCTATCACGACCAATCGAATTGGCGAAAGATCCAGAGCCACCTCCCCGCGCGATGGCAGCTGACGGACAATGCGCTGCCCGACGAGGAGCACTGGGCATGGCGGGGGCACCTCGTACATGTCGATCGGTATCCGCGCCCCGACGCGCCGGTGAAGCTCGTTCAGCTGCACGGCGTTGGCACGAACGGGCGGATGATGACCACGATCGTCGGCGCTCCGCTGCGCGACCGCGGCGTCGAGCCGATCGCGATCGACTTGCTCGGCTATGGCGAGACAGTCGTCGCGCCCGGGCACAACCCGACCTACGACGACTGGATCGACCAGGTCGCGGACTTCCTGGCATACGAACGGACGCGCGACCCGAGGCCGATCGTCCTATATGGGCTCAGCGCCGGTGGGATGCTCGCCTACCACGCCGCGTGTATCGATCGCGGCGTCGCGGGGATCGTCGGCATGTGCTTCATGGACCAGCAGGTCGCTGCAGTGCGCCGCCAAACCGCCCGCTTCGGGCTGCTCGGCACGCACGCGCCTCTCCTGATGCGCGTCGCCGCCGTCGTGGCCGGGCGCGTGAGGCTGCCGATGGCGCTCGTCAGCAAGATGTCGGCGCTGGTCAACAGCGACGCCGCGCTGAAGGACTGCCTAGTCGATCCGACCTCGGCCGGCAACGCCGTGTCGACGCGGTTTCTGGCCACGATCACTAACGCGACGCCGACGATCGAGCCTGAAGACTTCGACGTCTGCCCGATCCTGCTGACCCAACCCACCCAGGACCACTGGACGCCACTCGAAACGAGCACCGTGTTCCTCGACCGGATCGCGCGAGTGCCGGTGCCGAAGGTGCTGCTCGACCGCGCCGGGCACTACCCGATCGAGGAACCCGGGCTGTCGCAGTTGCACGACGCGATCGCGCGGTTCTGTGAGGGAGCGGCCCAATGAGCCCGACGACTGCTGTGGTCCTCATCGATCCGTACAACGACTTCACCTCGCCGTTGGGCAAGGGCTGGCCGCTGATCCGCTCGGTGGCGAAGGAGGTGCGTTTGATCGACAACCTCAAGCGCGTCCTCGCCGAAGCGCGGCGGCGGGAAATCCCCGTGGTCTATGCCCCGCACAGCCGCTACCGCCGCGGCAAGGGTCGCGACGTGAAGTGGCCTAACCCAAGCCAGTTCCTTGTCCGACTGAGCAGATTCTTCGCCGACGGGTCTTACGGCGGCCGGTTCCGAAGCGACCTCGCGCCCGCGCCGGGAGAGTTTGTGGCCTCCGCGCACGCTATCTCCAGCGGATTTGGCGGCACCGACCTCGACGAGCACCTGCGTTCGATCGGGGCCGAGCACCTGGTCGTGTGCGGTCTGCTGACGAATACGTGCATCGAGTCGACCGTGCGCCAGGCGGTCGACCTCGGCTACGCGGTGACCGTGCTCAACGACGGCGTCGCCGCCTGGAGCCACGAGGACCACGCCGCGGCGCTCGACGGCTCGCTGCGCGAGGTCGCCCACCGTCTCGATACGACCGAGGCGTGGGTCGGGTCGTTGCGATGACCGACACCTTGTTCAACCGGAACGCAAACCGCGCGTTTAAGGGCCTTGCCGTCGCCGTGCTGCGTCGGCAGCTGTCCTACGGCAGCGCCGACACCGCGGTGGTCCTTGTCGGGACGCAACGCGACTTGCTTGCCGATCCGGGCGTGGTCGCGAAACTAGTAAACCTGACAGCCGCAGCGCGGGCCGGCGGCCTGCCTGTCGTCTATGCGCTCGCCTTGCCGCCGACACCGGAGAATGGCATTCGGTATCCGACACCGAGCCAACGTGCGCTGCTCGCGGGCGAGTTGCTGCGTCCGGGCACGCCGGGCGCCGACATCCATCCCGACCTCGCCCCGCAGCGCGATGACATCGTCATGACGCCGAGCGCCGCTCTGTCGGCGTTCGCGGGCACTGAACTGGCCGCGCGGCTCTCAGCACTAGGCTCCGAGCGGATCGTGGTGGCGGGCGCTCGCACTGACGTCGAGGTCGAGTCGACGGCCCGCGACGCCGTAGAGCTCGGACTGCAGACCACCGTCGTCTCGGACTGCTGCGCGGGCACGAGCGCGGGTAACCACCGCGCCTCGATCGCGACGACACTGCCGCGCGTCGTGCACGGCGTCTTGACAGTCGACCACCTCACCGGACGGATGCGCTGATGGCCTCCGACAGCAAGGACCGCATGATCCGCAGCGCCTACGCGTTGTTTCGCGAGCGGGGCTACAGCGGCACCGGGTTTCGTGAAATCAACGCCCACAGTGGTGTCGCCCGCGGCGCGATCTACCACCACTTCCCAGGCGGCAAGACCGAGCTCGCCGAGGACGTGATCCGGCTTGCGGGCAACGAGGTCAGCGATGCGCTCGAGGTTGTCGCGCAGGAGGCCGACGCAGTCTCGACGCTCGAAGCGTTCGTAACCGGCTGGATCCACCACGTACACGAGCACGACTTCAACGCCGGCTGCTCGATAGCCGCTATCGTGGCCGAGTCGCAGCACGACGCACCGCAACTCGCCGATGCCGCTGCGGAGGCGTTCGGGCGCTGGCGCGTGATCCTCGCCGAGTCGCTGCACCGCGGAGGCGTGTCGCATGCGCGCGCACGGCGTCTCGCGACGCTCGCCGTCGCGGGCGTCGAGGGCGCGGTCACGCTCTGCCGCGCCGACCGCTCGACGCGCCCTCTCGAAGAGGTCGGGCGCGAGCTGCGGGCGGCATTCGAGGACGCCATATCGCTTCGATCAACACGGAACTGAATGGGCACCGTCGAGCGGGGCGGCAACTGTATCGTGCTGGGCCCGGAGGATCGCTCCAGGTGATCTCCGCGGACTCGACAGAGCTATTTCGCCGGGCCGCCGGATGCGTCGATGCAACTGGTCAGGGGTGGGGTGTCGCGGGTCAGAGTTACGGTGGCGCGAATGTCGCCGGGTACTGGCCACATTCACGCACAACTGTCGTCACACATGAGCGGTGCGCGAAGGGGCGAGGCCTAGAGCAGGTTTGGAATATACCCTGTGCCAGCTAGATCGTCGTCAAAGTCACGTGACAGGGCGCTATCGAGCGACGGGTTCAATCGCCGCGGCGTCGGTGGGAGAGTTTGACGGCGAGCCGTTTTCGGAGCCCGGCACAAGTTGGTCATGCCTTCCCAATGCCGCGACCTCACGCTCGAGCGACGGAGTCA
>DATARY010000183.1:0-6859 GCA_036263935.1 Mycobacterium sp.
TCCCAGCTGTCGTCGTCGGTCCGGCTCACCGGGCACCGTCCAGGATGCCGCTGACATACCGCATCTCGGCGAAGCGACCCATGTCCTCCTCGTCGAATGGCGGCAGGTCGTGGTCCGCGAACAGCTCTTGCACGGTCCTGCCGCTCATCCGCCATCCCAGGTCGGCGAGGTAGGCGGAGGCCTCATTGCGGTCGCCGAAGTACGCCAGCTCGGTCATGTCGAGATCGAAGCCGTGCTTGCGCCACGTCTCGGAAACGCTTTGCATCCGCTGCTTGATCGCGTCCTCGTCACCGGGCCCCGGCGTTGGCACGCTCTCGGTGGCGATCCGGCTGCCCGGCGCGCTGAGTGCAGTGATGGTGTCCAACAGTCGGTCCTGGGCCTCCGGCGGGAGGTAGCCGAGCAGGCCCTCGGCACTCCAGGCTGTCGGCTGGGTCGGATCGAAGCCGGCCTTGGTCAGCTCCGACGGCCAGTCGAAACGCAAGTCGATGGCCACCGCGCGCCGGTGTGCGGTGGGCAGCGCGCCCATCTCGGCCAGCGTGCGGGTCTTGAACTCGATGACGGCGGGCTGGTCGATCTCGTACACGGTGGTCCCCGGCGGCCACGCCAGCCGGTAGGCGCGGGCGTCCAAACCAGACGCCAGGATCACGGACTGCCGGACGCCGGCCGCGGTCGCCTCGAGAAAGAAGTCGTCGAAGAACTTGGTGCGGATCGCCATGTTGTCGGTCATCCGCTGCATGCCCATGTTGCCGTCGTTGCCGAGATCCTCCGGCTTCAAGTCGCCGGTGGCCAGCCGGGTGAGCATGTCGACGCCGACGGCACGCACGAGGGGTTCGGCGAAGGGATCGTTGATCAGGGCCGGTTCGGTGTTGCTCGCGCTCGCCCGGGCCGCGGCGACCATCGTCGCCGTCACTCCCACGCTCGACGCCAGATCCCACGTGTCTCCGTGAAATCTGCCGCGGCCGGTGCTCGACATGATTTTCCCCTATCTACCTAGTGCAACGCCGTTACTTAGGTGATGTAACGAGCCGCCGCCGACTGTACCCTTCCATTCTGAAAACAGCTTCGGCGCTGGTCCACCGGATTCGGATGCGGGCCAACCGATCGTCAACTGTTACTCTCGTAGACTGTTTGACGAGTGACTCCGCAGGCTGCGAGCCTGCCGGGGCGCCGCACACGACTTAACCAGACGCTGGTCACACCAGCCCCATTCGCACGCCGCGTCCGCAGCCCGGCTGCGCAGGAGGAAGAGTGCTCTCGGCTTTCATCTCTTCGCTCAGGACAGTCGACCTGAGGCGAAAGATCCTGTTCACCCTGGGCATCGTCATCCTGTATCGCGTTGGCGCGTCGATCCCATCGCCCGGCGTCAACTACCCGAACGTCGAGAAGTGCATCGCGCAGGTCCAGGGCGGCCAATCGGCGCAGATCTACTCCCTGATCAACCTGTTCTCCGGCGGCGCCCTTCTGCACCTGTCGGTGTTCGCGCTTGGCGTGATGCCGTACATCACCGCGAGCATCATCGTGCAGCTGCTCGGCGTGGTCATCCCACGCTTCGAGCAGCTGCAGAAGGAAGGACAGGCCGGCCAGGCCAAGCTGACCCAGTACACGCGTTACCTGGCGATCGCACTGTCGGTCCTGCAGGCCACCAGCTTCGTCGCGCTGGCCGCCAACCGCGGCCTGCTACAGGGCTGCGAACTCGACATCATCCAGGGGCAGAGCCAAGGCTTGAACATCTTCACGCTGACGGTCATGGTGCTGGTCATCACCGCCGGCGCCGCCCTTGTCATGTGGATGGGCGAGCTGATCACCGAGCGCGGCATCGGCAACGGCATGTCGCTGCTGATCTTCGCGAGCATCGCCTCGCGCATCCCGTCCGAAGGCAAGCTCATCCTGGACAGCCGCGGACCGCTGGTGTTCATCGCGGTCTGCGCCGCCGCGCTGCTCATCATCATCGGCGTGGTGTTCGTCGAGCAGGGCCAACGCCGCATCCCCGTCCAGTACGCCAAGCGGATGGTCGGTCGCCGCATGTATGGCGGCACGTCGACATATCTGCCGCTGAAGGTCAACCAGGCCGGCGTTATCCCGGTGATCTTCGCGTCGTCGTTGATCTACATTCCGCACCTGATCACCCAGCTGATCCGCAGCGGAAGCTCCAGCCCCGGCAACGGCTGGTGGGATCGCTTCGTCGGCAACTATCTGACGAACCCGGCCGACCCGGTCTACATCGGCATCTACTTCGCGTTGATCATTTTCTTCACGTACTTCTACGTGTCGATCACGTTCAATCCCATCGAGCGCGCCGACGAGATGAAGAAGTACGGCGGTTTCATACCGGGCATTCGGCCCGGCAAACCCACCGCCGACTACCTGGACTATGTGCTTAAGCGGATCACCCTGCCTGGCTCGATCTATCTGGGCGTCATTGCCGTGCTGCCGAACCTGTTCCTGCAAATCGGCAACAGCGGCGCCGTACAGAATCTGCCGTTCGGCGGAACTGCGGTTCTGATCATGATCGGCGTGGGATTGGATACGGTCAAACAGATCGAGAGCCAGCTGATGCAGCGCAACTACGAAGGATTCCTGAAGTGAGAGTCGTTCTGCTCGGACCGCCCGGCGCGGGCAAAGGCACCCAGGCCCAGAAGTTGTCCGAGAAGCTCGGCATCCCGCAAATCTCGACCGGGGACCTGTTCCGCAAGAACATCAGCGACGGCACCCCGCTCGGGGTCGAGGCCAAGCGTTACCTCGACGCCGGCGATCTGGTGCCGAGCAGCCTGACGAACGCCCTGGTCGAGGACCGCATCGAGCAGCCCGACGCCGCCGACGGCTTCATTCTCGACGGCTATCCGCGCTCGGTTGAGCAGGCCCAGGCGCTCGACGAGATGCTCAAGAACCACAACACCAAGCTCGACGCGGTGCTGGAATTCCAGGTTTCCGAGGACGAGCTGTTTGAGCGGCTCAAGTCCCGCGGCCGTGCCGACGACACCGAAGAGGTCATCCACAACCGGATGCAGGTGTACCGCGACGAGACCGAGCCGCTGTTGGAGTACTACAGCACCAACAACCTGCAGGCGGTCGATGCGGTGGGCACGCCGGACGAGGTGTTCGCCCGGGCGCTGCGGGCGCTCGGCACGTAATCGATGATCGGCCTTCCGGGGCTGCGTAACCGCAAGGTCGTTGCGCAGCGCAGCGATGGTGAACTCGACGCGATGGCCGCCGCCGGGTCCCTGGTCGCCTCCGCCCTGCTGGCCGTGCGTCAGGCCGCGGCTCCGGGGGTGTCGACCCTGGCGCTCGACGAGATCGCCGAGTCGGTGATCCGCGATGGCGGAGGTGTTCCGTCGTTCCTCGGCTATCACGGATTCCCGGCCAGTATCTGCTCGTCGGTGAATGACCGTGTGGTGCACGGGATTCCGTCGGCAGCCGAGACATTGGCGCCTGGGGATCTGGTGTCCATCGACTGCGGTGCGATCCTCGAGGGTTGGCACGGCGATTCGGCGATCACGTTCGGCGTCGGCGCGCTGATCCCGGTCGATGAAGCGCTGTCGGCCGCCACCCGGGAAGCCATGGAGGCCGGGATCGCGGCGATGCTGCCCGGGAATCGCCTCACCGACGTCTCGCACGCGATCGAGGCCGCCACGCACGCCGCCGAGGCGCGCTGCGACCGAAAGTTCGGCATCGTCGCGGGCTATGGCGGCCACGGCATCGGGCGCCAGATGCACATGGATCCGTTCCTGCCCAACGAGGGTGCGCCGGGTCGCGGACCGTTTCTGGCGCCGGGATCGGTGCTGGCGATCGAACCGATGCTCACCTTGGGTACCACAAAGACCGTTGTGCTGGACGACGAGTGGACCGTCGTCACAGCCGACGGATCGCGGGCCGCGCATTGGGAACACACCGTCGCCGTCACCGGCGACGGACCACGGATTCTCACCGTCTAGCAGTCGAGGCCGGCCGAGCTCGGGTAAATGCCCGCGAGCTGTGTGTTCGCCGGCATATGAATGAACCAGATCACCGTCAATGTCGTATCAAAGACGGAGGTTGGTTAATGGACGATCCAGAGGCCGCCATGATGCGCGTGCTCTACAACGAGCACGCGGCAGCATTGTGGCGATACGCCCTGCGGCTTACTGGTGACCAAGCGCGAGCGGAGGACGTGGTGCAAGAGACGCTGCTTCGCGCCTGGCGGCATCCCGAGGTGACCGACGAGATCGAGCGGTCGGCTCGGGCGTGGCTGTTCACCGTCGCGCGCAACCTCATCATCGACGAGCGCCGCAGCGCACGGTTCCGCAACGAATCGGGCACCCCCGACATGGAACAAGTGGCGGATCGCGCAGGACCCGATGAGGTCGACTCCGCATTGGACCGACTGCTGCTGAGCACGGCTTTGAGCCAGCTGTCCGAGGACCACCGTGCGGTGATCCGCCGGTCGTATTACCAGGGTTGGACGACCGCGCAGATCGCCAACGATCTGCAGATCGCAGAGGGCACCGTGAAATCCCGACTTCACTACGCAGTTCGGGCGTTACGTCTCAATCTGCAGGAAATGGGGGTGACACGGTGACACAATTCGGTATTACCCAAGGCGGTGACTTGTTGGACGGCGATCGTTACGCAACCTGGGACGCTTCGTACGTCCTGGGCTCGTTGTCGAGCGCTGAGCGTCGCGAGTTCGAGGCCCACCTGGAAACCTGCCCGCGTTGCCGGGCGGCGGTCGCCGAACTGAGCGGCATCCCCGCGCTGCTGGCGATGCTGGACCTGGAGGATGTGCGCGCCCTCGACGAGGAGCACGCCGAAACCCCGCCACTGCGGCCCGAGGTGCTCGACACGGTCCTGGACAGGGTGCGGTGGCGCCGCAGGCGGTCACGCTGGTTGACGTCGGCCGCGGTCGGGCTGGCGGCCGCGCTGCTGGCGATCGCGGTGGTGATCGCGATCCGACCGGAGACGATGGGGCTGGAGAACAACCCGCCGCAGGCCTCCGGCCAAGGGTTGGAGATGACCAAGGTGTCCCCAACACCGATCGCCGCCACCATCACGTTGACCGGTTACGGCTGGGGCACCCGCATCGACATGGCATGCACCTACGGTGATTGGGGCCAGCGCGACGCGCCGCCGCAGAACCTGGGCATGGTAATTGTCGGGCGCGACGGCAGTCACACTCAGGTCGCGACGTGGCTGGGACTATCCGGTGCAACGGCGTTGCCGAGCGCCAACACCCCGATGCAGAAGGACGAAATCGCTGCGGTGCAACTGGTTTCGCCGGACAACGGGAAGGTACTGCTAGAGACGCACCTGTGATTCGGGCCACTCGGTGAACCCAACTCCATCGCGAGTCGTGTCACTTATGGGGCCGGGGAAGCGCGACAAGCGCTGGCGTGATAAGCGATCAACAGGTGAGGTATGGCCAGAAGACATCGAGTTGTCGACCACATCGTCGACTTCCTCGCCGCGAGTGACGTCCGTTACATCTTCGGCGTCGACGGGGCGAATATCGAAGACCTCTACGATGCCGCGTTCTTCCGCGAGGACATCACCGCAGTGCTGGCCAAGCACGAGTTCTCCGCCGCGACGATGGCCGACGGGTACAGCCGCAGCGGTGCGGGGCTGGGTGTGGTGGCCGCGACCTCTGGTGGCGGATGCCTGAATACGGTGCCAGGCCTGGGCGAGGCATTCGCAAGTCGCATCCCGGTGCTGGCGCTGATCGGTCAGCCGCCGACCGCGCTCGACGGCCGCGGCGCCTTCCAGGACACCAGCGGACGCAACGGCGCCCTGAACGGTGAGGCGCTGTTTTCGGCGGTGTCGGTGTTCTGCCGGCGCGTCATGACACCGGGGGACATCGTCTCCGCACTGCCCGAGGCGATCGCAGCCGCGCGCACGGGCGGACCGGCGATCTTGCTGCTGCCCAAGGACATTCAGCAGGCCGAGATCGGCGTCAACGGCGGTGTCCGCGGGTTCGAGCAGCTAGGCACCCAGCTTGGTGATCCACAGGCGATCGCGTACGCGCTGCGTCTCGCCGACGGGCCGATCACGATCATCGCCGGCGAGCAGGTCGCCAGGGACGACGCGCGCGTCGAACTCGAGCAATTGCGGGCGATGCTGCGGGCCCGGGTGGCATGCGTTCCCGATGCCAAGGATGTGGCGGGCACACCGGGGATGGGTTCCTCGTCCGCACTTGGCGTGACCGGAGTGATGGGGCATCCCGGTGTCGCCACCGCTATCGCCGATAGTGCGCTGTGCCTGCTGGTCGGCACCCGCCTCAGCGTGACGTCACGCGCGGGACTCGACGACGCGCTCGCATCGGTGCCGGTGTTGTCGATTGGGTCCGCATCGCCGTACCTGCCGTGCACCCATGTGCACACCGAGGATCTTCGCGGCTCGCTATCGCTGTTGATGGCGGCGCTGTCCGGTCACGGGCGGCCGACCCGAACGCGGGTGCCCGACCAGGTCCCGCGCACGGAGCTGCGGCCACCGGCGTTCCACGGCCCCGGTATCCGCTACCGCGATGCGATGACGGTGCTCGATGCGGCACTGCCCGACGGCGCGGATGTTGTTGTCGACGCGGGGAATATCGGCGCTTCCGCGATCCACCATCTACCGGTGCGTCGTGACGGCCGTTTCATCGTGGCACTCGGCATGGGCGGGATGGGGTACAGCTTTGGCGCCGGCGTCGGCGTGGCGTTCGGGCAGACTACGAGCGCCCGCGCCACGAGCGACGGCCAGAGGCGGCGAACGGTCGTCATCGCCGGCGACGGCTCCTTCTTCATGCACGGCATGGAGATTCACACCGCGCTGCAGTACCGGCTGCCCATGACGTTCCTGTTGTTCGACAACCACGCGCACGCGATGTGCGTCACCCGCGAGCAGCTTT
>DATARY010000223.1:0-22041 GCA_036263935.1 Mycobacterium sp.
GTTTGCCGGATTATCGCCCATCCCACTCTGCGCAGCAGTCGCCTTGCGACCCGCACCGTCGCCGGTTGAGGGCCGAAAGGTGGTTGATTCGTGCCAACCGCCGATCAATTTCTGCCTCCGGAATTAAAGCGCTGACCACTATGTTTAACGGGATAGTTCGGTCAATGAACCACCAGACCCGACGAAAGCGTCCGAGCACGACCGCTCGAACACCCCCGATACAGACAGAAGAAGGCATCAAAATGAAGAAGCTCGGATTTGCCACCCTGATCGCCACCGGCTTGACCGCGGCGGTGCTGGGTTTCGCAGCACCGGCCCAGGCCGCTACCGGCACCAACACCACAATCATCGGGCCCAAGTACCACGTCGACAACCACGACGAAGCCAACACGTCGAACGGCTTTGTGGACCTGCCCTTCTGATAGGCCGCAGGGCAGCTGCTCGTGCGCAGCACGAGCAGCTGCCTATAACTTCTTCGCCGCTGCCTCTCCGGTGGCGTGGCTGAGCACTTGATTTCGGTTCTCGAGCTCGACGGCCGCACTCCGTCCGGCCGCGTCGGTGTTCACCTGCAGCGCACGCTTTGTGAGTTGCACGCCGAGCGGAGACAACGCGGCGATTGCCTAGGCGAGTTGCAGCGCACGATCGGTGAGCCGGTCCGCCTCGACGAGCTCGCTGACCAGCCCGCGGCGGTCTGCTTCGTCGGCTGACACGGTGCGACCGGTCAGCATCCAATCGGCGGCGACGCTGGTGCCGACGATCCGGGGCAGGTGGTAGCTCATTCCCATCTCGGCGCCGGACAGCCCCAAGAGGATGGCGCCATTGCCAAACGTCGCGGCCGTTGAGCAGATTCGGATGTCGGCGGCCAGGCACAGCGCGAGCCCCGCGCCGACGCAGGGGCCGTTGACGGCGGCGATGACGGGCTGCGGCAGATTCCAGATCGCTTCCGGCAGTGCGGCCATCGCCTCTTGGAACCGCAGACGATCGATCGCCGGGTCGGAGGCATCGACGGTCGCAGGTCCGAAATCGCGGATATCGATGCCGGAGCAGAACCCGCGGCCCGCACCGGTGAGGACGACGGCGTTGACGGTGGTGTCCCTCCCGATCGCGGCGAACATCTCGGCCAATTCGTCGCGCATGATCACGTTGATCGCGTTGAGTTGCTTGGGCCGTTTGAGCTGCAGCACAACGACGCCGGCCTGCGGCCTTTCGAGGATCAGCGTCTCGGTCACAGGACTCAGCGCCGGGGCAGACCGAGCACCTGCTGCGCGATGATGTTGCGCTGGATCTCCGACGTGCCCCCGGCGATGGTGCCCGAGAAGCTCCGCGCATACCGCTCGAACCAACTGGCGAAGTAGTGGTCGAGGTTCATATGCGCGTAGGGACCCGTCGTCGAGGGATGGGCGAGCCCATCGGCTCCGGCGGCGGTCAGCGCGTTCTCGGTGGCGCGCAGCTCCGCCTCGGATCCGAAGAGCTTGAGCACCGACACGGAGGCGGTGTCCATCTCACCGCGCGCGGCCCGGGCCAGCGCCGCCGAACCCATCGCGCGCAGTGCGATGTAATCCATGATCGATGTGGCGTACTGGTCGCGCTGCAGCTCGCCCTTCGGCCGGAAGTCGGCGATCATGTTGTCGATCCGGTCGGCGAACCCCAGCCACATCATCGTGCGCTCGTGCCCGAGCGACCCGTTCGCCACGCCCCAGCCACCGTTGAGCGGGCCGACGAGGTTTTCGACGGGGACCCGCGCGTCGGTGAAGAACACCTCGTTGAAGTCCTTGTTGCCCTCACCGCAGATGTCGGCGAACGGCCGGCACACGACACCCGGGGTGTCCGTGGGGATGATCAACGCGCTGATCCCCTTGTGCTTCGGCGCATCCGGGTCCGTCCGCACGAACGCGAGCAGGAAGTCGGCGTCGTGGGCACCGGACGTCCACACCTTCTGGCCGTTGACCACGAAATGGTCCCCGTCGCGCACTGCGCGGGTCCGCAGCGACGCCAGATCGGACCCCGCGCTCGGCTCGCTCATGCCGAGCGACGCGGTGAGCTCCGCCTTGAGCACGGGCACCGCCCAGCGTTGCTTCTGTTCATCGGAGCCGAACGAAATCAGCGATGCGGCAACGATGTTCACGCCCTGCGGGTTGAAACTGTGGTAGATGCGCCGGCGGCACAGCTCGTCGAGATGCACGAACTGTTGCAGCACCGTCGCGTTGCGGCCGCCGAACTCCGGCGGTTGGGCGGGCAGCAGCCAGCCGTTGTCGAACAGCAGCCGCTGCCAGTCACGGGCCCACTGCGGCATATGGGACACCGACCGCGGCCGTTCCAGCGTCCGTGCCTCGGACGGTAGGTGCTCGTCGAGGAATGCCGCGAACTCGGCGCGGAACTCTTCGACGTCGGAGTCAAAAGTCAGCTGCATTGAATTCCTCCGCGATCATCGCGCGATGCTCGGCGGCACCGCCGAGCAGCAGCTCGCCGGCCTTGGCCCGCTTCAACGCGAACTGAAGATCGTTCTCCCACGTGAATCCCATTGCGCCGAACAGCTGTAGCCCGTGGCGAAACACCACCGACTGGCACTCCCCAGCCGAAGCCTTGGCCATCGCCGCGGCCAGCCGCCTCCGCGGATCGTCGGCGGCGATCGTCAGCGCCGCGAAGTACGACAGCGAGCGGGCACGCTCGGTGGCGACGTGCATGTCGACGGCTTTGTGTTGGACGGCCTGAAAGGACCCGATCGCAACGCCGAACTGCTGGCGCTGCTTCACGTGCTCGAGCGCCAGATCGAGAATGCGTTGACACGCACCCACTGTGGTGATCGCGAGACCGGTCAGCGCCACATGACGGGCGCGCTCGATATCTGTTTTGCTCCTCGCCTCCGCGGTGTCGACGTGGACGCGGTCGGTGTCGGGCACATGCACACCGGCGAACGAGACCTCTGCGACGTGGAGCACCGGATCGAAGACCGGGCTGCGCCTGACCGCTGCCACGCCCGCGTCGACGATGAACACACCGGCCTCAGCCACGACGGCGAGCCGGTCGGCCCGGTCACCGTCGAGCACGTGCCGGGCCGTTCCGTCCAACACCCAGCCATCGGTGTCGCGGCACGCTGTCACGCCGGCGTAGATCGCCGTCCCCGACTTCTGCGCGTCGAAGCGATCCCCCGCCAATGGAGCGAACTGGGTCATGGTCGCCAGGAAGGGCGTCGGATCGGTCGCGCGCCCGAGCTCCTCGAGGACGATCGCCAACTCGACCGCGTTCTCCGGGTCGGTCAGTTCGGTCCATCCGGCGTCGACGTAGACCTGCCACAGCGGCGTGGAATCGACCCCCTCCTCGGCGATGCTGCGGATCAGGGTCGGCGGACACTGCTTGGTCACCGCATCGCGTACGGTCTCCTGCCAAAGCCGCTGATCAGCATCGAACTCCAGTAGCATCCAGCGCCTCCCGTTGCCGCAAGCAAGTCCCAAGGAGAATAACATTCTCCTTAGATGTTGTAATCATTCTCCCCACCCGACTACCGAGTTTCGCAAGCCCGAACCGCAGGCCTGAACAGTGCGAACGCGTCGCAGTTCACGATAAGCGCTACGCCGAGAACTCGATTCTTGCTATTGAAGAACAACGCTTTACACTATCTGTATTGGGTGTCAACGTGCAGCGCGCAATCGTGCTGGCCGTGGGCCCGGTGATATCGGAGGACAGCCGTGGTGACGCAACACCCCGACGGGGCGACGACTCCCGTCATCGACGCCAGCGTGCACATCTTCGCCAAGTCGAACAAGGATCTGCGTAGCGTCCTCCGCGAGCCATTCAAGAGCCGCGGCTTTCCCGACTATGAGATGGACTGGTACGGCGCACCCGGCGGCGAATACGGACCCGGAACCAAGGGACCGGACCGCGGCTACCCCGGTTCCGACCCCGAATTCGTCGGCCACGAACTGTTCGACGAACGCGGCGTCGACGTCGCCGTCCTGCACCCGATGACACGCGGCATCATGCCCGACCGCCATCTGGGCACCGCGATCGCCGCGGCCCACAACGAGATAATGGTGTCGCGCTGGCTCACCGCCAACGCATACAGCGACCGTTTCCGCGGCACGATCCGGGTGAACCCAGACGACGTCGCCGGCGCTCTGCGCGAGATCGACAAGTACAAGGACCACCCGCAGGTCGTGCAGATCGGCATCCCCATGCAGTCACGGGAGCTGTTCGGCAAGCCGCAGTTCTGGCCGCTGTGGGAGGCCGCGGCGGACGCGAACCTGCCGGTGGCCGTGCACATCGAGGTGGGCTCGGGCGTCGCGTTCCCGCCGACACCGTCCGGTAACACCCGGACCTACGAGCAGTACGTCAGCTTCATGGCGCTGAATTACCTGTATCACCTGATGAACATGATCGCCGAAGGGGTATTCGAACGTATGCCCGCGTTGAAGTTCGTCTGGGCCGACGGGGCCGCCGACGTGCTGACGCCGTTCATCTGGCGAATGGACTGCTTTGGGCGCCCGCACCTCGAACAGACGCCGTGGGCACCACGCATCCCGAGCGATTACTTGCCCGGCCACGTGTATTTCGTCCAGGGCGCCATGGATGGACCGGGCGACACCGATTTCGCGGGTGAATGGTTCGGATTCACCGGCAAAGAGGACATGGTGATGTTCGGCTCCAGCTACCCGCACTGGCAGAGCAACGAGCTGAAGGTGCCCGCCGCATTCTCGGCCGAACAACGCGACAAGTTGTGCTGGCAAAACGCCGCACAGCTGTATGGCATAGACGTCGGGGCCGGCATCAAAATCGGACAGCCGCACAGTCCGTAAGAATTCGCGATCAAGGGAGACCACGATGACGGTGACAACCACAGAGCGGAAGCCCGCGGCCGAGCGGGCAGCGGTCCGGTGCGTCGACTCCGACGTCCATCCGGTGCCCAGGAGCGGGGTGCTGGCCCAGTACATCCCTGAGCCGTGGCGCAGCAAGTACTTCATGACCCGCAAGATCGGCGAGCAGATCTACTACGACGCTCCCGACTATGCGCACGCCTACGCGATGCGGGTGGACACCTTCCCGGCCGACGGCGAGTTCGCGGGCAGCGACCCGGAACTGGCGTTCAAGCAGCTGATCCTGGAGGCCGGCTCCGACATCGCGATCCTCGAGCCAGGCGCCTACCCCGCGCGGCTGCCCGAGGCACAGCACGCGATGTCGTGCGCGCTGAACGACTGGCAGGCCAATCACTGGCTCGACAGCCACAACAACTGGCACGAGCGGTGGCGCGGCTCGATCTGCCTCGCGATCGAGGAGCCCGAACAGTCGGTTCGCGAGATCGACCGCTGGGCCGGGCATCCGTACATGGCGCAGATCCTGATCAAGGCCGAGCCGCGCCCGTCGTGGGGCCACCCGAAGTACGACCCGATCTGGGCCGCGGCCACCAAGCACGACATCCCGGTGAGTTGCCACCTGTCCCGCAGCCAATTCGAGGAGCTGCCCTTCCCGCCGGTCGGGTTGCCCAGCTACAACCACGACTTCATGGTCACGTATTCGCTGCTGGCTGCGAACCAGGTGATGAGCCTGATCTTCGATGGGGTGTTCGACCGCTTCCCCACGCTGCGGATCGTGCTGGTGGAGCACGCGTTCACGTGGATCCTGCCGTTGATGTGGCGAATGGACGCGATCTATGAGGCCCGCAAGAAGTGGGTGGACATCAAGCGCAAGCCGTCGGAGTACGTCAAGGACAACATCAAGTTCACCACCCAGCCGCTGGACTACCCAGAGGACAAAACGGAGCTGACACGCGCCTTCGAGTGGATGGAATGCGACAAGATTCTGCTGTTTTCCTCCGACTACCCGCACTGGACATTCGACAACCCGCGCTGGCTGGTGAAACACCTGCCCGAGTACGCGCGTGAAAACATCATGTTCCGCAACGGCATTGCGACATACCACCTTCCGGAGACGGTTCCGGCCCTCGAGGGCCAAGTGCGGGTGTTTTGAGTTGATTCGGAGGGTAGGAGCGAAGCGACTCGGGATGCTATGACCGAAGAAACCAAACCGCCCCGGCTGGCGCAGGGGCGTGAACACGTCGTCGCCACCGTCGACGAGATCCCGCCGGGCTCACACAAATTGGTGCCCATCGGCAGGCACGGGGTCGGCGTATTCAACGTCAACGGCACCTTCCACGCCATCGCGAACTACTGCCCGCACGAGGGCGGCCCACTGTGTACGGGTCGGGCGCGTGGCCGCAACATCGTGGACGATACCGTGCCCGGAGACGCGGTGATGGTCCGCGACCTCGAGTTCATCTACTGCCCGTGGCATCAGTGGGGCTTCGAACTCGCCACCGGAACCACCGCGGTCAAGCCCGAGTGGAGCATCCGCACCTATCCGGTCCGTGTGGTCGGCAAAGACGTGCTGGTGATGGCATGACGCCCGACGAGAAGACGATGGAGATCAACGGCGGCAACGTCGTGTACGAAATCCTCGGCGATAACGGGGATTTCATCGCGCTGACACCAGGTGGCCGGTACAGCAAGGACATCGACGGGCTACGACCCTTGGCGGAAGAGCTGGTCAACGGTGGCTACCGGGTGCTGCTGTGGGACCGGCCCAATTGCGGGAAATCCGATGTCCAGTTCTACGGGCAGAGCGAATCCCACATGCGCGCGGAGACGCTGCACGCATTGATCACCGGGCTGGGGATCGGGCCGTGCATCATCGCGGGCGGTTCGGGCGGCGCCCGGGATTCGATGCTGACCACGATGCTGTACCCGGAGATCGTCACCAAGCTCGTGGTGTGGAACATCGTCGGCGGTGTGTACGGGTCGTTCGTGCTGGGCTCGTTCTACATCGTGCCGAGCATCCTCGCTGTCCGCGGTCTCGGGATCAAAGGTCTTCTGCGCGTGGATGAATGGAAGCAGCGCATCCAAGAAAATCCAGCAAACCGCGATCGAATCCTCGCGCTCGACAGCGATGAGTTCCTCAAGGTGATGCTGCGCTGGCTCAACGCATTCGTGTCCAAGCCCGGGCAGACGATCCCGGGTGTCCCCGACGAGATGTTCGACAACATCACGGTGCCCACGCTGATCATCCGCGGCGGCGAAAACGACTGGGATCATCCCAAGCGGACGTCTCTCGAGGTGAGCTGCCTGATCAAAGGCTCGAAGCTGATCGACCCGCCCTGGCCGGAGGACGCGTGGGAGCGCGCCGGCGAAGACCGTGCGTCGGGCAGGGTGAAGCGCTTCAACATGTTCGACACCTGGGTGCAGGCCGCACCCGAGATCCTCAAGTTCCTGGCCGGCTGATGAGCGCTTGCGCGAAGAAGAGAGAGCACTGATGAGCGCTTGCGCGAAGAAGAGAGAGCACTGATCGTGCACCAGTCACGTCGTGCGGATGTGCACCTCGCAGTTGAGCGAAGCCTCGAGGGCCGTGTGAATCCGGCTTTCCGGTATCCGCTCGAGGTCGGCCTTTCGCAGGGTCACGTACACCACGTCAAGGCCGTCGTCTCCCTCCGAACGGGAGATCTCGCCGGTGAGGCCGAATCCCGCGAGCACCCCGTGGGCGTCGTCGTCGGTTCCCCTGCTGACATAGGTAAGCACGCCCGGCGCCGCCGTCGTACCAAAAGCCCTGGCGCACAGCGCTACCGCGTCACATTTCAAAGTGTCGGGGTCGTTGCCCTCCATCAGCATCTGCACTTCCCGCCGGCCCGCGGGCATCGCAGAGATGTTGTTCTCGAGGACCTCGACGCCCGCCGTCTGGGCGAGCTCGCGGAGGGTCGTCATGCCGTCGGTTAACTGCGCCGACGTGAGCTGGCCGGACGGGTCCACCTCGACACGCACCACCGCGGTTCTCATGTCCGCAAGCCTATCCGCGGCGGGGAGGCGGAAATGAAAACCACCTCAGTCGATCTCACCCTTGCCGCGTGGCCCGGTATCGAACCGCGGCTGCTGTCCCGCGGTGGCGTGGACTACCAACCACTAACCGAACCGGACCGCCTGCTCGACGAGGTCGAGCTGTCCGGATTGCTCGGCCGTGGCGGCGCGGCGTTTCCGCTGGCCGTGAAGCTGCGGACGGTTCGTGACAACGCTCGCCGGGCGGGCCGCGCGGTCGTCATCGCCAACGGCGAAGAAGGCGAACCGGCCTCGATCAAGGACCGGTGGCTGCTGCGGAACCGCCCCCATCTCGTGCTCGACGGGTTGCGGCTCGCAGCACGGATCGTCGCGGCCGACCGGGCCTACGCGTATGTTTCCGATCCGGCCGCAGGCGAGGCCGTCCGGGCCGCGCTGGCCGAACTCGACGACGCGGCGCTAGACGGGCTCGCCATCGATGTCCTGACTGTCGAACCGACCTACGTCGCCGGCGAGGAAACCGCCGCCGTCCGGGTGATCAACGGTGGCCCCGCGAAGCCGACCGACAAGCCGCCGCGCCCGTTCGAGGAGGGCGTCGGGGGCAGGCCAACCCTGGTGAGCAACGTCGAGACCCTGGCCAGCCTGCCGTTTGTGCAGAAGCACGGTGCGACGGCGTTCCGCGCGTACGGCACATCGGCGTCGCCCGGGACGTTTCTTGCCACCATCACCGGCGCCGGCAGGCCGCCGGCGCTGTACGAAATTCCACACGGGGTCGCGTTCGCCGATCTGCTGGCGCTTCACGGAGTTCCGGCCGATCAGGTGCACGGTGCGATGATGGGCGGGTACTTCGCCGGCCTGCTGAACCGAGACATGCTGGACACCACGCTCGACCACGAGAGCCTGCGCCGGCTCGGAAGCGGGCTGGGGTGCGGCGCGATCACGGTGCTCACCGACGACTGCCCGGTCGCCGTCGCCGCGTCAGTGATGGCCTACTACGACCGGGAGAACGCCAGCCAGTGCGGTTCATGCTTCAACGGCACGGCCGCGATGGCCGCGGCTATCGCCGCGCTGCGCGACGGCGTGGCAACAAGCGAAGATCTCGCCCGGCTGGAGCGTTGGTCGGTGGTGCTGCGGGGTCGCGGGGCCTGCGGCACGCTCGACGGGGCAACCAATATCGCCGCGAGCTTGCTGCGCCAGTTCCCCGAGGTCGTCGTACGCCATCTCGCCAACGATTGCATCGCGTGCCGCGACGGGGCGTTCAAGGCCCATCGACCATACGAAGTGGAGGCGGTGGCTCAACCATGAGCGAAGGTCTGAGGATTCGTCTCGACCGGACGGTCTGCGACGGGTTCGGCGTCTGCGCCAAGCATGCGCCGGAATACTTTTCACTCGACGACTGGGGTTATGCGTCACTCGTCGGCGACGGGACGGTGCCCGAGAAGGATCGCGATGCTGTCATGCGGGCGTTGATGGACTGCCCGGTGCACGCAATCATCTA
Source organism: Mycobacterium sp. (assembly GCA_036263935.1). Lineage (GTDB taxonomy): Bacteria > Actinomycetota > Actinomycetes > Mycobacteriales > Mycobacteriaceae > Mycobacterium. The sequence continues at coordinate 9,310 of DATARY010000223.1, forward strand.
CATGGGCGAGCACAGACCGTCCGACTCTCCATCGCCGCCAATCAGCGCGAAGGAGACGGCCGAACCCGACGTCAAATCCGAAGACAACGAGGCCATCTGGGGATTCGTCAGGTGACAAGACCGCTGCCCCAGCTCACCCCCGCAACCGAGTTCTTTTGGACAGCGGGTGGCGACAACCAGCTGCGCATCCAGGAATGCAAGGACTGCTCGGCGCTGATCCATCCCCCGCAGCCGATCTGCCGGTACTGCCGCAGCCACAACATGGGTGTGCGCGCCGTATCCGGCAGGGCGACGCTGGCCGCCTTCACGGTCAACCACCGGTTCGGCTTCCCCGACTTTCCCCCGCCGTACGTGGTTGCGCAGGTGGCGGTTGTCGAAGATCCCCGGGTTCGGTTGACCACCAACATCATCGAGTGCGACCCCGATGAGCTCAAGCTTGGTCAGAGCGTCGAGGTCGTGTTCGAGAAGATCGAGGATGTGTGGCTGCCGCAATTTAGGCCGGTGGCGGGACAGAGCGAGCTCGCGAAGCTGCCCGCCGACGAGATCGCTCCGCAGGACTTCGGCCGCTTCGTGCGGCCACCCTGGACGGTTGAGAAGTTCGAGGACAAGTCCGCGATCACCGGGATCGGCGCCTCCCGTCTCGGCCGCAGGCTGATGGTGCCGCCGCTGTCACTGACCATCGAGGCGTGCGAAGCCGCGGTCGCCGACGCGGGATTGAGCTTCGACGACATCGACGGGCTGTCGACGTACCCGGGACTCGACATCGCCGGCATGGGCGAAGGCGGGGTGACCGCGCTCGAAGGGGCGCTCGGACTGCGTCCGACGTGGATCAACGGCGGCATGGACACGTTCGGGCCCGGCGGCTCGGTGATCGCGGCGATGATGGCGATCGCCGCCGGCATGGCCCGTCATGTGCTGTGCTTCCGAACACTGTGGGAGGCGACGTTCCAGCAGATGATGAAGGAGGGCAGGATGTCCCCACCCGGGGGCTCCCGCACCTCCAGCTGGCAGATGCCGTTCGGCGCGACGTCGGCCGCTCATACGTTGGCGCTCAACGCGCAGCGGCACTTCCACCGGTATGGCACCACAAGGGAGACCCTCGGCTGGATCGCGTTGAACCAGCGCGCCAATGCGGCTTTGAATCCGACGGCCATCTACCGCGACCCGATGACGATGGAGGACTACCTGGACGCCCGGATGATCACAACCCCGTTCGGGTTGTACGACTGTGACGTGCCCTGCGATGGTGCCATCGCGGTGATCGTTTCGGCCGTCGACGTGGCGCGCGACATGCCCAAGAAGCCCGTCCTGTTCGAGGCCGTCGGCACCCAGATCATCGAGCGCACCGACTGGGACCAGACGACGATGACGCATGAACCGCAGGTGCTCGGGCAGTCCGCTCATCTGTGGACGCGAACGTCATTGCGCCCCACGGACGTCGACGTCGCCGAATTGTACGACGGCTTCACCTTCAACTGCCTCTCCTGGCTGGAGGCGCTCGGCTTCTGTGGGATCGGCGAGGCCAAGGACTTCCTGGACGGCGGCACGGCCATCGCCCGCGACGGCGAGATACCGCTGAACACCCACGGCGGGCAGCTATCCCACGGCCGCACCCATGGCATGGGCCTGATGCACGAAGCCGTGACCCAGTTGCGCGGAGAGGCGGGCGAACGCCAAGTCGCCGATGCCCGAGTCGCGGTCGTCAGCAGCGGCGGCCTCACCCCCAGCGGAGCGATCTTGTTACGGGTCGACCGGTGAACGGGCCGCAGCCACGTCCCCGCGTCGTCCTCGTCGACGGCGTGCCGATGTCCGGCCTCGTCGCCGAGGCCAGCCCATCCGACCAAGCCCCGCGAGCCGTCATCGTCGCATTCCACGGAGGAGCAAGCACCGCAGCGTATTTCGACTGCCCCGGCCATCCGCGATTGTCGATGCTGCGCACTGGCGCGGCACTCGGTTTCACCGTCGTGGCACTGGACCGGCCGGGCTACGGGAGCTCGGCGCCCTACCCGGATGCGATCGAACGCCCGGAACAACGCGTGCGATTGGCATATGGAGCCATCGACAAGATCCTCGGATCCAACTCGCATGGCGCCGGGCTGTTTCTGCTCGCCCATTCCGCCGGCTGCGAACTGGCGGTGCGCATGGCCGCCGACGAGCGGGGCAGCACCCTGCTCGGCATCGAACTGGCCGGAACGGGACTGCAGTACGACGACACTGCAAAGGACATTCTCAAAACGACGACACCGACACAACGGCCTACCGGATTGCGCGAGCTGCTCTGGCAGCCCGCGCACTTGTATCCCCACGAGGTGTTGAACGGGATCACGAACTCGTCGACGGGCGCACCGTACGAGTCCGCGATGGTCAATGACTGGTCGCGCCAGGACTTTCCGGCGCTTGCAGGCCAGGTGGGGGTCCCCGTCCAGTTCAGCGTCGCCGATCACGAACGGGTCTGGCGGTCGGACCCGCAGGCGATAGCCGACATCGCCGCCATGTTCACCGCCGCACCCCGCTTCGTGGTCAACGGGCAGGTCGGCGCGGGACACAATCTGTCCCTCTCAGTGAGCGCGGCGGCGTACCACCTGAAGGTGTTGTCATTCGTCGAGGAATGTGTTGTCGCGCGCGAGAGCGCAGGTGCAGAACTGGAGGCGGGCTGATGCGCGTCGGATTCATCGGACTGGGCAGCCAGGGCGGCCCCATGGCGCGGCGGATCGTCGAGGGCGGCTACCAGACCACGCTGTGGGCGCGCCGACAGGCCAGTCTCGAGCCGTACGCCGACACGGCCGCGAAGACCGCGGGATCGCCGGCCGAGCTGGGGGCCGCGAGCGACCTCGTCTGCCTGTGTGTGGTCGGCGATGACGACGTCAGGGAAGTCCTCGGCGGAGACACCCGGGTGCTGGCGGGTCTGGCATCGGGCGGAATCGTCGCCATCCACAGCACCGTGCACCCCGACACTTGCCGTGAGATTGCCGAATCAGCTGCGGCAAAAGGCATTTCGGTGATCGACGCGGCGGTCAGCGGCGGCGCGCCGGCCGTAGAGGCAGGCACGCTGTTGGTGATGGCCGGCGGCGACGAGGAGGTCGTCGGCCGCTGCCGCCCCGTGTTCGCGACGTATGCCGACCCGATCGTGCATCTGGGCCCGCTGGGCAGCGGCCAGGTCACCAAGATCCTCAACAACGTGCTGTTCACCGCCAACCTGGGCAGCGCGATCAGCACCCTCGAGTTGGGCGAATCCCTCGGCATCCCCCGCGACAAGCTGTGTGAGGTCTTGACACGCGGATCCGCCATCAGCAAGGCGCTCAACAGCATCGCCGCGTTCGGGGGAACCCTGGACGGCCTCGCGCCGATCGCGGGTGGGCTGCTGCAGAAAGACGTCCGCCACGCGGCGAGCCTGGCCGCGGATGCCTCGGCGCCCGAGGGTGCGGTGTTCGACGCGGCCGACGCCGCGCTGAAGTCGATGGACTATCCGCGATGACGCGGGTCGGCTTCGTCGGGGCGGGGCGCATGGGCGCACCGATGGTGCGCCGGCTCGTCGACGCCGGCCACGAGGTGCGCACGCTCGGCCGATCGGTCGAGAAGCGCCGGGCGGTGAGCGAACTGGGCGCGCAGCCGGTGACCGACCTGGCCGACGTCGGCGACGGGGTTGAGGTGGTAGTCGTCTGCGTATTCACCGATGAGCAGGTCGCGCAGGTGTGCCAGGACAGTGTCCTGCTCACCACCATGCGGCCCGGATCCGCGGTCGTCATCCATACCACCGGGAGCCCCCGCACCGCCGAGGCCATCGCCACCCAGGCAGCAGCGCATGGAGTCGACGTGGTCGATGCACCGATCAGCGGAGGTCCACATGACATCGCCGCCGGCCAGGTGACGCTGTTCGTCGGCGGTTCCAACGACGCCGTGGCGCGGGTCCGGCCCGTGCTGGACACGTACAGCGATCCGGTCCTGCACGTCGGTCCGATCGGATCGGGCCAGAAGGTGAAGCTGATCAACAACACCCTCTTCGCCGCGCAGATCGGGCTGCTGCATGAGGCCGTGGCGCTCGGAAACCGCCTCGGACTCGATGAGGCGAAGCTGCTGTCGTCAATTCCGCACGGCAGCGGCGCGAGCCGAGTCGGCGCGTTCGTCGCCATGCGGGGTTCAGTCGACGCGTTCATCGACGACGTCACCGAGTTCGTCGGCAAGGACGTCGCCGTGGTCCGCAAGACGATCGCCGAACTCGGCAGTCATCTCGGGGTGCTAGACGACGTCATCAACGCTGGTTTTGGGGGCAGACCATGATTCAGCGCAGGACTAGTTCGCATTTCAATCGAATACTCGCCGTCAAAGTGTTAGCGTTACATTTAGGCCGTCTCGCGTAACGCTTCCAGCCGTCGGCCCGCGGCGAAGGAGGAGCCCATGACCAAGCCCACAGTCGTGTTCGACCCGTTCTCGGAAGAGTTCTTCAACGATCCGTTCGACATGTATCGGCGAATGCGCGAAGAGGCTCCCGTCTATCACGACGAAAAGGAAGACTTCTACGCCCTCACCCGCCACGAGGACGTGGCCGCCGCCCTCAAGGACCACGAATCGTTCTCGTCGGCGCACGGCTGCGACCTGGCAATGGTCAAATCCGGCGAAGCGCCCAACAAGATGATCATCTTCATGGATCCGCCGGATCATCGGGTCATGCGCAGCCTGGTCAACAAGGCGTTCACGCCCCGCGCGATCCAGTCACAGCGCGAGACCGTGGTCGAGCTCGTGGAGCACTACCTGGGCCAGGCCGATCCTGACAACTTCGACGTCGTCCAGGACTTCTCCGGGCCGTTCCCGGTCGAGGTCATCACGAGAATGGCCGGCGTGCCGGAGGAGTTCCGCCAGCAGGTGCGCCACTGGATCGACATCGGGCTGTCCCGCGAGCCCGGCAACATGGGGCTGACCCCAGAGGGCATGCAAGCCAACATCGACTCCGGGATCTACTACTACGGCCTGGTCCAGGAGCGGCGCGCCAACCCGCAGGACGACATGATCAGCCGCCTGATCGAGGCGGAAATCCCCGGCGAAGACGGTCAGATGCACAAACTCGACGACATCGAGATCACCGGATTCGTCTCGCTGCTCGGCGGTGCCGGTGCGGAGACCGTGACAAAGCTGATCGGCAGCGCGGCGGTGGAGTTCGCGAAAAATCCGGATCAGTGGCAGATGCTGCGCGACGATCGCGACAAGATCCCGGATGCGGTGGAGGAGCTCCTGCGCTACGTCGGCCCCGTCCAGTACAACGTGCGCTACACGATCAGGGAGGCGCAGGTGCCCAGTGGCACCATCCCCGCGGGCAAGCCGGTGTTCCTGTGCAAAGCTTCGGCCAACCGGGACCCGGAGGCGTTCACCGACGCGGACAAGTTCGACATCACGCGTGACCGCGCTGAAGCCCAAAACCTGGGTCTAGGCTACGGGATTCACAGCTGCCTCGGCGCGGCCCTGGCCAGGATGGAAAGCGCGATCGCGCTGGACCGGCTGCTCGACTTCATGCCCCGTTACCAAGTCGACTTCGACGGCCTCCAGCGCGTCAACATGCAGAATGTGGCGGGTTACAAGAACGTACCCGTCAAGGTGCTCCGGTGAGCAAGATCGAAGTCGACTTCGGCCTGTGCGAGAGCAACGGGGTGTGCATGGGCATCATCCCGGAGGTCTTCGATCTCGACGAGCAGGATTACCTGCACGTGCTGCAGGACGAGGTGACGCCGGAGAACGAGCACCAGGTGCGCGAGGCGGTCCGGCAGTGCCCGCGGCAAGCGATCTCGATTCGCGACGAGCAGACGAACGCGTAGATGCGATTCGTCTTCGTGCACGGTGGTTTTCACGCCGCGTGGTGCTGGGAGCGGACGATCACTGAGCTGGAACGGCTGGGCCATGAGGGCGTGGCCGTCGACCTTCCCGGACATGGAGCACGTGTCGACGAGGAGTCGACGCTGGCCAATCGCCGCGATGCGATCGTGACGGTGCTAAAGCCGGGCGACGTGTTGGTCGGGCACTCGGGCGGCGGCTTCGACGCCACGCTGGCCGCCGACGCCGCGCCGGACCTCGTCAGCCACATCATCTACCTGGCCGCGGTACTGCCGCGCGAAGGCCGCACCTATCCCGAGGCGATGGCGATGCGCGACTCGGAGGACGGTGAGTTCGAAGCCGATGTCGGAGAGATGTTGGGCTACCTGAAGTTCGACGACGACGGCGCGATGTGGTTCGCCGACTTCGAGGGCGCGTGGCAGTACTTCTACCACGACTGCGACGAGGCAACGGCCCGCTGGGCGTTCGAACGCCTCGATCCCGAACGGTTCGGCGACACAACCGTCACACCGGTGTCGATCCCCCGCTTCTGGGCGGCCGACCTCCCCCGCAGCTTCATCCTGTGTCTGCAGGATCGGTCGATGCCGCGCTGGCTGGCCGACACTGTGACCCGCCGCCTCGGGGTCAAGCCGTTGATGATCGACACGTCGCACTCGCCGTTCCTCAGCCGGCCGCGCGAGCTTGCCGAGTTGCTTGTGCACGCGACGACGACCAAGCCAACCGGCCCGCTAGTAGCCCGCTAGTCACCGCGAGCGCTCAGCCCAAACCCGAGAGGATGACGGCGTTGCAGTCCGCGGCCGACTGCCGGACCTTGGCCGCCTTCTGGTAGGCCTCCGACTCGTACCAGGCGCGCGCGGCCTGCACCGACTCGAACTCCAGCACGACGGTCTGGCTGCCGTGCCACGATCCCTCGATCACCTGGGGCTTCCCGTCGACCGCGATGACCGTGGCCCCCTCCATCGCCTGCCTGGCCAGCTTGCCGTACTCGGCCATCCCGGCCGGATCCTTGATGTCCTCGGTCAGGATGACGTACCCCTTGGGCATTCGAAACTCCTTGGCTATTGGTCGATTTCGCTGATGGCTTGCTCGGGGCAGTTCTCGATGGCCTCCTGTGCGGCGCCCTCGAGCCCGGCCGGGACCTCCGACGGGTCCGCGACCGAGTAGCCGTCGTCGGTCAGGCTGAACACCTCGGGGCACAGCGTGAGGCACATGCCGTGTCCGCGGCACCGCTGGTCGTCGACGGTGACCTTCATCAGGCGTCCTTCGCCAGGTCGAACTCGAGGTGCAGCTGGGTCAGCCCGCGCAGGATGTAGGTCGGAATGTATTGGTAGCGGCGGTCATTCGCCGGACCATGCTCTTTCTCGTTGATCCTGACGTCGCTGGTCCGGTCGAGCAGCCGCTCGAGCCCGACGCGTGTTTCCGCCCGGGCCAGCGGCGCGCCGGGGCAGCTGTGGATGCCGCGGCCGAACGCAAGGTGCTGGCGGGCATTCTTGCGCTGGGGGTCGAAGGCGTCGGGATCCTCGAAGCGACGCGGATCCCTGTTGGCCGCCCCGTTCAACACCATCACCGTGGTGCCGGCGCCAAGATCGGTCTCCCCGACCGTCACCGGGATCCGCGACAGCCGGAAGTCGCCCTTGACAGGGCTCTCGATGCGTAGACACTCTTCGATGAAGTTCGGAATGAGGCTACGGTCGGCGCGCAGCGCCTCCTGGATGTCCGGACGGTCGCCGATCACCTTCAACGCGGTGCCGAGCAGACGCACCGTCGTCTCCTGGCCGGCCGAGAAGACATTGGTGGCGACGCGCACCACGTCACCGACCTCAGGCGTCGAACCATCCGGGAACGTCGCGGTGGCCAGACCGGTGAGCACGTCGTCACGAGGTTCGCGGCGCCGGTCCTCTACGTAACCGGCGAACACGTCGTAGAGGTATTCCAACGGCGTTTTGGTCAGCGTCTTCTCGGCGTTGCCGAGGCCGCCCCCATGGGTACCGCGTCGCAGTCTCTCGATCAGCTCGTCGCGGTCCCCTGCGGGCACACCCAGAAGGTCGGCGATGACCTTCAGCGTGAACGGGCCGGCGAAGCCGTTGACCCACTCGCCTTCGCCGGGCGCAAGGAAGTCGTCGAGCAGCTCATCCGCGATCACCCACATCGCGTCCTCGTTCTCTTTGAGGCGCTTCGGCGTGATCAGCCGCATCAGCAGTGCGCGGTGATTGGCGTGAGTGGGCGGGTCGAGGGTCGGCAACTGATCACTGAACGGAATCTCGTCGCGGTGGTTCTCGATCAGTTCGGTGACATCGTCACCTTCGAGCGGGACCGGGAACCCGGGAAACGGCCCGGTCACCGAGATGCAGGACGAGAACGTCTCCGCGTCGTTGTACACGTCGACCGCCTCTTGCCAGCCCGTCACCATCGTGACGCCGTAGTGATCCTCACGGCTCACCGGGCACTTGTCGCGAAGTGCCTCGTAGAACGGATACGGGTCGTCCACAAGCCGCTCGTCCCGGAAAAAGTCGACCGAGGTGCGGTCTTCCGCCATGCGCTGCTCCGTTTCGACGATCTCGATTCACGAGAACGTGATTCTCATCTTTGGTTATTAGGTTTCCATAGGTGCTCTTCGACGTCAACGAGGGGTGCTCAGCTGGCCTCGTCTTCGACGCCTAATGTGTTGACCGCGATCGCCAGCAGGTAGTACCCGCCCACCGCGCGGATTGCACCTCGCTGGCGGAAGCAACGGCGTTAGCGCGGCGCGGGTCTCGTCACCCCACTCACCGGCAGGTAGCGGCGTCAGGCGTGTCGCCATCTACTGGATCGGCTCGTCGCCCCGCACGGTGGTGCGCAGCATTTCTCTGGGCGATTCGGGGTCATAGGGTGCCGCGCGATGCAGGACGCCACGGTTGTCCCAGATGATGGTGTCGCCGACCGACCAGTCATGGCAGTAGACGATGTCGGCCGTCGTCGCCCGGTCGAGCAGCTCCTGCAGCAGCGCCCTGCCCTCGCGCAGATCCATGCCAACGACATAATCAGCCGAGGCGCCGAGCACCAACGACTTGCGGCCGCTGCGATGGGTCCACACCAACGGATGTTCCTGGGTGCGGCGGGATCTCCACCGCGCCAGCACCTCGGGCGTGGGTTCCGGAGTGACGCGCCGCTGGGAGGCCTCCAGCGAGTGCACGACCCGCAGCGAGCCGAAGCGCTCCTTGTCGTCGTCGCTCAGCGCGTCGTAGGCCGCGTACGAGCTTGCGAATTCCGTTTCGCCGCCGCGGTCAGCGACCTGGACGGCGGAAAGCACGGTGGCCTTTTGTGGGAAGGCCTCATCGAGAGGAGTGCAGCCATCGATGTGCCAGTCGAACGTCGCGCGCAGATACGCGGCCGAGGCGTTCTTCGACCTGTCCAGTGTAATCGGATAGATGCCGGCCACCGGATGGTGCCCGTCGGAGGAGTGATCCACCTCCCCCAGTTGTCGACAGAAGGCCACTTGCTCCTGCGCATCGAGGTTGAGACCGCGAAAGACAAGCACGCCATTGTCTTCCAGCGCGTCGAGTACCGCCTCGCCCAGCGCGTCGTCGGCGACCAGCCGATCGGGCTCGACGCCAACCACCTCGGCGCCAACAGAGTCGGTGAGTTTGTTGACGGTGAGCAGACTCATGGCCTGTCCTTTGTCAGCCGCGTGCGTCACGGGATCGGTTCGCCGACGCGGTCGATCACGGCGTCCGCAGAGTCGGTGGGTTTGTTCTGACCGAAGACCTCGACGGCCATCGATACCATCACCATCGAGTAGATGAGGTGCAGCAGATGCAGTGCGTCATCGGGAATGTCGTCGAGGGGAAACTTGTCGCAGTAGTCAATGGCTTCTTCCAGCCGGGGTGAGAACGCCTCGTAGAACTCCCGCATTACCAACATGCTGGTGGCCATCCGCATGTTCCACCGTTCGGCTTCGGTTGGCAAACACCACTTTTCGGCGAATCGTTCGAGTTCGGCGAATGCGCTGGGCAGTCGGATTTGTGCCATGCTCACACCCCGACCGGCGCGTTTTCGCGTTGGTATTCATCGACCCAGTCGACGACCACCTTGTGGAGGTGGCGGACGAGGATTTCCTGGTCGTTGAGCGGGAAGTCGTCGATGACGCCCGTCTCCAGTGCGGCCTGTGTGCCGCCGAGCATTCCGGCGTCCTGGAGTGCGAACTCCTTGAGCACGACCGCGGCAACCTCATGCTCGATGCGCTCGCGCACGCTTCGCGCGGGGTGGAACGCCGAGTAGGCCTCGAACTTGTGAGTGTTGTGCGACGTCGGCCAGTACCGGTACAGCAGGTACCAACCGCCATAGATAAGGATCTCGAGGTTGGGGAAGATCTGGAAGTTGCTGATCCCCCACGGCTCGATGTTGCCCGGATTGAGCCCCGCAGGCAGATGTGTCTCCGGTGTACGCCACGGACCGACCAACCCACTGCGCGTTGCCCGTTCGATGGGATACATGTACTCCGGGGCTAGCAGCCACCGTCGGGTTCCTGCCGTGGACACCAGGCGGTGTGGCCCGTCCAGCTGGAAGTGCGCGCATTCGAACCCGGCGTTCGGATCGCGAACCGCCGACGGCACCTGCTGCGGGTGCAGCGACGGAACATGGTAGTACTCTTGAAAAGCGTCGGCGAAGATCTTCCAGTTGCTGTTGTTGTGGGCCACGAAGTCGTAGCGCTCGGTGAGTTTCTCGAAAGGATAGTCATCGAGGCCGGTGACCATCGGCCCGAGGAACTCCCGCAGGCTCTGCCGCGGTTCGCGGTCGAAGTTGATGAAGATGAAGCCGTTCCAGATGTCGCAATGCACGGGACTCAACCCATAGTCGGCGTGGTCGAGGTCGAAGAATTCCGACTCTTGCTGTACGAAGTTCAGGGCTCCGTCCAGCCCATACCGCCAACCGTGGTACTTGCAGGTGAACTGCCGGCAGAATCCTCTTGTTTCCATGCTGGGAAAGTCGTTCCACACCAGCTTGTTTCCGCGGTGACGGCAGATGTTGTAAAACGCGCGGATCTGTTCGTCTCTGCCCTTGACGACGATGACCGACGCGCGCGCGGCCTCGATCTCTTTGCTGAAGTAGCTGCCGATGCGCGGAACTTCCTCGACACGTCCGACGTTGAGCCACGCGCGTTTGAAGATCGCCGCGCGTTCAACCTCGTAAAACTCCGGTGAGGTCGAGTCGCGGAACGATATGGGGCCCGTGCCCAGTTCCGGATAGTGCTCGGTCCAGCTGCCCTCTGCTGGCTTAGGCCATCGCCCCATACGAACCTCTCCTTGTCCTGGTTGCGAATTCATTGCGTCACATCACCGCTCCACCGTTGACGCCGAGAGTCTGTCCAGTGATGAACCCGGCCTCGTCGGAGCACAGGAAGCCCACGGCAGCCGCAATGTCAGCACCGGTACCGAGGTGCCCGAGCGGGATGTTGGCCGCCATGTCTTGATCTGACCCCAGATGCCCCTCGGCTTGCGACTGCCGCTGCATGGGCGTGTCGATTCCCGACGGCGGAACGTTGTTCACGGTGATTCCCATGGGGGCGTACTCGCGCGCCAATGACCTCGTCAACGAGAGCAACGCGCCCTTGGATGCCGCATAATGCGCCATTCCGGGCGACCCGCGCTGCGCGCTTGACGACGAGATCATGACGATGCGGCCCCATTGCGCCTCCACCATGTCGGGCAGCGCCAACTGGCAGCAATGAAAGGTACCGGTCAGGTTGACGTCGATGATCCGGCCCCAGGACTGCGGGGAGATGTCAGCGAACGGGCAGAAGTCCACCACTCCCGCGCTGGTCACGAGTATGTGCACCGGCCCAAGCTCGGTGCGCACTTTGCCGAACGCTTCCTCGAGTGCCCGCCGATCGCTGACATCGGCGGCCACACCGAGCGCAGACCCACCGGAGGCACCCAGGTCTTCGGAGACCCGTTGTGCCGCGTCCCCGTTGATGTCGAGAACCGCGACCTTGTGGCCTCGCCGACCGAGTTCATGACAGGTGGCTTCACCCATGCCCGACGCGCCTCCGGTGACCACCGCCACGTGGCTCATGCTCTCCGCCTCCTACTCATAGACGACCCGGACAGTGCGGCTGGTCGGCAGCGACTGACATGTCAGAACCCATCCCTCCGCAACCTCGTCGTCTTCCAACGCGTCGTTGTTGACCATGCGGGCGTTACCCTCGACGATCCGCGCCATACACGTTCCGCAGGAACCGATTTCGCACGACGATGGTGCATGTAGTCCCGCCCTGCGCGCCGTCTGCAGCAAGGTTTCGCCATCGCGATAGGACACGCTGGTGCTGCGACGGTCGATCTCGATCGTGATCGCTTCGGTCGTTTGGGTTCTGCATTCCTGTCCCATCGCCTGTAGGTTATCAAGTACTTGCGATATATCTCAAGTACTTCATAAAGCTACTCGACATGGTCGGTGAACAGCTCGTGACCCGTGCCTTGCTTGACCACCCGGCTGAGCAGGTCACGCAGCACCTCTTGTTCCTCGGGTGTGAGGACACCGAACACCCTGTCGTGCACGGCAAGTGCATCGGCGACGACGGCCGAGGCGACGCCGCGGCCGTGATCGGTCAGATAGGCCTGGAGAATCCGCCCATGCGCCGGATCCCGCTTGCGCTGCACCAGCCCGCGACGCTCGAGCGCGGTCAGGGCAAGCTGAACGCCCTGTGGGCTGATCAACAGTCGGCGCGCCAACTCCGCTCCGGACAGCCCGGGCTCGTTCGACAGCTGGCGAAGCACACCGATCTGGGCTGTGCTGACCCCGTGCTCGCTCACCGCCTCGTTGACCGTCGTCAGCGAGAAGTAAAACGCCTGCTTGAGCAGCCACAGGATGTTGTCGGTGAGCTCCACGCTCGTCTCCTTGCCTCGACGCTAGCGCTTGAAAACCTGACCGCCCTTC
>DATARY010000237.1:0-20831 GCA_036263935.1 Mycobacterium sp.
TCCGACATCCAGATCCGCCGTGAACCCGTCGGCGTGGTCGCGGCGATCGTGCCGTGGAACATGCCGCAGTTCCTGACCGTCACCAAGCTGATTCCGGCGCTTGTTGCCGGCTGTACCGTCGTGATCAAGCCAGCCCCTGAGTCGCCGCTGGACGCGCTGCTGCTCGCCGAGATGCTCGCCGAGGTCGACCTGCCACCCGGTGTCGTGAACGTGGTGCCGGGCCACGCGGCGACCGGCCAACATGTGGTCGCACACCCCGGCGTCGACAAGGTGTCGTTCACGGGGTCGACGGCGGCGGGCAAGGCGGTTGCCGCGGCATGCGCTGCCGATTTGCGGCGCGTGAGCCTCGAGTTGGGCGGCAAGTCGGCAGCGATCGTCCTCAGCGACGCGGACCCGGCCACCGTTGCTAAGGGGGTGCGGTCCGCCAGCCTGTCGAACAGCGGACAGATCTGCAACGCGTTGACCCGCGTCCTCGTCCCAGCCTCTCGCGCAGGCGATTTCACCGACGCCCTCGCCACCGAGATGGAGTCCATGACCGTCGGTGACCCGACCGATCCGGCCACCCAGGTGGGTCCACTGGTTTCCCGGCGTCAGCAGAATCGGGTGTGCAATTACATCGAGGCTGGGCAGCGTGAGGGCGCACGGCTTGTCGTCGGCGGCACCAAGATGCCCGATGGACTGGACCGCGGCTGGTATGTCCGGCCAACTCTGTTCACCGATGCGGACAACACGATGAGCATCGCGCGTGACGAGATCTTCGGCCCGGTGATCACCGTCATCCCGTACGCCGACGAAGACGACGCGGTCCGCATCGCCAACGACTCCGCCTACGGCCTTGCGGGCTCCGTCTGGACGCGTGACACCGATCGCGGCATGGCCGTCGCGGCCCGCGTCCGCACCGGCACATTCGGTGTCAACCAGGGCTACACCATGGATCCGTTTGCGCCGTTCGGTGGCGTGAAGGGCAGTGGATACGGACGCGAACTGGGCCAGGAGGGCATTGACGGCTACACCGACGCCAAATCGATTTCGGTGGCCGGAGGCCACCATTCAAACACCGTGACGGCGGGCTGACATTCACCCCGAAGTTCTTCTGATCGAACATCATTCGACAACTCAAGGACCACACTGATGCAGCTGTCCGGCACACCGTCCGACGAGGTCGAGGATGTCCTCGCCACCGGCCATGGGGACATCAGCACCCTGTTCGTGTCCATGGCGGCGCGCCATCCCGATGGAAAAGACGCCGACTACCTGCGCTGGCACACCCTCGACCACCGCCCCGAGCAGCACAGGCTGTCCACCGTGCGCGCATCCATGCGGTTGGTGTCGACCCCGGCCTGCCGTTCGGCACGCGCGGCAGGCCAGGACCGCTATGACGCCGTCGATCACGTGATGACGTATTTCTTCAGCGACCCAGCCGGACTGGACGGCTTCTACAAACTGGGCAGGGTACTCAGCGGTGCGGGCCGAATGCTGTCACTCTTGCCGCCGGTCCAACGCGGTGTGTACGAGGTGCAGAGCAAGGCGGCGGCGGCCCGCTTGAAGGTCGGCGCCGACGTGCTTCCGTGGTGGCCGGTCCGCGGCGTGTACCTGCTGCTGGAGCAAGGTGTTGCGCCCGCAGACGAGCTGATGGAAGTCGATGGTGTAGCGGGCGTGTGGTCGGCCGCGGCGGCGACGGTTGACCAATCCATCACCTACTGCTTCCTTGACGGCGACCCGGTCGCCACCGCGGCCCGGCTCCGGCCTGCACTCGAAAACCGTTGCCGTGACTCGGGTGTCGAACCGCTTCTCGCCGCGCCGATGCATCCCGTGGTGCCGCACGAGTGGCACCGCTACCTCCCGTAGCCAGCGGATCGCTCACCGCAGGACCAGCCGCAGCCGCTCCCAACCTCGAACCGTGGATGTCGGCGCGAGTTGCGCGGTGTCGTAGTCGATGTCCCATTCAGGCCAGCGATTGAGCAGCTCGTCGAGCGCGACGCGGCCTTCCAGGCGTGCGAGGTTCGCACCGAGGCAGTAGTGCACGCCCTTGCCGAAGGTGATGTGCGAGATGTTGTCGCGATGAACGTTGAACGTGTCGGGCTCCCGGTAGCGCCGTGGATCGCGGTTGGCGGCGCCGAATAGCAGCAGCATCGCGCTTCCGGCGGGCACAGTAGTGCCGTAGCACTCGAAGTCCTGCGCTATCCACCGGGCGACGTGCGGACCCGTGGGTTCGAAGCGCAGGGTCTCGTCGACGGCGCGAGTCAGCAGGGTGCGGTCTTCGAGGACTTGGCGGCGCTCGTCGGGATGTTCGGCAAGGACTTTCGCCAACCATCCGATCAGCCGCCCGGTCGTCTCGTTTCCGGCGCCCGCGACGACCTGGGTGTAGTGCAGAACCTCCTCGCGGGTCAGTTTCCGGTTCACCCCGTTCTCGTCCTCAAACTCGACATTGAGCAGCGCGGTCATCAGATCGTCGGACGGGTTCTTGGCGCGCCAGTCGACGTAGTCGGCATAGATCCGGCCGTCGGCGATCGCGTCGGCGTCGACCACCCTCATCGGCGTGCCGGGTTTCGTGCGCAGGTACGCGTCGTTGGCGTCGCGGACGTCGACCTGGTCCTCTTCGGGAATGCCGAGCAGCATACCGATGACGCGCATCGGCATCATCGACGCCAATTCGGAGATGATGTCGAATCCATCAGAGCCCACGTGAGGGTCAAGGCAGCGCACACAGTACCGGCGGATCTGGTCCTCGATGGCCGCCATGCGTCGGGGCGTGAACACCCGAGACATCAAGCCCCGCAACATCGTGTGCATCGGTGGGTCCTGGAACATCATGACGCCGGGAGGCATGTCGAATTTCGACTGCACCAGTTCGAGGATGTCGCCTCGGCGGTTGGAGAACGTCTGCCAGTCGCTCAGCGCCTTCTCGACGTCGGCATGTCGGGAAATCGCCCAGAAGTCGTAGCGCTCGTTGTAGTAGACCGGCGCTTCTTCCCGTAACCGCGCGTATATGGGGTACGGGTCTGTGACAATGTCTATGTCGTAGGGGTCGTAGTAGACCCCTGTGTCGTGTGTAACTGTCATGGCCTCGTGGTCCTTTCGACTCCACTGTCGAGCGCAGCCTCGAACGGCCGGCAGATGTCGACGGCGATGACGTCCGCGCCCTCCTGCGCCAGCCCCACGGCGTGACTGCGTCCCTGCCCTCGCGCTGCGCCGGTAACGAATGCGACCTTGCCTGCAATCCGGCCGATCATGGGTCCTCCTCGTTGATGTCGTTTCTTCAGCTCATGCCAATGCGAATGTTCTTGACTTGCAAGAACTCCTTCAAGCCTTCGAGGCCGCCGGTGCGGCCGAAACCACTCTGCTTGTAGCCCCCGTAAGGACCCTGCGGTGAAATGTCGCTGAATTGGTTGATCCACACCGACCCCGCTTCGAGCCGACGGGCGACCCGGTGGGCCCGGCCCAGGTCTGTCGTTTGCACGAATGCGTTCAGGCCATAAGGCGTGTCGTTGGCGATGCGCACAGCCTCCGCCTCGTCGCAGAACTTAATCACCGAAGCGACCGGTCCGAAGGTCTCGTTCTGAGCCAGTGCCGATGAATTGTCGACGCCAGCGAACACCGTCGGTTCGATGAAATAGCCCTGCGCGAATTCGCCGCCGAGCCGCCTCCCGCCGACAATCAAGTCGCCCGCTCGGTTCGCGACGGCCTCCTCGATCACGCCAAGAATGCGATCCGCAGCGGTCTGGCTGATGACGGGCCCGAATACGACTTGGGGGTTGAGCGGGTCACCGATCGTCGAGGCTTCGATCACGCCGACGAATTTCTCGACGAACGCGTCATAGACCGCTTCGTGAACTAGCACGCGGCTGGCGCACGCGCAGCTCTGTCCCGACTGCATGAGTGGACCCTGGTGTGCGGACAACATCGCCGCTGCGTCGAGGTCGGCGTCGTCGAAGACGATGTTGGCCGACTTGCCGCCGAGTTCTGCGACGACCGGCGTCAAGTTGACCGCCGCGGTCTCGAGAACCTTGCGGGCGGTTGGGCCTCCGCCGGTGAAGTGAATCTTGCGGGTTCCCGGGTGTCCCACCAGCGCGTCGCCACCCTCCGGACCGGCGGGGACGACATTGACCAGCCCGCCCGGCAGCCCAACCTCACCGCACAATTCGCCGAAGCGCAGTGCTGCGAACGGCGCCACCTCCGACGGTTTCAGCACGACAGCATTTCCCGCCGTCAGCGCTGGTGCCACACAGGAAGCTGTCACTACAAGCGATCCGTTCCACGGAGCGATGACCCCGACAACGCCGTAGGGCTCGCGTTCGATCAAGTTGATGTCAAAGCAACCAGTCACCGGCGTGTTGGTGCCGTGGGGCTTGTCGACGTAACCGGCGAAGTGCCGGAGGAACCGCTCCAGCAGGATTGCGTTGCCGGCAAAGGAGATCGGAACCGCATAGTCGTGCACGTTGAGGCGCGCCAATTCGTGAAGGTTCTCGTGCACCGCGTCGGCGAGATCGATCAGCATGTCGCGGCGCCGGTCAACTGTCAGCGAGATCCATTCTCGATGGGCGTCCCAAGCAGAAGCGACCGCGCGGTCGATCTCGTCGGCGCCGGCCAGTGGAATGACCGCGTTCGGTTGGCCGGTGGCCGGGTAGATATGAGGGTGGGTTCCGCCGGACGAGTCGGTGATCCGGTCGCCGCCGATGAGCAGTCCGGTGGGCAACGAGAGCGTGTCAGCGATCGAGGTCATAGCGCTTCCTCACGCCACTCGTCGAGGACGCGTTCCTTCTGCTCGCCGATCACCTGGTTCAACTGGGCAGCCTTGGGCAAGCCACAATAGGCGGCGAACTGTAGTGCGAGCTCGTCCATTTCGTCGAAAGACACGTCCCTGCTCTTCAGGGCGGCATAGACGTGAGACATGATCGGAATGGGCGCGTCTTGAAACCCCACGCAAGCGACCGTCACCAACCGGCGCTCTTTCATGCCCAGTCCCGGCCGCAACCACATCTCACCGAACACGAAGTTGAGAATGCCGGCCCCGGAGTACGGGTTGTCTCGTATCGGCGCGAACGGAATGCAGTTGATTTCCTTGAAAGATTCTTCGCCGCAAGCCAATCGACGCTCCGGGTCGTTCGGAGTGCCTAGTGGCAGTAGTGGCTCTGGGGCCGGTATGTCCTGTCCTCGCTCACGGTGGATGCGCTCCCACTGCGCGTCGACCACCATGTTGAGCTGGGAGGCCTTGGGCCAGACGCCGTACACTGCGAAATGCAATACGGTTTCCCGCATTTCGCCGATAGTGATATCACCGCTGTTCAACGCGGCGTAGACATGCTGCTCCAACGGCTCCTGCGCGCCCGCGTCGGCGACGCACGCAAGCGTGATGAACCGGCGATCCCGTCTGCTCAGCTTCGGACGGGACCATATCTCGGCAAAGACGAAATTGATGAGGCCGTGTGCGATCGTGGGGCTGGTATCGTCGGGCGGCCGGAATGTCATCACCTCGGCGAACTGGCGCCTGCCGCGCTCGGAGCGGTCCACGTCGATGGTTGTCATACATCCCCTCTGTTGAGTCGGCTACCGCAGTGTGACGCCGGCGTCGACCTTGAATTCCAGCCCCGTCACATAGCGGGACTCGTCCGAAACCAAGAACAGCACCGCATTGCTGATATCAGCGGCTTCGGCCATGACAGCGGGCAGGGCATTTTGGAAAATGGGGACCAGATCCGGGCGGCTCTCAGCAAGCAACCCATGCAGGGAGTCTGGCCGCATACCTGTCTCCACACCGGTCGGATGAACCGTGTTTACCCGAATATTCTGTGCGGCAAGCTCGTTGGCCAGTGCCCGACTCAGACCGACGACGCCATGCTTCGACGCGGTGTACGGGAGATGCAGCGGGGTGCCCTTTAGGCCGGCCGCCGAGCTGATGTTGACAAGGCTGCCGCCGTGTTCGACAAGATGCGGAAGGGCAGCGGCGCAGGTATTCCAGGTTCCGATGAGGTTGACGTCCACGACCGTTCGCCACTGCTCGGGTGTCGTGTTGTCCCAGGTTCCTACTGTCAGCACACCGGCATTGGCCACCGCCGCGTCCAGCCCACCCAGCTGAGCAACACCGTCGTCGACAGCGGCCGCCAACGCTGGCGCGTCGCGTACATCGACGACATGGGTCACAACCCGACTGCCGTCCTTCTCGACCAGCCGGGTCGTTTCCGCCAGATCCTCGCGAGTTGCCAACGGGTACTCCAGTTCCGGCAGCGACTCGCAGATGTCGACCAGAATGAGATCGGCGCCTTCCTCGGCAAGCCGCACCGCGTGGCCGCGGCCCATCCCCCGCGCCGCTCCGGTAATCAGAACCCGCTTGCCGGCAACGCGACCGGCCGACCGAGTTTCGTTGTTGCTCATAGCTTGTTGCAGAAGCCGGCGTCGACGGGGAAGGTCACCCCCGTGACGTACCTCGCCTCGTCGGAGACCAGGTAGGCGACCGCGGCGCTGATGTCCTCGGGCTCCAACAGCGCGACCGGCATCGGATTCTGTAAATGCGGGCCGCCGTCGGGATAGTTCTGCAGGAACGAGACCATCGCCGGATTGACCGCCATCATCGTGTTCACCGCCGTCGGATGAACGGAATTGACTCGAATACTGTGCGGTGCAAGGGCATTGGCGAGGGTACGCATCAGACCGACGATGCCGTGCTTGGACGCCGCATAACCAAGGCCGCCGCCCTGCAGACCGCCGAATCCCCGTAACCCCGCCGTCGAGCTGGTGAAGACGATCGACCCACCCCGTTCCCCCGCGATCAGGTGCGGGATGGCCGCCTTCGCGGTGTGGAATGCACCTACGAGGTTCACATTCATCACGTCAGTCCACTGTTCGAGATCTTCATCATCGGTCAACTCGCGAAACGTCATTGACGCAATGCCCGCATTGGCGCAGACGATGTCAAGCCGACCGAAGTGCTCCACCCCGGCATCGAGAGCCGCCTTGAGCTGATGGAAATCACGGACATCGGCGACCGAGCCGATCATCTTGCCGCCCTTGGCCTCCACCAATGCCACGGTCTCATCGAGCTCATCGCAAGTCGCCATGGGATAGCCGTTGGATGGGATGTCAGCGCAGATGTCGACCCCGATGATGTCGGCACCATCGGCGGCCAGCCGAACTGCGTGGCTTCGACCTTGGCCCCGCGCTACACCGGTGATGAAGGCGACATTGCCGTCAAGACAACCCATTGATCCTCGCTCTCGAGTAACAGCGTTACTCTGGTACCGTAACCTGGTTACTCCACGACGGCAAGGGTGTTTGCGAAGTGACTACCGGTGAAGCAAGCAACGGTGACGCAGACCGGAGCAGAGACCGGATCCTCGACATCGTCGTCGAGCTACTCGAGACCGAGGGCTACGACGCCGTGCAACTGCGCGAGGTGGCTCGGCGTGCCCGTACCTCCCTGGCCACCATCTACAAGCGATACACCACCCGCGACGAGTTGATCCTGGCCGCCCTCGAGTGCTGGATGGAAAAGAACCGGTATTCGGGTTTGGCCGGACAGACGCACGAGCCGGACGAGTCGCTGTACGTCGGCATGATGCGCGTGTTGCGCACCATCTTCGAGCCGTGGGAGCGCCACCCCGCCGTGCTCAAGGCCTATTTCCGCGCCCGAGCTGCGCCGGGCGGTCAGAAGTTGATCCGGCGCGGTTTCGACGTCGTGGTACCAGCGGTGATGGAGGTTCTTGCCGACGTCGATGAGGAATTCATCGGTGATCTCGACTCGATCATCTCCAGCATGGTGTACGGCCTGCTGGGGCGCTTCGCCGCCGACGAGATCGACATCACCGAGATCCTGCCCAGCCTCGACCGCACAGTGCACTGGCTGACGGCGGGTTATGAAGCCTCGCGGGGTCGCGGTTCCGCCAAGGTCAACCGCCGAGCATGACCATGCCGCCGTCCACCGCGATGAGCTGCCCGGTGATGAATCGCGAACCTTCGCCGGCGAGAAAAACCAGCACCGGTCCCAGGTCGCGGGCGGGGTCGCCGAGCGCCCCTCCGAGCGGGATCGTCGCCTTTATCTCCTTGTCGATCAACTCGGCCATCTCGGGCCCGAGGAAGTCGCGCAGCCGGTCGGCCCCCGCCGTCTCCATCGCGGGTGCGAGAGCAACGGCGGTGATGTTGTCGGAAGCCCACGCCCTGGCGATCGACCGCGTCCACGCCTGGACCGCACCTTTGGTGGCGGCGTAGAGGGCCGAGAGCGGACTGCCCATCACCGCCTCACCCGAGCCGAAGTTGATGATCCGGCCGCCGCTCTCCCGCATGACCCTGTAGGCCGCCTGGTTGGTGAAGATCGTGGCCTTGAAGTTGGTGTCGACGAGGAAGTCAATCTGGTCGCCGGTGATCTGACCGGGGATGCCGGCCTGCCACAGCCCCGCCGCGTGCAGCAACACGTCGAGCCCGCCGAGGATGCGCACCGCTTCGTCGACCATCGCGTCGACTGCCAAGGAATCGCGGACATCGCACTGTAGCCACGACACCGCCGCGATTTCCGGCGGCTGTGTCTGGTGATACGTCGCGACGACGTGCGCGCCCGCGTCGGCGAATACCTGAACTGCTGCCGCGCCGATGCCGGTAGCGCCACCCGTGACGAGGATGCGCCTGCCTTGCAGTGGTTGTGTCATGTCTAGATAGTTAGACAACCGTCAACTATTTGCAAGGGCCAATCCAACTGTTACAGTCCAATTGTGCCGAGAAACAGCGGGGCCGTCGTTGCTGACAGTAGTCAGCGCCGCGCCTCGTACCAGCGGGCACGATCGCATGAGACCAAGCGAAGTCTTGTGCAGGCAGCCATGGCGCTGTGGCGCACGAACGGCTACGCCAAGACGACGGTTGCCGACATCTGCCGGGCGGCCGGGGTCTCCCGGGCGCTGTTCTACTTCTATTTCCCGGCCAAAGAGGATGTGCTTTTCGAAGTCGGGCTGCTGTCGACGCGGGCCGCACAGAAGACCGTCCGGGCCTTGCTGGACACCGACTACGACGTGGAAGCGGTGATCGGTGAAGCCCTGCGCAGCCTCGAACGATCGATGGCACGCAATCCCCGCGAGCTGATCATCGAAACCATCCTCGAGGGCTACCGGCACGAACACCGGATACTCGCCGGTGACGAGGAGAAGGACACCGACGCCGACATGTTCGGCGAGTTGTTCGCCAAGGCGCAACAGGACGGCAAGCTGGGCGCCCATGTCGATATTGCTCACCTCTCCCATCTGGCCGGAATGCACGTCAGCGAAGGCGTGCGCCATTGGGCCGGGGGCAGTTACGCCGACCGGTCGTTTGCCGAGGTGGTCACTCGCGACATTGCGGCGTTGATCGCCGGGCTCAACGAAGGAGCGAATCGATGAGGGTATCGGTGGTGACCGCCCCCGGCGAGACGAAGGTCATCGAGGTCCCCAAGCCAGAAGTCGGGCCGTCGGACGTTTTGGTCAAGGTCCGCGCGTGCGGGATTTGCGGTACCGACGCGTTTTTCATCTCGCTGGGCGGCATTCCCGGCTCTGAGGGCGCCATGCCGTTGGGCCACGAACCGGCCGGCGAGGTCGTCGAGGTCGGCAACGGCGTCACAGGGATCGCTGCGGGTGACCATGTGGTGATCAATCCCATGGTCGCGCCGAGCGGGATCATCGGAAACGGCGGAGCCAGCGGGGCGCTCGCGGAGTACTT
This sequence comes from Mycobacterium sp., assembly GCA_036263935.1. Classification (GTDB taxonomy): domain Bacteria; phylum Actinomycetota; class Actinomycetes; order Mycobacteriales; family Mycobacteriaceae; genus Mycobacterium. The sequence goes on from DATARY010000237.1 coordinate 9,673, forward strand.
GCTCATCGAGAACGCCGTCCGGGGCACGAGCCTCGAGGTGGTGCCCGACCACATTCCGTTCGAGGTGGCCGCGCTCAATGAGCCGATGGCAGTGGCCCGCCACGGTGTGAACCGCTGCCAGCCGAAACCGTCCGACAAGGTGGTGATCTTCGGAGCCGGTCCGATCGGGCTCGGCGCGACGATCGGATTCAAGTCGGTCGGCGTCGGCAATGTGGTGGTCGCCGATGTGATTCCCGCGCGACTGGAGAAGGCGCTCGCGGTGGGTGCCGACGCGGTGATCAACTCCGCCGACGAGGACGAGGACGTCAGCCAACGATTGATCGAGCTGCACGGGGCCAGCCAGTCAATGTTTCCCGGGAAGGCCGGCACGGACATCTATTTCGACGCTGCTGGAGCGCCCGCGGTGATCACCACCGCGCTGGCGGCCGCCAAGCCCGGCGCCCGGCTCGGCGTGGTCGCGGTGCACAAACAGCCGGTGCCGGTGGACTTCGTGAACATCATGAGCAACGAGATCACCATCGTCGGATCGATGGGTTACCCCGACGAAATCTTCGAAGTCACCAAAGACCTCACCGCGAACTGGGAAAAATACGCCCTGATCGTCAGCCACACGATCCCGTTCGACGACGTCGACGAGGCCCTGCGCACGGCCTCCACCCCCGGCGCCGCCGACAAGGTCGTCGTCACGTTCAACTGATTTGAAGGAGGCCCTCAATGGCGTGGGATTTCGAAACCGACCCCGAGTACCAGAAGCTGCTGGATTGGGCGGACGAGTTCGTCCGCGAGGAGGTCGAGCCGCTGGATCTGGCGTTTCCGCACCAGCAGTACGTGCCGCTGGATGACAAGCGCCGCAAAGTCATCGACCCGCTGAAGGACGAGGTGCGCCGCAAGGGCCTGTGGGCCACGCACCTCGGCCCCGAGCTCGGCGGCCAAGGCTACGGCCAGCTCAAACTCGCCCTGCTGAATGAGATCCTGGGCCGCTCGCAGTGGGCGCCGATCGTGTTCGGCTGTCAGGCACCCGACACCGGCAATGCCGAGATCATCGCGCACTACGGCACCGACGAGCAGAAGCAGCGCTACCTCCGCCCACTGCTCGACGGCGAGCTGTTCTCCTGCTACTCGATGACCGAGCCGCACGCAGGCGCGGACCCGACTCTGTTCAAGACCCACGCGGTGCGCGATGGCGACGACTGGGTGATCAACGGCTGGAAGTTCTTCTCCTCAAACGCGAAAACGGCGTCCTTCCTCATCGTGATGGTGGTCACCAATCCCGAGGTGAGCGCCTATCAGGGGATGTCGATGTTCCTGGTGCCTGCCGACACCCCCGGCGTCAACATCGTGCGCAACGTCGGCCTGCACGGCGAGCGCGACAACGAGGGATCGCACGCACTCATCCACTACGACAACGTGCGGGTACCCGCAGAGTCGCTGCTTGGCGGCGAGGGCCAGGCGTTCGTCATTGCGCAGACGCGTCTGGGCGGCGGCCGTATTCACCATGCGATGCGAACGATCGGGCTGTCCCGCAAGGCGCTGGACATGTTGTGCGAGCGCGCGCTCAGTCGCGAGACCCAGGGCAGCCGCCTGTCTGACAAGCAGTTCGTGCAAGGCTACATCGCCGACTCGTATGCGCAGCTGCTGCAATTCCGGTTGATGGTCCTCTACGCCGCGTGGGAAATCGACAAGTACAACGACTACAAAAAGGTCCGTAAGGACATCGCCGCGGTGAAAGTCGTCATGCCGACCGTCCTGCACGACATCGCCTGGCGGGCAATGCAAGTGCACGGCGCACTCGGCGTGACCAACGAGATGCCGTTCATGGGGATGGTCACCGGAAGCGCGGTTATGGGTCTTGCCGACGGGCCAACCGAGGTGCACAAAGCGACGGTCGCCCGCCAGGTGCTCCGGGATTACCAGCCGACCGACGACACCTGGCCGACGGAGTGGCTTCCCAGAAAGCGCGAAGCCGCCCGAGCGAAGTTCGCCGACTATCTGGAGAGCGAATTGGGGAATCTGTGACAGAAGCCGAATCTCAATCTGCTCCTCGCGTGCGCGAAATCGATGTTGCGCGCCTTGCCGATTGGATGGACGGTGCCGCGCTGCCCGGCAGGGGCGAGGCTCTCGAGGCCGGCTTTCTGTCCGGCGGAACGCAGAACGTCATCTACCGGATCCGCCGCGGCGAGGCGGTCTGCGTTCTCCGCATGCCGCCGCCGGGTGCACCACCAGATCGTGACAAAGGCATTCTGCGGGAATGGCGGATCATCGAGGCACTCGACGGCACCGACGTGCCGCATACCTCGGCGGTCGGCGTCTGCTCCGATGCCTCGGTGCTCGGTCGCCCGTTCTACCTGATGGGCTTTGTGGACGGGTGGTCACCGATGGATTTGAATCAACGGCGCTGGCCGGCGCCGTTCGACACCGACCCATCCGCGCGCCAAGGTCTGTCCTTCCAGCTCGCAGAGGGTATAGCCCTGCTGTCGAAAGTCGACTGGAAAGCCAAGGGCCTGCACGATCTCGGCCGACCGGACGGTTTCCACGAACGCCAGGTCGACCGTTGGATCGGGTTCTTCGAAAGGATCAAGGGGCGTGAGATCGACGGCCTCGACGTGGCCACCGAATGGCTGCGCGCCCATCGGCCGCTGGATTTCATTCCCGGCCTGATGCACGGCGACTACCAGTTTGCCAATGTGATGTACCACCACGGCGCGCCGGCACGGCTGGCCGCGATCGTCGACTGGGAGATGGGCACAGTGGGCGACCCGAAACTCGATCTCGGATGGATGGTGCAGAGCTGGCCGGAGAACACCGATGCACCGGAGTCGTCGGAGATGAGCTATGTCGACATGCGTGGGATGCCTTCCCGCACAGACGTCATCGATCACTACGCCAAGGTGTCCGGCCGCCAGGTCGACGACCTCGACTACTACCTCGTCCTCGCCAAGTGGAAACTGGCGATCGTCCTCGAGCAGGGTTTCCAGCGGGCGGGCGACAACCAGAAGCTGCTCGCCTACGGGCCCGTGATCACACAACTGATGCGCTCGGCGGCCGACCTGGCCGAATCCTCCGACTACAAGTGATGCGGGCCGCCGTCTGCCCGGTCTACGGGCCGCCGGAGGTGGTCCGTGTCGAGGAGCAACCGTCGCCGGACGTCGCGCCCGGACAGGTCCGGGTCCGGGTCGGCGCGGCGGCGGTCAACTTTCCGGACGTTCTGCTCATCGCCAACGAGTACCAGATCAGCGTGCCGCCGCCCTTTGTTCCGGGCAGCGAGTTCGCCGGGGCGATCACCGAAACCGGCGAGGATACCGAGGGTTTCGCCGTCGGTGATAGGGTCACCGGCACGGGGTTGTTCGGCGCGTTCGCCGAGGAAGTCGCGGTGCCCACCACCGGACTCGTTCACATCCCGGACGGCGTCGACGACCGCACCGCGGCCGCGTTCGGGGTCGCCTACCGCACGGCCTATCACACGCTGCGCTCGATGGCGCGCGTCGAGCCCGGCGACGAGTTGATTGTGCTGGGCGCGGGCGGCGGCGTCGGGCTGGCAGCAGTCCAGCTCGGTGTGCACCTGGGCGCAGCCGTCACCGCGGTTGCTTCATCGACCGAAAAGCTGGGCGTAGCCGCGAGTTACGGAGCACGGCACCTCGTCAACCATCGTTCGGGCGAACTGCGCGGCGCATTGAAGGAGGCCCTGCCTTACGGCGCCGACGCGGTGGTCGATCCCGTCGGCGGGGAGCTCTCCGAACCCGCGTTGCGGTCGCTGCGCCGCGGCGGGCGCTTCGTCACCGTCGGCTATGCCTCCGGCGTGATTCCCCGCATCCCCCTCAATCTCGTTTTGGTGAAGGGCATTCACGTGCTGGGCTTCCAGTTCCAGGACGTACCGCCGGACGAGCTCAGTCGCAACGAGGACGAGTTGCGCGCCATGCTCTTCAGCGGCCGCGTGCGACCGCACGTGGGCGCGGTCTATCCGCTTGACGAAACCGTCTCTGCCCTAAGACATATCGCCGACGGCCGCGCGATCGGCAAGATCTTGATCGACCTCACCTAGCTGGCAGGGTTCAGGTCCGCGGCGATCGAGGCCATCATCCCGCAACGGAATGTCTCGGTGTGGCCGACGGCACTGGCGTCCGGGTCGTTCGCGGCGGCAAGTGCCTGGGCCTTGAATGCCCTTGCGGCCGCGCTCAAGTGGTGTTGTACGGCGTCGACACTGTGGTCCAGCTCTTCGGGTAGGTGCTCCCCCCACAGTGTCACTTCGGTCGTCCCCTGGTCGAGCGCGTTGCGCACGTGCTGAAGGACCCGAGAGTCGCGTGCGAAAAGATCGGCGGCGACAGCAACGGTCTGCGGATGAGGACGGTCGTCCCACGACGCCAGCACGGATTTCAGGTCGAGCACCTCGGCGCCGAGGATCTCCAGCGGGCGGACATCGTCGTGGTCGGCGACCAGAACGATGACGTCCCATCCGGCCATCACCCGATCGCAGATCCAGCCGCCGGCGAACTTCACCGCGTCGAGCACCGTGGGCGCGACGACGTCGAGTCGGTACCTCATGTCGAGCTCGTGGACGCGAGCTCGCGGCCCAGTGATTCGGCGTACCCCTTGAACACCTCGGTCAGCGGTATTGATCGATCGAGCAACCATAGGGTCTCCATTCCGGCGATGAAGGCGAGTATCTCAACGGCTTTACTAGGCGCATCGACGTCCAAACGGTACTTCCCTTCCCGCTGACCGCGCACGATGAGGTCGGTGATGATCTCGATCGCGTCGCGATACCGGTTGTGCAGGCGGTCGTGCAGGGGTGCGTCGGGCGCGATGTTCTCCACGAGCAGCACGGTGAAGGTGCCGATCAGCTCGGGCGCCCGGTCGAATCGCTCGGGCACGCGGCTCAGCTCCGCGACGAGGTCACCCGAGCGGTAGTCCGCGTGGATTTCGTCGTCGGCGTCCCGTGCGTCGAGCACCGCGTTGAGCAACTGCTCCTTGGACTCGAAGTGGTGCAGCAAGCCCGCAGGTGTCACCCCGGCTTCCTTGGCGATCTGAGCGAGCGAAGTGTTGCGCCACCCGTTGCGCGCCAGCAGTCGCTCGGCAACGGCCAGGATGCGCTGCCTGCGGTCCTCGCCCTTGGCGAGGAGCGAGGCATACGGCCTCGCGCGAGGATCAGATGGCCCCTGACGAGCGCTCGCGCGAGGATCAGACAGCCGAGGAGACTCCACAGCCGACACCGAACCCCTTCGTTCAACCAACCTAGTGAACACACAGTAGGTAGGTTTGCGCGCTGTGACAAGGGTCTCAGAGAAAAAGGAGTTGGACGGCCGTCACGCCGCAGGTCAGCGCCAAATCACTCCAGTCACCGCCAGAGAACCCACACGTCCTCCGATGTACACCCATCCCACCAAATTTGTGACCTGAGTGACGAATGTGATCAGACCGTCACAAGCCCAGCGACTTTGCGATGATCACCTTCATCACCTCGCTGGTCCCGGCGTAGATCCGCGCCACCCGCGCATCCGTGTACAACCGGGCGATGGGGTACTCCATCATGTAGCCGTAGCCGCCGAACAGCTGCAGGCATCGGTCCACGACCCGCTGCTGCATCTCGGTGCAGAACAGCTTCACCCGCGCCGCGTCGGCCCCGGAGAGCTCCCCTTCGACGTGCAACAAGACCGCTCGGTCCAGCATCGCCTGCGCGGCCTCGACCTCCGCCGAGCATGCGGCGAGCTCGAACTTCGTGTTCTGGAATGAGGCGACCGGCGTGCCGAACGCCTTGCGGTTTTGGGTGTACTCGATGGCCGCCGCGATCGCCGAGTGGGCCTGGCACACCGATCCGACCGCGACCGTCAGCCGTTCCTGGGGCAGGTTGTGGCCGAGGTATCCGAATGCCTCGCCCTCCTCACCGAGCATGTTGGCCGCCGGGACGCGCACGTCGACGAAGGACAACTCGGCGGTGTCCTGCACCTTGCAGCCCATCTTTTCCAGCTCGCGGCCGCGGGTGAAACCCGGCATGCCGTCCTCGACGACCAGCAGCGTCAAGCCGTTGCGCCGGTTGTCCGGATCGGTTGACGTGCGGGCGACCACGATCACCAGGTCGGCCTGCATGCCGCCGGTGATGAAGGTCTTTGCGCCGTTGACGATCCAGTCGTCGCCGTCGCGCACCGCGGTGGTGCGCATTCCCGCCAGATCGGACCCGGTGCCGGGCTCGGTCATCGCGATCGCCGTCAGCAGAGTGCCGGCCGCAAGACCGGGGAACCACCGGTCGCGCTGTTCGGCGTTCGCGTAGTGCAGGAAGTACGGCAGGATCACCTCGAGCTGCGTTCGCACGGTCGACAGGGTGACCAGCGCCCGCGCCGCCTCCTCCTGCAGCACGACGTTGTATCGATAGTCGGCCATGCCCGCGCCGCCGTACTCCTCGGGGATCGCCATCCCGAGCATGCCCAGCGACCCCATCTGTTTGAACACGTCGCGGGGCATCCGTCCGCCCTTCTCCCATTCGGGATAGTGCGGAACCACTTCCTTGTCGACGAAGTCGCGGGCGAGTTCGCGGAACGCCTCGTGGTCCTCGGTGAACAGATCGCGGCGCATGAATCTCCTGCCTTACGAGATGAGTTCGACCAACGTGGCGTTGGCGGTGCCGCCGCCCTCGCACATGGTCTGCAGGCCATAGCGAATTCCGTTGTCGCGCATGTGATTGATCATGCGGGTCATCAGCACCGCGCCCGACGCGCCGAGCGGGTGGCCGAGCGCGATCGCCCCGCCGAGCGGGTTGAGTTTCTTTTCGTCGGCGCCCGTTTCGGCGGCCCACGCCAGCGGTACCGGCGCAAACGCCTCGTTGACTTCGAACACACCGACCTCGGCGAGGTTCATGCCGGCCTTGTGCAGCACCTTCTCGGTGGCCGGAATAGGGCCGGTGAGCATGAGCACCGGATCCGCCCCGGCGACCGCACCCGAGCGGTACCGCACGATCGGGGTCAGTCCCATTGCCACCGCGTTTTCGGCGGTCATCACGAGCAGCGCGGCGGCGCCGTCGGAGATCTGCGACGAGTTGCCCGCGTGGATGACGCCGTCCTCTTTGAATGCCGGCTTCAGACCGGCGAGTTTCTCGACGCTGGTCCCCCGCCGCACGCCCTCGTCGGCCACCATGGGCTCTCCGTCGGTGAACACCGGCATGATCTGGGTTTCGAACGCGCCGGCGTCCTGAGCGGCGGCGGCCCGCTCGTGGGACATCGCCGAGTACTCGTCGAGACGCGTGCGGGAAAAGCCCCACTTCTGCGCGATCAGCTCGGCCGAGATTCCCTGGTTGAACGAGAAGTCGCTGTAGCGCTCAAGGACTTTCGGGCCGTACGGCATGCCGCTGGCCCTGGCCGCGCCCAACGGCACCCGGCTCATCACCTCGACCCCGCCGGCCACCACGACGTCCTGCTGTCCAGACATGACCGCTTGCACCGCGAAGTCCAGTGCCTGCTGGCTCGAGCCGCATGCGCGGTTGATGGTCGTCCCCGGGATGCTCTCTGGCCACCCCGCGGCCAGCACCGAGTAGCGCCCGATGTTGCTTGATTGGTCGCCGACCTGCGAGACACAGCCCCACACCACGTCGTCGACGATGTCGGGGTCCACGCCCGCGCGTTCCATCAGCGCGTTGAGCACGATCGCGGACAGGTCGGCGGCGTGCATGTCACACAGCCCGCCGTTGCGCTTGCCGACAGGGGTCCGTACCGCGTCGACGATCACGGTTTCACGCATCTTGCTACTCCGATCTGTAGGCAGGCCCTATCACACCGCGGTCGCGCAACACGGCGATCTCGTCCGCGCCGAGGCCGAGCGCGGTGAGCACGGCGTCGGTGTGCTGCCCCAGTCCGGGAACCGCCCCCATCGGCGGATCGTAACCGGCGATGACTGGCGGGGGCAGCAGCGCCTGGATGGGGCCTTCGGACGTCTCGACCTCCCGCCAGCGATTACGGGCGGTGAGTTGCGGATGCACCACCACGTCGCTCGGCACGTTGTACCGCGAATTGCCGATCCCGGCGGCATCGGCCGTCTTCTGCACGTGGGCGAGATCGTGCTGCGCGCACCAGGCGGTTATCGCCGCATCGAGCACCGCCCGATTGTCCACCCTGCTTGCATTGGTCTGGAACCGCTCGTCCGCGGCCAAGTCGTTGCGCTGCAGCATCTCTCGGGCGAGCCGCTGCCATTCGCGGTCGTTGGTGGTGCCGAGGACGACGGTTTGGCCGTCGGCAGTGGCATACGACCCGTACGGCGCCACCGCAGGCGAGCTCATACCAAGCGGCTGCTGGTCGACACCCGAATGCTGCGTGTAGGTGAGCTGATAGCCCATCACGTCCATCATGGTGTCGAACAGGCTGACGGCGACGCTGTTGCCACCCGCACTCCGGCCGGTGTCGCGGGAGTACAGCAGCGCCATGATCGACAACGCCGCTTGCAGACCCGTGGTGATGTCAGCGACCGGCGGACCGGGCTTGGCGGGTGCACCGGACTGTCCGGTGACCGCGCACGTCCCCGATTCCGCCTGGACCAGAAGGTCGTACGCGCGTTTGTGCGAAAGCGGGCCGCCGGGCCCGTACCCGTCGATCTCGACCGCGATTACGTTCGGGTGGCGGACCTCCATCTCGGCGGGAGTTATCCCGAGCCTGCCCGTGGATCCCGGTGTCAGGTTGGACACCAGCACGTCGGCCCGATCGAGCAGGCGGTGCAGGATGTCCTGTCCCTCGGTGGTTTTCAGGTCGACGGCCACCGATTCCTTGTTGCGATTGCACCAGACGAAATGCGCCGCAAGGCCGTTGACGACGTCGTCGTAGTGCCGGGCGAAGTCGCCACCGTTCGGGTGCTCGACCTTGATCACCCGGGCGCCGAAGTCGGCCAGGGTGCGGGTGCACATCGGCGCCGACACCGCCTGCTCGAGGGTCACGACGACGATGCCCGACAACGGACCCTGCATCACATCACCATGCCGCCGTCCACCGGCAGGACCTGTCCGGTGATGTACGACGCCGCGTTGGATGCCATGAACACGAATGCGCCCGCGATCTCGGACGGCTCGGCCCAGCGCTTCATCGGGATGCGGTTCATTATGTTGGCCGCGAATTTCTCGTTGGTACGGATGGTTTCGGTCATCGGCGTCGCCGCCAGCGGGGCCAGAGCGTTGACCACGATGTTCTTGGCGGCCAGCTCGCGGGCAAGCGATTTGGTGAAGCCGATGATGCCCGCCTTCGCAGCCGAGTAGTTGACCTGGCCGAGGGTTCCAGTGAGCCCGGCTGCCGATGTCACGTTGACGATGCGGCCGGTGCCGTCGGTCGGGATGTATGGCAGCGCCGCCTGAGTCACGTTGAACGCGCCCATCACGTGAATGTCGAACAGCAGCCGGAACGACTCCTGCGTGGTCTTGTCGAACATCGCCGGCTTGGTCACGCCCGCGTTGTTGATCACGATGTGCAGCGCACCGTCGGCCAACGCGGCCGCCTGCGCGGCTGCCGTATCGGCAGATTCGCGATCCGACACGTCAAGGGCGGCGGATTCGGCCCGGCCGCCGGAGGCCGAAATACGTTCGGCCACAGCAGCGGCGGCGTCCTTGTCGAGATCGGTGACGAGCACCGCCGCGCCCGCGTCGGCCAGTGCCTGCGAGACCGCCGAACCGATGCCGCCCGCCGCGCCGGTGACAAGGGCAGAGCGCCCGGTCAGGTCGAAATACGAATTCATCTAGTAGCTCCTCGGCATTCCGAGCACATGTTCGCCGAGGAAGTTCAGGATCATCTCCTGGCTGACGGGCGCGATCTTCATCAAGCGCGACTCGCGGAAGTATCGCGCCACGTTGTACTCCTCGGAATAGCCCATCCCGCCGTGCAGCTGCAGGGCCCGGTCTGCGGCACCGAATCCGGCGTCGGCGCAGAGGTATTTTGCCGTATTGGCTTCGCGCCCACAGGGTTTGCCGTTGTCGTAGAGCCAGGTCGCCTTGCGAAGCACCAACTCGGCGGCGTCGAGACGCGCCAACGAATCCGCCAGCGGGAATTGCAGACCCTGGTTCATTCCGATCGGCCGGTTGAACACCACGCGCTCGTTGCCGTACTTCACGGCCTTCTCGAGCGCAACCCTGCCGATGCCCAGCGCCTCGGCGGCGATCAGCATCCGTTCGGGGTTCAGCCCGTCGAGGATGTACTTGAAACCGCGCCCTTCCTCACCAACTCGGTCCTCGACCGGTACGCGCAGCTCGTCGATGAACACCTCGTTGGAGCTGACGGCGTTGCGGCCCATCTTGTTGATCGGACGGATATCGACGTGGTCGGGGTCCAGATCGGCGAGGAACAGCGTCATGCCGTCGGTCTTCTTGGTGACCTCGTCATAGGGCGTGGTCCGGGTCAGCAGCAGGATCTTCTCGGACTCCTTGGCCTTGGAGATCCACACCTTGCGCCCGTTGATCACATAGCTGTCGCCGTCGCGCTTGGCGAACGTCGTGATTCGCGAGGTGTCCAGCCCCGCACCGGGTTCGGTGACACCGAAGCACACGTGCAGGTCGCCGTTGACGATGCGCGGCAGCGTGCGCTTCTTTAACTCGTCCGAACCGTGCTTGACGACGGGTTGCATGCCGAAGATCGACAGATGGATTGCGCTGGCGGCGTTCATTGCGCCGCCGGACCGGGCAACCTCCTCGAGGAGCAGGGTGGCCTCGGTGATGCCGAGGCCATGGCCGCCGTACTCGTCCGGGATGGTCATGCCGAGCCATCCGCCCTTGGCGATGGCGTCGTAGAACTCCGTCGGGAACTCGTGGGCCTGATCCTTCTCCATCCAGTAGTGGTCGTCGAACTTGCCGGCCAGCTCAGCGACGGATTTCCGGATCAGTTCCTGATCATCGGTCAGCTCGAAACTCATCCCGCTGGGCAACACTGCTTCCCTTCTAGTTGATTCGCACAAACCGGTGCGCCGCCCTCGCGGATCAGTCGGTGTTACCCGTCAACTCCTTGGCGTTTGCCGCGAAGTCGGCGAAGGTGGCGCCGGTCTTCTCCCTGTGGGAGAGGGCTTGGATGGACACGTCGTGGCCTTCGGCGGCTTTGCGCAGGGCGCCCACGGTGGCTTGGTCCTTGGTGATGTGGGTGAACGGGTCGAAGTGATACCAGCGCATCGCGTTCTGGTAGGTCATCTTGTCGACCTCGGCGTCGGGCACATTGTTT
>DATARY010000157.1:0-16255 GCA_036263935.1 Mycobacterium sp.
CGGGTGGGGCCCGGGCGCGGAAATGTGTACGGCGATGACAGTCGCTTCGGTTGCCACATCGGGTATTCGAATCCCCGCGGTGAGTAGTCCCAACCGGAAGTCGTCGTAATCCCTGCCCCGCTGGATGGGATAGCGACTCCAGATGCCGACCCCAATAGGACCCTCTTGCTGCGACAGGGCGCGGTATGGGAATGCGTCGTCGATGCCTGCAGCCGAGATCCGATCCGCCAGCTCGGAAGTGAGTTCTTGCACCGCAAGGATATCCGCGTGCTGCTTCGCCAGTTGGACAAGTGCACGGGCGTCGGCACTGCCCAGGCGCAGGTTGGCCGACACGACACGGACAGTGGCAACGCCGTCGGCCTTCGTGCCGACATACCAGGGCAACTGAACCATAGCGCTCGCTATCGTCAATGCACTGGCCAACGTGACCAGCGGCCAGTTGCGAAGCACTGCAAAGAGAATCACCGCCACCGGCGCGCCGAGCATGAGGTAGGGCGCGAGCGCCGCAGCCGTCAAGAGGGGACGGCTGACGCTTGGGATGTAACGTGCACACAGAGCGACTGCGGCCACCGTGACTGCCACGACGGCGATCGTCGTCAGCAGTGTCATCAAACCTGCCCGCCACACTCGGCGACGCGGCGACGCAAGAACTCGCGAGCAGGCTCCGAGCCGTCGCGTTCCAGCGCGGTTCGGTACCACTGAAGCGCCTCGTCGCGGCGCCCGCCGCGACGCAACAGGTCGGCGCGGATCGACGCCACGGTGTTGGACCGGGCCAGCCGAGGATCATCGGCCACCGCGTGCAGCGCCGCCAAGCCGGCAGGGAACCCGTCGCGGAACCCGACCGCCAGCGCGCGGTTCGCCCGGGCCACTGGGGAATCGGTGATCTCGATCAGCCGGTCGTAGGCGGCGCAGATCGTCGCCCAGTCCGTTAGCTGCCACGTCGGCGCGGTGGCGTGCATCGCCGCGATCACGGCCTGCGGCAGGTACGGACCCGTCGCGCCGGCGGCCAGCCGCAATCGGTCCAGCCCCCGCGCGATGCGGCCGCGGTCCCACCGGCCGCGGTCCTGTTCGTCGAGTGGGACCAGTGCACCGTCAGCGTCGACCCTGGTCGCTCGGCGCGAATCATGCAGCAGGACAAGGGCAGCCAATGCGTGCGCATCGCGTTGGTCGGGCATCAACGAGCACAGTTCACCGGCGAGGCGCACCCCCTCGTCGCACAGCTCGTCGCGGATGGCCGACGGCCCCGCCGTCGACCAGTATCCCTCGGTGAACACGGAGTAAATACAGGCCAGCACGTGCGGCGTGCGCTCGGGCAGCAGTTCGGCGGGCGGCACCCGCAGCGGGATGTTCGCATGCCGAATCTTGTTCTTGGCCCGTGTGATTCGCTGGCCGACCGCCGCTTCGGACTGCAGCAGCGCCCGCGCGATCTCGGGGACGGTGAGCCCCGAGATCAGGCGCAGCGTCAGCGCCAGCTGTGACGGCGGGTCCAGCGCAGGATGCGCACAGGTGAACATCATCCGCAGTTCGTCGTCGCGGATCTGGTGCGGCACTCCCGGGCCGTCGGTGCGCGCCGATCCGTCCTCGAGCACCGCTGCGAGTTCCTTTCCGGACCGCACGGATTCGCGTCGCAGCCGATCCAGGGCGCGGTTGCGGGCGACCGTCACGATCCATCCGCCTGCGTTGTCGGGCAGGCCGTCGCGCGGCCAGGCCCGCAACGCCTCGGCGAAGGCCTCCTGGACAGCGTCTTCGGCGACGGTGAGATCGCCGGACCAGCGTGCGAGCGCCGCGACAGCGGGTCCCCACTCGCGCCGAAAGACGCCGTCCAGGTTGATCATTCGGCGGGTGCTACAGCCCCGAGACGCCAGCCAGCCGGCGCAGCTCCACCGTCGTCGCCGGAATCATCGAGGCGATCTTGACGGCCTCGTCGCGGTCGGGGGTGTTGATGTAGTAGAACCCGTTGGCGACCTCGGCGCCCTCGGCAAACGGGCCGTCGGTCAGCGTGACCTTGCCATCGCGCACCCGCACCGTCGTCGCCGTGCTCGACGGATGCAGAGGTGCCCCGCCGACCGACTTGTCGCCGGCAAGCTTGCCGAACTCGACGTGTGCCTTGACGCCTTCGTCCCATTCCGGGCTTCCCGGTGTCACGGTATTTCCGGGTGGCTCCAGCAGCAGCGCCAGCCAGGTGTCGCCGGTGACGGGAGCGCGCGGCGCCGTGTAGTGAACCATCGGCCAGACCTCGACAGCCCCGTACTTCGCGGCGGGGATGTCGCGGGCCAGTTCCAGCGCATCGTCGAGGTTCTCGGCCTCGAAGACGTAGTAGCCGCCCGCGACCTCCGCACCCTCGGCGAACGGGCCATCGGTCACGGTTGGGGCGTCGGGACCGCCGGTGATCCGCGCCCCGGTCGCCGACGGGGCCAGCGCGTCACCGGCGCGGATCGCCGACGCCGCCTTGGCGTGGAATGCCTGATAGGCGGCCATATCGGCGGCCAGCGCCTCGGGGTCGGGCGCCGTGGTGGATTCGGGGGTGAGCAGCAGGGCGAAGTAGTACATCCTGGTGACCTTTCGGGTGGGGAGCGGAACCCTGTGTCCCACTCTCTACCTCACCGACGAACGGTGTTGCGCGAATCCGACAGCCCTCAAGGGCAAGTTCTCGGATCGCCCGGGCAACTCGCCCCGCGTGCGACCGACGGCCCCGGGCATGACCCCTAGGCGGCCGCGCCGGGCTTCAGGTAGGTCACCAGGCTGACGTCGATGCTGTCGTCGATGAAGTAGAACTGGCAGCCCTTCAGGTACCGCATGTAGCGGTGGTAGTTCTCCTCGTCGGTGGCTGCGATCGCGGCGTCCTTGTTGCGCTCGAGCGCGTCGGCCCACAGCCCGAGTGTCTTGATGTAGTGGTTGCGCAGGGACATCGGCTCCGGCACGACGAAGCCCGCCTTCTCGCCGTGCTCCACCATCATCTGGGTGGTCGGGATGCGGCCGCCAGGGAAGATCTCGGTGATCATGAACTTGATGAAGCGTGCCAGCTCAAACGTCAGCTTCTTGCCACGCTCGGCCAGATCGTACGGGTGGTAGCCGACGCTGCTCTGGATCGTCATCCGCCCGTCGTCGGGCAGCATGTCGAAGGAGTTCTTGAAGTAGTCGTCGTAACGCTCGAAGCCGAAGTGCTCGAACGCCTCGATCGAGACGATTCGGTCGACCGGCTTGTGGAACTGCTCCCAGCCCTCCAGGCGCACGTCGAACGTGCGGTCGCTGTCGACCTTCGCGAGCAGCCGGTCGCAGTACGTCTTCTGGTTCTTCGACAGCGTCAGGCCAATGACGTTGACGTCGTACTTCTCCATCGCCCGCTGCAGCGTCAGGCCCCATCCGCAGCCGATCTCCAGCAGCGTCATCCCGGGCTTGAGGTCGAGCTTGTCGAGGTTCAGGTCGACGTCGGCGATCTGCGCCTCCGACAGCGTCACATCGGGGCCCGTGAAGTACGCGCAGCTGTACTTGCGCGTCGGGTCCTGGAACACGGCGAAGAAGTCGTCCGACAGGTCGTAATGGGCCTGGATCTCCTCGAAGTGCGGCCGCATATCCTTCGTGCCCGTTGAGTGGTCAGACATGATTCCCTGCTTGGCCTTCCTCGTGACGAACTACACGCGGTTCGTCACGTGTTGATCTGGACGTACACCCTAGCGCCCTAATTCAGTACTACTTCACAAGCGTGAACTGGTTGACGTCGACCTGCCGCAGACCGAAAGCCTTGGCGCACCCGGTCAGGTACGTCATATAGCGCTCGTACACCGCCTCGGACTGCAGTGCGACGGCCTCATCGCGGTGTTCACGCAAGGCGTCGGCCCAGATCGCCAACGTTCGCGCGTAGTGCGGTTGCAGGGACTGGGTCCGGGTGAGTGTGAAGCCCGCCGCCCCCGCGAGCTCCCCGATCATCTCGGGCTTGCACAGCTGACCGCCAGGGAAGATCTCGGTGATGATGAACTTCACCAACCGGGCGAGTTCCATCGTCAGCGGAATGCCGTTTGCCCTGGCATACTCCATCGACACCCCGCAGATGGTGTGCAGCAGCATCACACCCTCGTCGGGCAGCATCCGATAGGTCGTCGTGAAGAAGTCCTCGTAGCGGTCGCGACCGAAGTGCTCGAACGCGCCGATCGACACGATCCGGTCCACCGGTTCGTCAAACTGCTCCCAGCCCCGCAGCAGCACCCGCCTGGTGCGCGGGCTGTCCAGGGCGGCGAACGCCTTCTCGACGTGCGCGCATTGGTTCTCTGAAAGCGTCAGCCCGATGACGTTGACGTCGTACCGCTCGACCGCCCGCGTCATCGTGGCACCCCAACCGCAACCGATGTCGAGCAGTGTCATCCCCGGGCGCAGATTCAATTTTCCCAGCGACAGGTCGATCTTCGCGATCTGCGCCTCTTCGAGCGTCATGTCGTCGCGTTGGAAATAGGCGCAGCTGTACGTCTGCGTCGGATCGAGAAACAACCGGTAGAAGTCGTCCGACAGATCGTAGTGCGACTGCACATCCTCGAAATGAGGAGTCAGTTCGGCCATGGGACGCGATGCTACGCGGCGACGTTCCAATATCTCGAATCGTCTACTTGGCCAACGTGAACTGGTTGACGTCGATGTAGCCGACGCGAAAAGCCTTGGCGCAGCCGGTGAGGTAGTGCATGTAGCGGTCGTAGACCTCCTCCGACTGCACCGCGATCGCCTCGTCTTTGTGCGCCTCCAGCGCCTCTGCCCAGCAGTCCAGCGTGCGCGCGTAATGCAGCTGCAGCGACTGGCGGCGGGTCGGCGTGAAGCCGGCGGGTACCGCGTGTTCCTCGACCTTCTCGATGGTCGGCACGCGGCCGCCCGGGAAAATCTCGGTGACGATGAACTTCACGAACCGGGCCGCCGCGAATGTCAGCGGAATGCCGCGGTCGGCCATCTGCGGGAACGTCAGCCCGGTGATCGTGTGCAGCAGCATCACCCCGTCGGCCGGCAGCACCTGGTAGGCCATCTTGAAGAAGTCGTCGTAGCGGTCGTACCCGAAGTGCTCGAATGCGCCGATGCTGACGATCCGGTCGACGGGCTCGCTGAACTGTTCCCAGCCCTGGAGCAGCACCTTCTTGCTGCGCGAGTTGCCGGACCGTGCGAAAGCCCCTTCCACATGGGTCTTTTGGTTCTCGCTCAGCGTCAGGCCGATGACGTTGACGTCGTAGCGCTCGATCGCGCGCAGCATCGTCGAACCCCACCCGCAGCCGACGTCGAGCAGCGTCATCCCGGGCTGCAGCCCCAGCTTGCCCAGCGCCAGATCGATCTTGGCGAGCTGCGCCTCTTCCAGCGTCATGTCGTCGCGCTCGAAGTACGCGCAACTGTAGGTCCGGGTGGGATCCAGCCACAGCGAGAAGAACTCGTCCGACAAGTCGTAGTGAGCCTGGACATTCTCGAAATGTGGTGTCAAGCGTGCGTGGGCCATGCTTGTGTGCCTTCCTGGCGGATCAGAGGCTCCGAGCGTCACCGTTGGCTGCTCTCACGCGCTGATGCACGAATCCTCCGAATGCTACGCGTCCATTGTGATGGCAACGAGACGGAACCCGCACCTCTAAACAGCCTCGGCGAAGTTGGTCTTGAGTTCGCCGACGATATCGTCCCACAACTCCCGCGGAAGTTCGTGGCCCATCCCCTCGAACAGCACCAGCCGCGCGCCCTTGATGGCGCGGGCCACCGCCCGGCCCCCGAACGGTCGCATCAGCCTATCTGCCTTGCCGTGCAGAACGACGGTCGGCACGGAAATCTGCCGGTCGTAGCGCAGCAGGCTGCCGGTGCCCATGATCGCGGCGAAGTGCCGACCGACGCCGGCGGGGTAGTAGGAGCGGTCGTAGCCCTCGATCGCCTCGGCGCGGATCCGATCCTCGGGCGCCGGGTAGCCGGGGCTGCCGATGATCTTGTTCACCCGGACGGCGTTCTCGATGATCCCCTCGCGGGTCGAGTCCTTAGGGGGCTGCAGGATGGCCAGCAGTTGCTTGGGCCCGGGCGGCGGCAGCATCGGCTGGTTGTTGCTTGAGAAGATCACCGCAAGCGTCTTGGTCCGCACGTGGTGTCTGGCCGCGAAGACCTGCGCGATCATGCCTCCCATCGAGGCGCCGACGATGTGGGCCTTGTCGATGCCAAGGTGGTCGAGCAGCGCGGCGGCGTCGTCGGCGACGTCCTCGAGCGTGTAGACCGCGGGGCTGCGCAGGCCCAGAAACGAGCGGACCATCCGGGCGGCCAGCGGGGCACCGGTGTGCTGGCCGTTCATCTTCGAAGACAGGCCGACGTCACGGTTGTCGTAGCGGATGACGCGCAGGCCCTGGTCGACGAGTTTCTCGCAGAACTCCGTGCGCCACAGCAACAATTGCGCGCCAAGGCCCATGATGAGCAGGACGGCAGGATCGTTGGCGTCGCCCATGTCCTCGTAGTAGACGTCAATCGGATTAGCCGAGTCGCCCGTCCTTGCGAATCCCGTGCGGAGCTCCACTACGCGTCGACCTCTTCCGTATGCTCCCGGCTCACCTCGACCATGAAGTTGGCGAAGTAGCCCGTCAGCTGCGGATCGTTCATCATCTGCCACTTGGGTGCGAGCAGCTTCATGTACCGCTCGACGTAGAGGAACTGCTTGCCGATCAGCACGAGCTCACGGGGCAGCTTGACGTCGTAGGCGTCGGCCAGCGTCGAAAGCTGCCTGCCGATCTCGGCATACGACATGTCGCCCAGCGACTTCATGGTCAGCGGGGCGGCGAACTTTTCGAGATCCTTCGCGGCCTGTGCCTCGGGTTTGACGGTGCCGACCGCGCCCATCAGCACGACGATCTTGCCCGCCGCAGCGTGGTCCTTCTTGACCAGCAGCGCGTACACGAGTTCCCGCAGCAGCCACCGCGTGCGCGGGTCGATGCGGCCCATGATGCCGAAGTCGAAGAACACGATCTTGCCGTCCGGGTCGACATACAGGTTGCCGGCGTGCAGGTCGCCGTGGAACAGGCCGTGCCGCAGACCTCCTTCAAAGACGCTGAACAGCAACGCCTTCACCAGCTCGACGCCGTTGAAGCCGGCCTTGCGGATGGCCGGGGCGTTGTCGATGCGGATGCCCTGCACCTGCTCCATCGTCAGCACCCGCTCGGTGGTCAGGTCCCAGTAGACCTGGGGCACCCGGATGTTCTTGCCCAGCGGCGAGGCGTGCATGTGCGACACCCAGGCGTCCATCGACTGCGCCTCGAGCCGGAAGTCGAGCTCCTCGGCGAGGTTGTCGGCGAAGTCGGCGACGACGTCCTGGGCGGACAGCCGCCGGCCGAGCTTGGCCAGCTCGACGATCTGCGCGCCGCGCTTGAGGATCTGCAGGTCGGCGGCGACGCGGCGGCGGATGCCGGGGCGCTGGATTTTGACGACGACCGCTTCGCCGCTGTGCAGGGTCGCGTAGTGCACCTGCGCGATCGAGGCCGACGCGAAAGGCTTCTCCTCGAAGGTCTTGAACAGCTTGGCCGGCTCGTCGCCGAGCTCCTCCTTCAACAGCTCGTGCACTTCGTCTTCGTCGGCGGGTGGCACCGCGTCGAGCAGGCTGCGGAACTCCCTGCTGAGTGGCTCCCCGAACGCGCCCGGGCTCGACGCGATGATCTGACCGAACTTCACATAGGTGGGTCCCAGATCGGCGAACGTCTTCGGGATCTGCTTGACGATCTTCTGCTGCAACGAGCCCTTGCCGGCGAGCTTGGTGACGACCCGTGCCCCGGTGCGGGTTATCTGCCAACCCGTAGCGCCGATGCGGGCGGCCTCGACCGCCAATGGCACCCGGTCAAGCTTGGCCACCTCGCGGTGCTTAGTCGTACTCATCCAAGCAGTGTCTCAAATGGCGCGTTGAGGCGAAAAAGCGTGTGGAACCGGTCACACTCGCGCCCCGGCCGCCTACGTCGAGACGGCGGGCTTCCATGGCTTGATCCACTCGGTCTCCGGCCAGCCCTCGACTCCGGCCATCAACTCGTACATTGTTGCGCCGTCGAGGGATTCGCGGATGATGTCGGCGTGGCCGGCGTGCCGCGTCAGCTCCTCGAGCAGGTGCAACGCGACCCAGCGCACGTTCCAGCTGTCGAGATCCTGTGGGAACCACGGCACATCGTGCGGCACCGGTACCGGGGTGTCCCAATCGGCCTCGGCGAACCGCCGCAGCGTGTCCTCGTTCTGCGCCTTCAGCGCTTTAAGAAGGTCGTCGAGCAACTCGTCATCACGCATCGCGTACTGGTCCTCGTACTCGGCCATGATCTCTTCCATCGGCCGTTCGTCGCGGGGCGGGAAGTCCGGTGCGGCCTTGACCCGGTCCATCCAGCCGCGCTGAACCCCTGTCGCGTGCTTGATCAGGCCGCCGATGGACAACGCGCTGACCGACGGCTTCGACCGCGCCTGATCGTCGGTCAGGCCATAGGAGACCGCGAAGAACGCGTTCTGGTTGAACCGCAGAAACTCGAGCAACGTCTGGCGCTCGTCTGTGGCGGGCGCGGGCATTCCTGGCATTGCTACTTTCCCTCTCTGTTGTTGGTATGTGCGTAAAGATCTCGGATGCAGGCGATTTCGGCACCGTGGTGGATGACCTCGCGGTTGATGTGCAGGACCAGCTCGGACATCGCGTAGTCCGCCCACGGTCCTTCCTTGGGCCCGACCGGTCGCGCCAGTCTCTCCGCGTCCAGCCCGCGCACACCCGCGATCCAACGCGCGTACGCGTCGTCCAGCTGGGCCAGCGCAGTGTCCGCGTCGGTCGCGTAATGCCACGACTGGTAGTCGGCGGGCGGGCCACCGAAGTGCGAGTGGTTGCGCATGGCCAGCACGCCGATGATGACGTGAGCCATCCGCCAGGCGATCGTCGTGAACGGCGCGGGCTCCGGCGGCGGAAACTCGAAGTCCACCGCTCCATCGCGATGGACGGTCCAACAGCCTTCCACGGGCTCCCAGAAGTACTCGGCGTCGGTCAGCCCGTCCAAGCGGCTGCGCAGCTGCCGGTTCCAGTGGAAGTCGAGTTGGTCCGCGAGTTGGGCGGTGAAGTCTCTGGTCTCGGTGGTCATGGCACTATCCTGACAGCCATATAGGACAGTTTCGGTCCTATGACTGCGGCAGGGTTGAGTTATGGCGGAAACAACGAGTCGGGTGCTGCAGTTGCTGGGACTGCTGCAGTCGCGGCGGGTGTGGACGGGTGAGGAGCTGGCCGAGCGGCTGGGCGTGACCACGCGCAGCGTGCGCCGCGACGTGGACCGGCTGCGTGAGCTGGGGTATCCGGTGCATGCCAGCAAGGGTCACGGCGGCGGGTATCAGCTGGGCGCGGGCGCCGCGCTGCCGCCGCTTCTGCTCGATCCCGACGAAGCGGTCGCGATGGCCGTCTGCCTGCGGCTCGCGGCCGGTGGCAGCGTGGCCGGCGTCGGCGAGTCGGCGCTGCGCGCGCTCTCCAAGATCGACCAGGTGATGCCCGCCCGGCTGCGGTCGCAGGTGTCGGCCGTCCACGAACAGACGGTGACGCTGACACCCAACTACTCGGATTCGCCCGTCGAACCCGACGTGCTGATGACGCTGGCCCGCGCCTGCCGCGACCACGAACACGTCGCCGCCGGGTACGTGTCTCGGGCCGGGGCGGCCACCGAGCGCCGGCTGGAGCCCTATCAATTGGTGACGACGGGCCGTCGCTGGTATCTGCTGGCCTATGACCGCGATCGGCAGGACTGGCGCAGCCTTCGGCTGGACCGGATGGCCGATGTGCGGGCGCTCGGCAGCACGTTCGCCCCGCGGCAGGCGCCGGATGCGGCCGGCTATGTGCGCCGGTCGATCAGCTCTTCGCCGTACCGCTACGTCGCACGCGTCCGGTATTTCGCACCGCAAGACGTTGTGGCGCAGCACTTCTCGCCGGCATCGGCGACCGTCGAGGCCGATGGGCCGGACGCCTGTGTGATGACGGCAGGCGGTGACGATCCCGAGAAGATCGTGTTCTATCTGGCGTTGCCCGGCTGTGAGTTCGAGGTCCTCGACCCGCCCGAGGTGGCGGCGGCGGTCCAGGCGGTTGCCGAGCGGCTCGGCCGAGCCGCGCACGGGATGCGGTGACCGCCCGTACAGTCGTGGTGTGCACGTCATCTCCGCGGAGTCGACGGAGCTATTTGCCGGGCCGGCGGACGCGCCGTTGCAGCTGGTGCGCGTCACCTACACCGATGGTGCGGCGGACATCTGGGTCGAGGGCGACGGCCTGACCACACCCTCACCGGTCGCGGCCGACCCCGGCGCCGGTGTCGTCGAGGTTCCCGTTGCGGTGCGTCGTCCGGTCGTCGGCGAGCAACGTGAGGCGCGCGCGGTGGCCGGGTCCGAGCACGCGCCGTTCGTGTTCACCGTCGCCGAGCCGGGCTGGACCATGCACATGATCAGCCACTTCCACTACGACCCGGTGTGGTGGAACACCCAGGCCGCCTACACCAGCGTGTGGAGCGCGGACCCGCCCGGCCGCCAGACCAACGGCTTCGAGCTGGTGCACGCGCACCTCGAGATGGCCCGCCGCGAGCCCGAATACAAGTTCGTCCTCGCCGAGGTGGACTACCTCAAGCCGTACTGGGACACCCACCCCGAGGACCGCGACGATCTGCGCCGGCTGATCGCCGATGGCCGCGTCGAGATCATGGGCGGTGCATACAACGAACCGAACACAAACCTCACCAGCCCAGAGACCACGATTCGAAACTTCGTGCACGGCATGGGTTTTCAGCGTGGTGTGCTCGGCGCGGAGCCGGCCACCGCGTGGCAGCTCGACGCGTTCGGGCACGACCCGCAGTTCCCCGGTATGGCGGCCGACGCCGGGCTGACCTCGAGCTCGTGGGCGCGCGGTCCGCATCACCAGTGGGGCCCCGTGTCGGCCCACGGCGACGCGGAAGGCATGCAGTTCTGCAGCGAGTTCGAATGGATCGCGCCCTCCGGCCGCGGACTGCTGACCCATTACATGCCCGCGCACTACGGGGCGGGGTGGGGGATGGACTCGTCGGCGACGCTCGGTGAGGCAGAAGCCGCCACCTATCGCCTCTTCGCGACGCTGAAGGCCGTCGCGTTGACGCGCAATGTGCTGTTGCCCGTCGGCACGGACTACACGCCACCGAACAAATGGGTAACGCAGATCCATCGCGACTGGAATGCGCGGTACACCTGGCCGAGGTTCGTGTGCGCGCTGCCCAAGGAGTTTTTCGCGGCGGTGCGCGCCGAACTGGACGCGCGCGGCGTGGCGGCCTCGCCGCAGACACGGGACATGAACCCGATCTACACCGGCAAGGACGTGTCCTACATCGACACCAAGCAGGCCAACCGGGCCGCCGAGAACGCGGTGCTCGACGCCGAGCGGTTTGCGGTGTTCGCGGGCCTGCTGGGCGGTGCCACCTATCCGCAGGCCGCGCTGGCCAAGGCGTGGGTGCAGCTCGCCTACGGCGCCCATCACGACGCGATCACCGGCTCGGAGTCCGATCAGGTGTACCTGGACCTGCTGACCGGCTGGCGCGACGCATGGGAACTGGGCCGCACCGCACGGGACAACGCGCTCGCGTTGTTGTCCCGCGCGGTCGACGGACCCGTGGTCGTGTGGAATGCGTTGGCGCACAAGCGTACCGACGTGGTCACGGCCAGGCTCGACGAACCGGTCGGCGCGGGAGTTCGGGTGGTCGACAGCGACGGCGCCTCGCTGCCCGTGCACGTCGAGCACGGCGGACGGTCGGTCAGCTGGCTGGCCCGTGACGTTCCGTCGCTGGGCTGGCAGTCCTATCGGCTTGTCGCGAGCGATGCGGGCCAGGGTTGGGAGCCGTTGGACGGCTTGGATCTTCCCGAGATCGCCAACGAGCACTACCGGCTGCGGGTTGACCCGGCCCGCGGCGGCGGGGTGAGCTCGCTGGTGGAGATCGCGTCGGGGCGCGAGCTGATCGATGCCGGAAAGGTCGGCAACGAGCTGGCCGTCTACCAGGAGTACCCGGCGCATCCGCGGGCCGGCGAAGGCCCGTGGCACCTGCTGCCCAAGGGGCCGGTCGTCTCCTCGGCCAGCGACTCGGCACAGGTGCGCGCGTACCGCGGCCCGCTCGGCGAGCGGTTGGTCGTCCGCGGCCGCATCGGTGATGTGTTGCGCTACACCCAAACCCTGACGCTGATGCGCGGCGTGGCCAGGGTGGACTGCCAGACCACGATCGACGAGTTCACCGGCGAGGACCGCCTGCTGCGGGTGCGCTGGCCCTGTCCGGTGCCGGGCGCGCTCCCGGTGAGCGAGGTCGGCGACGCGGTGATCGGGCGCGGCTTCGGATTGCTGCACGAGGGCGCGTCTGACACGGCCGTCGACACCGCGGTGCACCCATGGACCCTGGACAACCCGGCCTACGGCTGGTTCGGGCTGTCGTCCGCGGCCCGCGTCCGGGTCGGCGGCGGTGTGCGCGCCGTGTCGGTGGCCGAGGTGGTGGCGCCGACGGAGTCGGCGTCATCCGGGCTCGCCCGTGACCTGATGGTGGCGCTCGCCCGCGCGGGCGTCACCGCCACGTGCAGCAGCGTCGACAAGCCGCGCTACGGGGATCTGGCCGTGGACTCCAACCTGCCCGACGCACGCATCGCGCTGGGCGGGCCCGACCAGAACCGTTTCACCGCCGCGGTGCTGGCCGAGGCGGACCCCGTCTACACCGAGGAACTCAAGCGGCAGCTCTACGCCGCCGGCGAGGCCAGGGTGTGGGTGCCCGCCGCCGTGTCGCTGGTCGAGGAATGGGTGCCCGACGCGGACCTGCGGGGCGCGCGTGTGCTGCCGGTGTTGGTCGTCGCGGGATCCGATCTCGACGCGGCGGTCGCCACCGTCGTCGCCGACCTCGCCGATGCCGAGATCACCGTCGAGCAGGAGGCGCCGTCCGAGCTGGCGCCGTTTGAGTCGCGGACCGTCGCGGTGCTCAACCGTGGCATGCCGGGCTTCGCCGTCGATTCTGACGGCACGCTGCACCTGTCGCTGATGCGGTCGTGTACCGGTTGGCCGTCCGGCACCTGGATCGACCCGCCGCGGCGCACCGCGCCCGACGGTTCGAACTTTCAACTGCAGCACTGGACGCACACGTTCGACTACGCGGTGGTCTCCGGCGACGGCGACTGGCGCGCCGCGGGTATCCCGTCCCGCAGCGCGGAGTTCTCCCGGCCGCTGCTGGCGGTCAGCGAAGGCACAAGGGCCGCAGGTGGATTGCCGGCGTGGGGCTCACTGCTGGAGATCCAGCCGGCAGGCAGGGTACAACTCGGCGCGCTCAAGGCGGCCGGCAACCCGTTGGCCGCGGGCAGTGGGCGGCCGGTGAACCCGGTTGAGTCGGTGGCGATCCGTCTTGTCGAAACATGCGGCGCGACGACCGATGTCGTGGTGCAGTCGGGGCTTCGCCGGCTGTCGGCGGCGACCCGGGTCGACCTTCTCGAACAGCCGAAGGCGCTGCACGTCGCATCCGACACCCTGACCATGCACGGCTACGAGATCGCCACCGTCGCGGCGCGGCTGAACATGCCGCAGTTGCTCGACGCCGACCACGCCGTGCTTGCGCCCGAAGCGGAAGCGGCACAACCGCTCTACGCGCGCTACTGGCTGCACAACCGTGGACCCGCGGCGCTTGGCGGGTTGCCTGCCGTCGCGCACCTGCACCCGCATCGCGTGGTTGCCGGCACGGATTCGCAGGTGCGGCTGCGGCTGACCGCGTCGAGCGACTGCAGCGACGAGGTGCTGCACGGCAAGGTGCGGCTGCGGTGTCCGGCGGGGTGGGACTCCGACCCGGCCGAGTTGCCGTTCGTGCTGCCGCCGGGTGAGTACCTCGAAACCGATGTCGCGCTGACGATGCCGCCTGACCCGGCGCCCGGGCTTTATCCGGTGCGCGCCGAGCTCGCCGTCACCGGCAGCGACGCCGCCTCGATACCGCCGGCGTGGCGGCAGGTGGTCGAGGACGTGTGCATCGTGTCGGTTGGCCCGGCCGACAACCACGATGCCGACGACCACGAACTGGTGCGGCTGATCAGCGGGCCGCAGCCCGTCGACGTCGACGCGGGGGGTACGGCAAGGCTGTCCGTCACCGTCGCAACCGATGCCAACGCGGACGTCGCCATGGAGGCACACCTGATCAGCCCGTGGGGTACGTGGGAATGGTTGGGGCCGGCCGTGATTGGCACCGAGCTTGGCGCCAACGCAACCGCGGAACTCGTCTTTGACGTGGCGCCGCCGGTGTGGGTCCAACCCGGCGAATGGTGGGCGTTGATCCGGATCGGCTGCGCCGGGCAGCTCATCTACTCGCCCGCGGTGAAGGTGACGGTGCGATGAACGCCGCAGCGTTGGTGGCCGGCGCCGCGGTGTCGATTGCCGAGGTGGATGCCCGCGAGGAAAGCCTGCGCGCAACGCGGCTCGCATCGGCACTGCCGCGCCGCGGCACCAGCGAGGGACGCCAATTGCGCCGCTGGCTGACCCAGCTGCTCGTGACCGAACGTGTCATCGCGGCCGAGGCGGCCACGCGGGGCGTGACCGCCGACGGGGCACCGACCGAACAGGAACTGCTGCCCGACGTCACGGCGCGCATGGAGATCGGCAGCGTGGCCGCATCGGTGCTGTCCCAACCGCTGGCCCGGGCGCTGTTCGCGACCCTGACCGCCGAGGTGCACGCCACCGACGACGACGTCGCCGCCTACCACGCACGCAACCCGTTTCGTTTCGCTGCGCGGCGCCGTTGGGCCACCGGGCTGGTCGACGCCCCCAGTCTCGACGAGGTGCGCTCCGCGGTCGCCGAGCACCTGCGCTGCGCGGCGCGTCGCCGCGAATTCCGGCGCTGGCTCGACGAAAGATGCGCCGCGCTGGTCGAACTCGCGCCCGGCTACGAGCACCCCGGCGATCCACGCCAACCCGACAACACCCATCGGCACTGATGGTCGCCCTGGCGCTCGACATCGGCGGCACGAAGATCGCCGCGGGCCTCGTCGATGCCCAAGGGACGCTCGTCCATCACGCCAAACTGCCGACGCCCGACGGCGATGCCGAGGCGGTGTGGGCAGTGGTCGACTCGCTCGTCACCGAGGCAATGGCGACGGCAGGCGGGCGCGTCCGCGGCGTGGGCATCGCGTCCGCCGGTCCGATCGACACTCCGGAGGGCACCGTGAGCCCGATCAATATCACGGAGTGGCAGCGCTTTCCCATCGTCGAAAGGGTGTCGTCGTCGACCGGTGCACCCGTGCGGTTGGCCGGCGACGGGCTGTGCATGGCGTTGGGCGAGCGGTGGCGTGGGGCGGGGCGCGGCGCCCGGTTTCTGCTCGGCATGGTGGTGTCCACCGGTGTCGGCGGCGGGCTGGTTCTCGACGGCGCCCCCTACGACGGCCGCACCGGCAACGCCGGACACGTCGGGCACGTCGTCGCCGACCCCGACGGCGCACCGTGCTCGTGCGGTGGCCGTGGCTGTGTGGAGACGATCGCGGCGGGGCCAAGGATGGCGCAGTGGGCGCGCCAGCACGGCTGGGACGCCCCGGCCACAGCCGACGCCAAGGAGCTCGCCGATGCCGCCACCGCGGGGAACCCCGTCGCACTACGGGCGTTCAAGCGCGCCGCGACGGCGATCGCGGCGATGATCGCGTCCGTCGGAGCCGTGTGCGACCTGGACCTCGTCGTGGTCGGCGGTGGCGTCGCGAAGTCGGGGTCGCTGCTGTTCGGCCCGTTGCGCGAGGAACTGGCAACCTACGCGCGGCTGGCGTTCCTGCGCGGCCTGCGGGTGGCGCCCGCCGAACTCGGCGGCGATGCCGGCCTGGTCGGCGCCGCCGCCCTGCTCGACACCTGACCCACTACCGCCCACACCGCCGTTTTGGCTGATCGGCGGGCGGCACGCTATTCTTGACGGCGTTCCACCGAAGACCGTCGGTCACCGAGAAATCGGTTGAAGGTCCGGGATTACCCGGCGACCCACGCAGGAGGACGAGGCATTAGTTCTTTCGCGCCCCGACCTGTCTGCGTCGGGGCGTTCGTCGTTTCCGGCCCGGCCGCGGTCCCCACTACCAGGAGGCATGCATGGCCAAGGCTGACAAGGCCACCACGGTTGCCGACATCGCCGAGCAGTTCAAGGAGGCGACGGCCACCGTCGTCACCGAGTACCGCGGGCTCACGGTGGCCAACCTCAAAGACCTGCGCAGGTCGCTCGGTGACTCCGCCACGTACTCGGTCGCCAAGAACACCCTGGTCAAGCGTGCCGCGGCGGCTGCGGGCATCGAAGGGCTCGACGAA
>DATARY010000088.1:0-11296 GCA_036263935.1 Mycobacterium sp.
GGGCCGTTGTGAAGTCGGGTCTCGAGGATGCTGCGAACGACCGAGAAGTCGAGGTCGCCTGCGCGTATCAGAAGGCGGGGGAGCAGGTCGAGACCGGCGTGCCTGCGAAAGTCGCGAACGGTCGTCGCGTCGCCTTGGCGCACCTCGACCAGGCCGGCGGCGATGAGCCGCTTGAGCGCCTCGCGGACCGCGGGTCGGGAGACCCCGAGGACCTCGGCCAGCCGTCGTTCACTGGGCAGGGTCTGGCCGGGCTGCATTTCGCCGCTGAGCACCTCGGTGACGATCTGCTCGAAGACTTCCTCGGGCACCGACCGACGATTAACCGGTTGCAAGGCCATGGGCCAAGGGTGCCAGCGCGCCGGCCAGAGGTCAAGTGGTCTGACCAGTACCAGTTGCTACGCGTCCGCCGACTCGAGCTGTGCCTTCATGGCCTCGGCCAATGCGAGCGCCGCCGACAGCGGTCGCACCATGACCGCGAACTCGCTGATCAAGCCGTCCTCGTCGAGCCGGATGAAGTCCGCCCCCTCCAGCCGTTTGTCGCCGACCCTGGCCTCGAACACCAGGGCGTGATCACGGGCGTCGGCCGCCCCGATCTCGCGGACATAGCGGAAGTCCTCGAACACGACGATCACGGCCTCGAGGATCCGCCGCAACGTGTCGCGTCCGCGGTACGGCGTGAACACGACCGGGCTACGGAAGATCACGTCCTCGCGAAGCAGGGCCGCGGCGGCATCGAGATCACGCGACTCGATCGCGTTACGGAATGGGTGCACGGCTTGACCACCTCAATAGTCAATTTGTTGAATAGGTGTGAGTTATACTAGTCCGAACTGGGGAGGCCGTCGAGATGGCACTACGCCACGCCGTGCTCGCGGCCCTGCTGGAGGGCGAAGCGTCGGGATACCAGCTCGCCAAGCGATTCGACGTGTCCGTCGCGAATTTCTGGTCGGCCACGCCGCAGCAGCTGTACCGCGAGCTTGACCGGCTGGAGGCCGACGGACTGATCCGCGCTCGCCTGGTCCGCCAGCAGAAGCGCCCCGACAAGCGGGTCTTCACCCTCACCGACGCCGGCCGGGAGGACCTTCTGCATTTCACCGGGGCACCGGCCAAGCCGGTCGCGATGCGTGATGAGCTTCTGGTCAAGCTGCAGGCGTTCGACGTCGGCGATGCCGATGCGATCACCAAGGCCCTGATGGCCCGGCGGCAGCGGGCGCAGGCGAAGCTGGCCCTTTACGACCGCTTGCTCGACGACATGCTCGGCGGGCGCACCGAAGACGCATACGAACGCGACGCCGAGCGGATCGGGCCCTACCTGACGCTGATGGGCGGGCGGATGTACGAGCAGACCAACATTCGATGGTGCACCGCGGCGCTCGGGGTGCTCAGCAGTCGGCCACGATCCTGAACGTCACCGTCGCGGCCTTGCCGGGCTTCTCGGTGAAGCTGCCATCGGCCGAGCCGGTGATCGTGTACTTGCCGCCGGTGCTGGTCACGTCGGCCTTGCCGATGTTGTTTATCCAGTAGCTGCCGGTGAAACCCCCGAGGTCGCGGAAGTCGACACGCTGTGCGGTGAGATTGGCTCCGGTGTCCACCACCGCGGTGAAGCCCTTCGCCTTGGTGGGCGTCTCGATGATCCACGACCACCCCGTCTGAGAACAGTCCACCGCGTGCAGGCCGCCCGTGTCCGTGCCGTCGATCGTCACCTTCGCGGTTTTGCTGCCAAGGGCAGGCGGTTGCGATGCGCAGCCGGCAACCCCGGCGACCAGCACCGCTGCCACCGCAATGAGTCGGGTCTCCATGTCGCCCGACTCTATTGGCGTTTGCGACCCTGCACTGCGTTTTCAGCGCAGCGCCGCGGCGGTCGCCTCGTCGGCGGGAAGGAACGCCTCGATGCTCAGCTCGGCTGCGGTGAGGTCCAGCGCCGTCCCGAATGTCGTCACCGTACTCAGGAAAGTGAGCAGCTGCCCCTGCGGGGTGTACAGCTCCAACGGAACCGCCACGCCGCCCAGATCGCGGGTCTCATCGAATCCGCCTGGGTACGACTCGATTTCGGCCAACAGATCCGACAGCTCGGCCGAGCCGCTGACCGCCGCCTCACGCCGCAACCGTTCGACCAGGTGGTGGCGCCATTGCGGGAGGTTCCGGATGCGCGGCGCAAGGCCCTCCGGATGAACGGCGATGCGCAACGCGTTCGGCCGCTCGAGAAGGTGCAGCGCGACGCCCTCCAGAAGCACCGCGGCGCCGGCGTTGGCCCGCAGGATGTGCCATCCGCGATCGACCACTACACACGGAAATGGGTTGTACGCGTTGAGAACCCGCTCGACGCCCTCACGTACGGCGGCCATATCGGGATCGTCGAGCGAGCGCTCACCGTACACCGGCGCCAGGCCGGCGGCCATCAGCAGCTGATTCTGCTCGCGCAGCGGCACGTCGAGCACATCGGCAAGTCGCAATACCATCGCGCGGCTCGGTGTGGATCGACCCGTCTCGATGAAGCTGACGTGCCGCGCCGAGACGTCCGCCTCGATAGCGAGATCGAGTTGACTCAGTCGGCGACGCTGCCGCCACTCCCGCATCAGCGAGCCGAAGTGCGGTGTCGGTACCTGGACGGCGGTGGTCACGAGCCCAGTGTTGCTCAGGCAGGGGACCTGGACCACTACCTCTGAGGTAATTGCACCACTTACCTGCGGCGGGGCACCGTGGAGGGCGCCAACGAATCCGAGAGGACGATCATGCGGGACCATCCGGCGATCGAGAGGCCCGTCCCACGGTGGCTGTACATCGTGATGAAATCCGACCGGGCCGGCTCGGCGTGGTACATCGGGCTGGGCTTCTTCTTTGCGCCGGTGCTCGCCGTGCTCTCACCGTGGCCGGCGGTCACCACGGTGATGTGGGTGATCATCGCCCTCGCCGGATTGTGGCTGGGGCTGCTGGGCGTGGCCATGGCCACCGGCCTCGCGATGGTGATGCGGTCGGGCGCCGAGGTACCCGAGGACTACTGGCGCTCCATCATTCGCTCTTAGTGTGCGACCGGGCACTTCCCGCCGGAGTAGTCGACCTGCCAGTGCTTGATGCCGTTGAGCCAGCCAGACCGTAGCCGCTCGGGCTTGGCCATCGACGTGACGTCGGGCGTGTTGTCGGCGATGGCGTTGAACATCAGCTCGATGGTCATCCGCGCCAGGTTGGCGCCGATGCAGTAATGCGCACCGGTGCCGCCAAAACCGACGTGCGGGTTGGGATCACGCAGGATGTTGAACGAGAACGGGTCGTCGAAGACCTCTTCGTCGAAGTTGGCCGACCGGTAGAACATCACCACCCGCTGGCCTTTCTTGATCTTCACGCCCGACAATTCGGTGTCCTCCAGTGCTGTGCGCTGAAACGACGTGACCGGCGTTGCCCAGCGGACGATTTCGTCAGCTGCGGTGGCCGGCCGTTCCTTCTTGAACAGCTCCCATTGGTCGGGGAAGTCGGTGAACGCCATCATGCCCTGGGTGATCGAGTTGCGGGTCGTCTCGTTGCCGGCCACGGCCAGCAAGATCACGAAGAAACCGAGTTCGTCGTCGGAGAGCTTGCCGCCCTCGACGTCGGCCTGGACGAGTTTGGTGACGAGGTCTTCGCCCGGCTTGTCGGCGCGCTCCGAGGCCAGCTTCATCCCGTACATGATCAGTTCCATCGAAGCGGTGATCGCGTCGTTGTTGGCGAACTCCGGGTCCATGTCGCCGACCATCTGGTTGGACCAATGAAAGAGCTTCATTCGGTCTTCCTGCGGCACACCCATCAGGCCCGCGATCGCCTGCAGCGGCAGCTCGCAGGACACCTGCTCGACGAAGTCGCCCGAGCCCGCGGCCGCGGCGGCCTTGGCGATGTCCTGCGCGCGCTGGTCGAGTTCGTCCCGCAGCCGCTCGACGGCCCGCGGCGTGAACGCTCGCGAAATGATCTTGCGCAGATGAGTGTGGTGCGGGGCGTCCTGGTTGAGCAGCACGAACTTGCCGCGCTCGATCTGCTCACCCACGGCGCCGTCCTTGTAGCGCGGCAGCGCGGTCTTCTGCAGGCTGGAGAAGACGTCGCTACGCACCGACACCTCCTTGACGTCCTTGTGCTTGGTCACCACCCAGAAGCCGCCGTCGTCGAAACCACCGACGCCCATGGGCTGCTGGTTCCACCAGATCGGCGCCACCTTGCGCATCTGCGCAAGCTCGTCGACGGGCAGCCGTTCGGCGTAGATGTCGGGGTCGGTGAAATCGAATCCGGGCGGCAGGTTGGGAGTCGGCATCGACGCATCCTCAATGACGTTGTCTAGTGGGGTTACCGCATTGCTACACCACAGATGGGGCCACGTGAAGGGGGTTAGGAAAACTCCGAAGTGAAACGTGTTCCCAATGGCCTGACAGGTTATTGACCCCTTGGTCACAAAGGGCACAGGTGTAACAATTTCGCCAGCCAGGATGAAAGACCCATAGACCGCACGGCGGCAACGGGAAGGGGGCATCGGTGCCGATCGATGTCAGGACTAAGGTGCTGTCCGCCGCCACGGCAGGGCTCGGCGCGACCGCTGCGTTGCTGTTCGCCGCATCGGCGACGGCCGACCCGACGGCCGCCGACACGGTTCCGGTATCTCCCGCATCGCAGGCCGGCTCCGCCGACTCATCGGCGAATGCGCCCGTGCCGGCCGCAGTGCCTGCCGCCGTCCCCGCGACCCCGGTGACCGCACAGGCGTCGACGCCTGTTGCGAATCCAACCGTCCCGGTGCCAGGTCCTGGGCCAGCGCCGATCGCCAGCCGGCCACACCCGGTCCCGGCGCCGCTCGCGACCCCGGCGACGCCGATATCGGCTGCAGTCGCGACCCCCGCGCCGCCGGTAGTGGCTCCGGGATCAACGCCGGTCCCCGCGCCGCTCACCACCTCAGCGACGCCGGTAGCAGCTCCGGTCGCGACCCCGGCACCGCCGGAAGCGGCTCCGGGACCGGTGCCTGCCCCGGACGGCGCCGTCCCGGCAGCCTCCGAACCCCTGCCTACCCCGCCCGACGGCATCCCGCACCTGTCGAGCCCGGAGAACCTGCCGCCGGGCGCCACGATGGATCCGAGCGCGGTGCCCGCCGACCACCCCAACGTCAGCTACCTGAAGGACCTGTGGCAAGCGGTTCAGAACCATGAGATCAGCGGTAAGCAAGCGTTGATCATGGGGCTGGCGCAACGCGGGATGAACACGCCGATCCCGCCGCAGGCCCCTGGCCCGAACGTGCCAGCCACGCCGCCCGTCGACGCGCCGCCGGCGCCCTAGTTAGCGACCTCATGCGCGAAGCCGTCGGCTCGCGTCATTCATGATGTCGCGGACGATCCGCACATGCGCCGGTTCAGTAATGGCCCAGACCGCACGTGCCAGCAGGTTGTTCTGTTGCACGAATGTCGCGAAAAGCACTGCGCCGCGGTCCTTTTTGAACAGCAGCTCGCCGGGCATACCGATGCGCGAATCGGCACCAAGAAGGATGTGGTCGGGCGTGCTCCGGCGGACTTCCCACCCCAGCACCGACGGCCCTGATGACTGGCCGACCTTGAGTCCGATCGCTGACCATCCCGCCAACAGCTGGCCTCGGATCCTGAGCGAAGCGCCCTCCATGATTTCCCGGGCCCAGTGTTCGGCATTCTGGTCCTGCGTCGAGCCGGCGTCGACGAGAAACGTGTCGGCATAATCGATTCTCGCCAAGGTGCTTAGCGCTCGAACCGATGCTGGCACATCGACCTGGCGAGCGCCGCCGGTCACCGGCGCTCTCCTGTCACGGATTGGCGCCACGCACGGCCGATGTCACGCATCATCAGCGGATACACGATGAGGTGGCGGAACGGCGCGATAGCCGCCAGATACCCAAGACCTAAAGCCCTGTTGGGCCGCACCAGGATTGCCATCTGGCCTCGGTAGCCGCCGATTCCGTCCGGCACCCAGCCGACGTGTATCACGCCGTGCATCGTCTGGTTGGCGATCTCCATCGCGAACTCGTCATCGGCGACATAGAGCGGCGTGAACAGATGAGCACCGAAACCTGTTGCGGTGTCGGCTAATTCATCAGGTACGCGGTCGCGGAGGCTTTGCACCCGCTGGCCAAGGCCTTCTTCCGGACGGTCGACGCCGAACAGGCGCCCCAACGTCCAACGGATCGCGAACAACCCACGCACCACCGCGGAGGTCTGCGCGGGGTCGAACGTCGCCATCAGATGGACCAGTTGCGGGAAATCATCCGGGCCGCCTGGTGTCGGCAGCGCCCACACGTCGAGTAGCCGAAAATCCCTGGCAATCCTGTGGATCCGCCAGGGACGTGACGTGTGTTCGGTTTTGTCGAGCATCGCTGAACCAAACATACAGTACTGTATGCTTGATCGCGCAGCGGCGTCAAGACCCGCCGCGCGATAAGGAATGAGATGGTCGCCCAGACCCGCACGCCGCGGAACGCCTGGATCGATGCCGGGTTGAGCGCGCTCGCCGAGGGAGGGCCCAGCGCGGTGCGGGTGGAGTTGCTCGCCAAGGCGCTCGACGTCACCCGCGGAAGCTTCTATCACCACTTTCCGGGTCGGGCGGTGTTCCTCGAGCACATGCTCGACACGTGGGAGCTGCGGAGCACCGAAGAGGTGCGGGCGCGCGTCGAGCGGGAAGGCGGCGACGCCAGGGACAAGGTCCGCCGGGCCGGTATGCTCACCTTCTCCAGGGAACTGCTTCCGATCGACCTCGCCGTCCGGGACTGGGCCCGGCGCGACCGGTCGGTGGCCAAACGCCTGCGACGCGTCGACAACCGGCGCATGGAATATCTGCGCGCGCTGATCGGCACGTTCAGCGACGACCCGGACGACGTCGAGGCCCTCGGCATGCTCGGCTTCTCGCTGGTGATCGGCGGCCACTTCATCGCGGCCGAGCACGAGGGGCGAAGTCGCAGGGATGTGGTGGAGCGGGCCACTCAGCGCCTATTGGCGTAGGCCGGAGTTACGATCGTTCACAGCTGGGTTGGCTTGCAGAGCGGCAAGCGATCACCTTGTCCGACAACGCATGACGGCGAACGGAGGATTGCGTGCAGGGTCGGGTCGTGCTGATCACGGGGGCTTCGTCGCCCCGGGGAATCGGATATGGGACCGCGCGGCGACTAGCAGCCGCCGGACATGTCGTATACGCCACGATGCGAGATCTGAGCACGGCCGCCGAGCTCGCCGCGGATACCGGGCCGGGCCGCATCGAGGTTCGACGTCTGGACCTGCTTGATCGGTCGGCCATGCGGCCACTGCTCGACAGCATCTTGGGTGCAGAAGGTCGCATCGACGTGGTCATCAACAACGCCGGTTATGGCGTGATAGGTGGCGTTGAGCAGGTGTCCCTCGATGTCGCACGGACCAGCTTCGAGACAAACGTGTGGGGGACCATGGCGCTGGTTCAGGAGGCCCTGCCAGTGCTGCGCCGTCAGGGCCACGGCCATCTGATCCTGGTGTCGTCGTGCTTTGTCGCGGGCCTTCCGGTACTCGGCATGGGTTACTACCTCGCCGCCAAGGCAGCCCTGGAGACGCTGTTCTACAGCGCCGCTGTCGAGACGGCGCCGTCAGGTGTGCGGGTGTCGTGTTTCCAGCCTGGCCCCGTGATGACGGAACTCGAACGGGTGTGGGGTGATCGCATACCCGAGGGTGGCGATCCTCGACCAAACCTCAGCGACGACCTATACGCATGGGTGAGCTCGTCGGGTCCGGCGCCACAGCAGCCGGATGAGGCGTCGGCGGCGCTTGCCGCGCTCGTCGTCGCCGACAATCCGCCGCCGGCAAGCCAATCGGGTCCCGCGTCACAGGCATATGCGGCCGGCGCCCTTCGGGATCCCAGCCGCTCATCGGAGTTTGCAGCGCTGTTCGCCGGTATCCAAACCGGGCACCGCTGACGAGGAGAGGACGACGATGCTCGACTCAGGCCACGTATGGACCCGCCTACCTGCGCAAGATCTGGACCGGGCGCGCGCGTTCTACTCCGACATACTCGGACTCGAACCCGTCGAGGAGCGGCCCGGCGGGCTTCGGTACCGCTGCGCAAGCGGCGAGTTCGCGCTGTTCCAGTCTGCGGGCGCCTCACCGGGAACGTTCACCCAGATGGCGTTCGAGGTGGACGACGTGGTCGCCGTCGTCACCGAGTTACGCAGGCGCGGCGTCGTTTTCGAGGAGGTCGACCTACCCGGACTGAAAACGGTTGATGGAATCGCCGAGGTCGCGGGCAACTACCCCAGCAAGGGGTCGGGGGAGAAGGCGTGCTGGTTTCGCGACAGCGAAGGCAACCTGCTCGGTATCGGGCAGCCGCTCCCCTGACCGAAGTTAGGTGGCGATCAGCGCGGCGGGCACCGGTTCGATGCGGGCCGGGACGTGCTTGTGCCACGGTGTGCCTGCGTACGCATCACGCCATTCCGACGATGTGAGCGCGTTGGGCGCAACACCAGGGACGTGTGCCTGACCGTCTCCGTCGATGAAATCGAGGCCGAAGCCGTTGGGCAACGACGCGTGCCCGGGAAGCATGGTCTCGCTGATCTCGACGCTGGCCTCCGCGCTGCCCGCCGCGGTGGTGATCCGTGCCCTGCCGCCACCGACCAGGCCGAGCGCCTCGGCATCCTCGAGGCTGACCCGCAACGCACCATCGGCATCGCGTTTGCGCCAGGTCGGATCGCGGAAGATGTCGTTGGCCGTGTAGGCGCGGCGCTCACCCGCCGACAGCACGATCGGAAACTCGGGGGTGGTGAAGTGCGGCTGCGCATCCGACAGCGCCCGCATCTCCGCGATCATCTCGGGCATGTCGAGGGCGATCTTGTGGTCGGGATGGGTGATCAAGGCGAAGTCATCCTCGTATTCGTGGACGGTGAACGTCACACCTGAGCGGCTTTGCAGGACCGCGTCGAACAGCGCGTTGCCGTCGGCGTGGCCGGCCCGGCGCACCGCATCGGGATACGCCATCGCCGCTTTCTGCGCAAGACCCCACAGGGCGGCCGCGCCGGAAAGTCCTTCGGGCAGAGTCGGTCCCAGCGTTTCATACAGCACAAACGGGAGCACCGTGTTCAGCGTTGGATTGGCACTGACGGCTTGCAGGAAGGCCTGAGTGAAAGCCTCGCGGCTCTCGCCCGCCGCCCGCCTCAAGGATTCCAGCTCGGCGTCGTCAACCACGTCGAGCGCCCGCACCAGCCGCGCCCATATCTCCGGCTCCGGGAGCGTCCCGTCGAGCGGCTCCATCAGCCGATGACGCAAGTGGAATGTGTTGTGCGGGAACTCCAGATTGAAGAACGTCGCCTCCGGCTTCTCGTACTGCGTCGCCGCGGGGAGCACATAATGAGCCAGCCGCGCCGTTTCGGTCATCGCGACGTCGATGACGACCATCAGCTCCAGCGATTGGAACGCCTCGCGGCACGCGTTGGAGTCCGCCAGCGAATGCGCGGGGTTGCTGCTCTCGACGATCATCGCCCGGAACCGATCCGGGTGATCGGTCAGGATTTCCTGGGGCACAGCGTTGCTCGGAATCAGTCCGCCGACGATCGGGGCGCCGGTGACCGGTGTTCGACCGA
Organism: Mycobacterium sp.; assembly: GCA_036263935.1. Taxonomy (GTDB): domain Bacteria; phylum Actinomycetota; class Actinomycetes; order Mycobacteriales; family Mycobacteriaceae; genus Mycobacterium. The sequence continues at coordinate 9,557 of DATARY010000088.1, forward strand.
CCCCCCGAGTGTGACGGAACAGTGGTCCGAACGACGAATGCAGGTGCTGGCCACCGCGTTTGGCGAAGTTGCCGGTCAGTATCCACAGCAGCTTGTTCAGATAGGAGGATAGCGTGCTGTTCGGAGCCTGTTGAATGCCCAGGTCTTCGAAAACCGCGACGCTGTCCGCGGCGCCGATTCGCCGCGCGGCGGTGCGCAGCAGTTCTTCGTCGACGCCACAGCGCTGGGCGTAGCCACCGATCGGGACATCTCGCAGAACCTCGCGGACACCGTCGGCGCCGTTGACGTGATCGGCGAGGAACGCCTCGTCGCACAGGTCTTCCTGCACCAGCACCGCGGCCAGCGCTGCCAGACACCAAGCATCGGTCCCTGGCCGAACACGCAGGTGGAAGTCGGCCATCTTCGCGGTGTCGGTGATCACTGGGTCGATGACGACCATCGAGCGGCCGGGATCCTTGGCGATGTCGTTGAGGACGGTTCGTGCTCGCGGGAAGCTCTGCGACATCCACGGGTTCTTGCCGATGAACACCGACACCTCGGCGTGTTCGAACTCGCCTCGCGTGTGCCCGCCGTACAGATGGGCGTCGACCCAGGCCTCACCGGTCTTCTCCTGCGCCAGTGCATTTGAGCGGTAATGCGAGCCGAGCACCTTGAGAAACGCGCCGCTGTACGCGCCGCCGAGATGGTTGCCCTGCCCGCCGCCACCGTAGTAGAAGATCTTGTCCCCGCCGTAGGTCTCGGCGATGCGCTTGAAGCCCGCCGCCACCTCGGCGATGGCTGTGTCCCAATCGATTTCCTCGTAGCTGCCGTCCTGGCGCCGGCGCATCGGCGACGTAAGGCGACTGCGATTGTTTTGGTAGTGGTCCAGGCGCAGCGCCTTGTTGCAGGTGTACCCCTGCGACGCCGGGTGGGACTTGTCCCCGCGGATCTTGGCCAGTGTGCGACCGTCGAGCTGGACAACGATGCCACAGTTGCATTCACACAGGATGCAGGCGGTGGACTGCCAGCCTTGCGGAGCCACTTCGGCGGCGACATCCTTGTTAGTCATCGCGGGGTTTCCTTTCGGTGCTTCTCGGCCCGCAGCAGTGCGCGCAGCTGGCCATGAACAAGGTCGAGGGGTTTGACATCGCGTGCGGCCCGGCCGACGACAATCGCCCCCTCGATGGATGTGGTGATCAGCATCGCGAGCTCTTCGGCGCGCGTCGCCGACAATCCGTCGGCCACTAGCCGCTGGGCGATGAGGTCGGTCCACCGGGCGAAGGCGACCGCGGCACGCTCGATCACGTCCGGTTTGGCCGGGTCGCCCGCTTCGACCGTCACCGCGACGACAGGGCAGCCCGCTCGGTAGTCGCTGCGCAGGAGCTGCTTGCGGTAGTACCCGACGAGATCGTCGAGGGCATCGATACCGGAGTCGGCCTTGGCGATTCGCGACGCGACATACTCGCCGGCGTAATCGATTGCCTCACAGAGCAGTTGGGTTCGGCCGCCGGGGAAGTAGTGATAGGCAGACCCGCGCGGCGCCCCGCTGTGTTCGAGCACGTCCGCGATGGCGGTCGGGTGTGCGCCACGCTCCCGGATCAGCAGCGCGGCGGATATCACCATGCTCTCGCGGGTACTGACCACGCGCCTGGATCCCTTCAGCCGGCCGGTGCTATGTATACCACCTTACATAATCGACCGGCGCGGATCCAGACCTGACGGCTACACAACGACCCACAGCACGAGAAATGCGGTCATGCT